>CAYQWH010000075.1:0-7969 GCA_964421265.1 uncultured Oscillospiraceae bacterium | reverse complement strand
CATCGCCTGGGCAGCCTCGATAACGCCGGAATCAATTTCCGCCAACGCCGTCTCGACCATACGCGCTATGAACGGAGCCGCTGACACTACAAGGGGAAATATGGCGCCGCGCACACCCAGCTTGGTTCCCATCACAACCTTCGTAACCGGCATGATAAGCACCATCAGGATTATAAACGGCAGGCTCCGTCCGATATTGACAATCCAGTTTATGACGCGGTATATCCATGTATTTTCACATATACCGCCTTTGCGGGTGACAATCAGCAAAATACCAAGCGGAAGGCCAATCAGGTAAGCAAAGAATGTCGCGCAAAACGTCATGACGAGCGTATCTATCGTACCCTCAAGCAGCATACCGCTGTAACGGTTCCAAAACGCGGCAATCGTTTCACTCATTCCAATCCTCTCTTCCCAGAAGCTGCTTCGTTACCAGAGCTTTCGGATTCGCGAATACCTCACTTGTCAGCCCCTGCTCCGCAATCGTCGCGTGGTCAATGACCGCGACACGTCCGCAAATTTTCTGCACGACCTCTATCTGGTGCGTAATCATGACAATGGTCACTCCCAGCTTCTGATTAATCTCTTTCAGCAGCTTCAATATCGAGCTTGTCGTCAGCGGGTCAAGCGCGGAGGTCGGCTCATCACATAGCAACACTTTCGGGTTGTTGGCCAACGCCCGCGCGATGGACACACGCTGCTGCTGTCCGCCGGATAACTGAGAAGGATACTTGTCTTTCTGGTCAGACAGTCCTACCAGTTCAAGCAGTTCCAGGGCTTTCGCCTTCTGCTCCGCCTTCGGCACACCGGCGATTTCCATAGGTATCATGACATTTTTTATCACCGTGCGCTGCATCAGCAGATTGAACTTCTGGAAAATCATCCCTGTGTGCCGTCGTAAAGTGAGAAGTTCCTTATTGTCAAGCTGTGTGATGTCTTTCCCATCCACCAGCACCTGCCCGGAGGTGGGAACCTCCAGCAGGTTCATACATCGAACCAGCGTGGATTTTCCCGCCCCGCTTATGCCAATAATGCCGAAGATCTCACCGTCCGGAATTGTCAGATTGATATCTCTGAGCGCGTCAAAGTCTCCGTTCGGCGAAGGGAATTTTTTAGACAGGTTACGTATCTCAATCATTCAGCGCTTTTTGCGGCAGCAAACCCGTTCTCCAGATCGGCTATAATATCATCAATATGTTCAGTGCCGATAGACAGGCGGATGGTATTCGGCTTAATGCCCTGGTCAAGCAGCTCTTCCGGTGAAAGCTGTGAGTGAGTCGTCGTCGCGGGATGGATAACGAGGCTCTTGACGTCCGCCACATTCGCCAACAGAGAGAAAATCTTCAGGTTGTCGATGAATTTCCACGCCTCTTTCTGGCCGCCTTTGATCTCAAAGGTGAAGATGCTGGCGCCGCCATTGGGGAAGTACTTCTTATACAGCTCATGGTCGGGATGATCCGGCAGGGACGGATGGTTGACCTTCTCAACCTGCGGATGCTTCGCCAGGTATTCAACTACCTTCTTCGTGTTCTCCGCGTGGCGCTCAAGGCGCAATGACAACGTCTCCACTCCCTGCAGGAGCAGGAACGCGTTAAACGGAGAAATCGTAGCGCCGGTATCACGCAGCAATATGGCGCGGATGTATGTTACAAACGCCGCCGGTCCCGCGGCGTCCACAAACGAAACGCCGTGATAGCTCGGGTTCGCCGCCGCAATAGGCGCGTATTTCCCGCTGGCTTTCCAGTCAAACTTGCCCGAATCAACTATAATGCCGCCAAGTGTGGTGCCATGCCCGCCGAGGAACTTTGTCGCGGAATGTACAACGATGTCAGCGCCGTGCTCTATTGGACGGATCAGGTACGGCGTGCCAAACGTGTTGTCAATCACCAGCGGCAGACCGTGCTTGTGAGCGATTTCCGCGATGGCGTCAATGTCGGGGATATCGCTGTTCGGATTGCCCAGCGTTTCCAGATAGACCGCCTTGGTGTTCTCCTGGATCGCCGATTCCAGTTCATCAAGGTTGTGCGCGTCTACAAAAGTGGTGGTAATACCGTACTGCGGGAAGGTGTGCGCCAGCAGATTATAGCTGCCGCCGTAGATGGTCTTCTGCGCTACGATATGGTCGCCCTTCTGCGCGAGAGCCTCTATCGCATAGGTGACCGCCGCGGCGCCGGACGCCAGCGCCAGCGCGGCTACGCCGCCCTCCAGCGCCGCCAGGCGCTTTTCCAGCACCTCCTGCGTAGAATTGGTCAGCCGACCGTAAATATTGCCAGAGTCTGTCAGCCCAAAACGGGCAGCCGCGTGCTCGGAGTTGTGGAACACATACGATGTTGTCTGATAGATAGGCACCGCCCTCGAATCCGTGGCTGGATCCGCCTGCTCCTGTCCGACATGAAGCTGCAAAGTCTCAAATTTGTATTCACTCATGGTAATAATCTCCTTAATTTTAGATTTTTATCAGTTCGAGCGATATGTAGCTGTCCGGTTCAGGCAAATAAAATACCGGAAGCTCCTTAAAAGCTCCCGGGCAAATGGCAAACAGTATACAAACATCCTATAGTGATGTTTCGTATCGAGGCGCAAGCAAACACGAATGCACCCCAGCCATATAATATGCCCGGGAGTTTAGCATTCGACAACACATAACGATATTGAACCTGTCAGTAGCAAGCTCGGTCATCATCTACAGCTCCTTTCTAATAATCTGCTCAAACTTTAGGCGCATTATAGCACCATTCCCCTACTATGTCAATAGGTTAATTTAAAATATCCCATTTTTTCTGGCAAACTTCTAAATACGATAAAAATAATATTGAGCTTTTAGTTATTTTGCCGAACATATTTACCATTTTTCGGATGCTGTTGATTTCCTACTCATCCTGTGGTATAATAGGTAAAAGTCCTGTTAGGAGGATAATTATAACATGATTTCTACAAAAGGGCGCTATGCTCTTCGCGTTTTGATTGATATAGCGGAGCAGGATTCAGAGGACTTCATTCCTCTGAAGGATATTGCAGATCGGCAGGAACTTTCAAAAAAGTATCTGGAGATTATAGTAAAAAAGCTTGTAAAAGAAAATATGCTCACAGCGGCCAGCGGAAGGTGGGGAGGTTACAAACTCTGCAAAAAGCCGGAAGAATATAATATTGGTGAGGTTCTTGAACTTATGGAAGGCTCACTCGCCACAGTCGCCTGCCTTGTAAAAGGCGCTCCGCCGTGTCACAGGGCGGCTGAATGTAAAACCCTGCCGTTATGGACTGAATTTGATAAAATAGTCCATGACTATTTTTATGGAAAAACTTTAGCTGATCTATTAAAATAATATATATTGGAACACAATCAGTATGTAAACAGTATCGTTCTTTAACCGCGCCGCAAGAGTCGCGGGCGCCATAAAGACCGCAAGAGCAGACAATCTGTTTTTCCCAATCTGAGAGGCTGCCCTATGACTGCTATAGCTTCGGCGATGCCATTATCGAACACATCAGTAAAATAAAAGCGCTTTTCGCCGTAGGCAAGCAGTGCCGTACCATATTTGCGGCTGCCACTCCGTATGTTTTTGGTACGTCCATTTCCGTTGCCTGACATATTGGCTCCGGGCTTCTCCCGTTCTGGCGCTGGCTCAGTTGTGGCATCGCGTCTTTGGTGCCGGCGTTGGCCGCATTAGGCGCAGAGAACCCCTGATTCAATCTTCGCGCGCGATCTGGAGGCGTTAAATGCCAACGGTATTCACGTGCTTTATAAACTTTTCCGCAAACGCGCCGTATGCGCTGTTACGGAGTAAAGGATTTGGTTTCATCGGCGGTTGTGTGTACGTCATATTCTCCTCGCAAAGCCGGAAAATATGACGCAACGCTACTTTCATGCTCTGTACAGCCAATAATTATGCGCTTACATTCTGGGCAGCAGTCACGTTTTACATGATCGGTCGTTTATGATAGGAAGCATATTACTCCTGCTATTCGGAAGCAGGTTTATCTTGTGTTTTCTGGTGCTCCAAAGGGCTAAGCCGCAATTCAAATAGCCTCGCGTCATCTTTATATCACAAAATGGACGCTTCATTTTCATTATTCCCGTAAATCCCGATCTGTCTCTCCCGCATCCACTCATCCTTCGTCATGCTGCTCACATAGCCGGTACGCTTCTCATTCATCAGCGGCACATCCACATTCTCTGATCTCCATTGGTACCGAAATCCGACCTTTTCCTGGACGCGCTTTGACTTTGTGTTGCCCTCATAATATCCGCACCACACCTTGTTCATGCCGAGATCCTCAAAAGCGTGTCGGATAATCCTTCTGGCGGCCTCTGGCATGATGCCCCGGCCCCAGAACGGCTTCCCCAGCCAGTATCCCAGCTCACACTCATCATCGCGCTCCGTCATGTCCGTATGCCCGTTCAGCATCAGTTCAATGGCTCCGATTGCCTTTCCGTCGTCCTTCAGACAGATCGCGTAGCATTCGGCCCCATTGAGCACATTCCTGATTACATTCAAGCTCTCTGCGACGCTTTGATGGGGCGGCCATCCGGCGCTCGGTCCCACATCGGGGTCACTGGCGTATTTGTACAGATCCTCCGCGTCGCTCTCTTCCCAGCGGCGCAGGATAAGTCTTTCTGTGTCCAACAACATAATTCGTCCTCGCTTTCCATTTGGAGTGGTAATTTTCTCATACACGGTTCCGGAAATTCTCTCATGGGCTTCCTGTTCTCCGCGCCATTCACAGGCAGCACCTCTCGCGCGCTTACATATGGTAGTTCCATATACGCGTTTAACGTCATATCTGCGTCAGATTTTGTGGCCTTGTTAAAAACACGACGTTAAGACCCTAAAACAGCTCCATGATAACAGATCCAGCATTTCGGTCAGCAATCTCAGGTGATGCGGAAACCCCGTTATTACTGGGCTTGACAACACATCTTAAGCTATTAGGACCATAGATACAATTGTAATAATTGTCATATTGCCGTACCGATAGTTAGTCCCAAGGCGGCTTTACCACCAGCCGACTGACGTTGTCATCTTCCATACGGGTAATGAGCGCACCCATCTGCTCGTTCTCCATCGTCTTTTTGTTTATCAGTTTTTGGCCGGGACAGCCTTCTGCCGTACCATCCACAGCGCAGCGTACCGAGGACATTCCCGCCAGTGAGAGGGAAATACTGCTCACCGAGAAACGTCGCTTGGAGAGGGCGCTGTCTCGCTTGAAGTCGCTGTTCCTATACGCGGATGAGGAGATGTCCGAACGGGAGTATGTTATCCAGAAGAACGAGCTGGAGGAATCTGACCCCCGGATACTCAAAGAATTTATAAATTCGGTAACGTCCAACTTTTGTATTGATAATGGCAAAATCCGCTCCATCACCTTCCGAAACGGCATAATCCACGAATTTATCTACACCGACGATGAGACATAGAAAAAGCCCGGAACCCTTACGGCACCGGGCTTTTTGAGGTCTGCGGGAGGTCTGAAAAAGTGTTCTTATTCGATGAACATGGCATCGCCGAAGCTGAAAAATCTGTATCGCTGGCGGATCGCCTCCTCGTAGGCGGCGAGCACTTGCGCACGTCCTGCGAATGCTGAGACTAACATAAGCAGTGTGCTTTCCGGTAGATGAAAATTAGTTATGAGCGCATCCATACATTTGAACCTGTAACCGGGGTAAATAATAATATCAGTCCAACCGCTGGATGGAGCTACCAGACCGCTGTCATCAGCGAAAGATTCTATGGTGCGGCAGGAGGTTGTGCCTACACAGACAACGCGTCCTCCGCCAAGCTTTGTGCTGTTGATAATCCTCGCCGTCTCCTCCGGAATTTCGCAGTACTCCGAGTGCATATTGTGATCTTCAATATCATTCTCCTTTACAGGGCGAAATGTACCCAGACCAACATGCAGCGTGACAAACACGGTTTTTATCCCACGCGCTCTGACAGCGCCAAGAAGCTCATCCGTAAAATGCAGCCCGGCAGTAGGCGCGGCGGCGGAACCCGGTTCACGGGAGTAAACCGTCTGGTACCTTGACCCGTCCTCCAGCTTCTCATGAATATATGGCGGCAACGGCATTTGTCCAAGCTTATCCAGCACCTCCATAAACACACCATCATACTCGAATTTTATCAGCCGGTTGCCATCCGCGACCTCATTGATAACGAGCGCGGATAGCTCTCCGTCTCCGAATATGAGATGTGTGCCTGTCCTTGTTTTGCGTCCGGGCTTCGTCATACATTCCCAAACGTTCTCGCCCATATCCTTTAAAAGCAAAACCTCTGTGGTACCGCCCGTGTCGCGGCGGCCGAACAGTCTTGCCGGCAGAACTTTTGAATCGTTCAGGACAAGGCAATCGCCGCTCCGCAGCAGATCCGGAAGTTCATAGAAATGCCGGTGCTCCACCGCTCCGGTCGCTCTGTCCAGAACCATCAGCCTCGATTGGTCGCGCTCATCAAGCGGAGTCTGCGCAATCAGTTCCTTTGGAAGGTCATAGTAAAAATCAGATGTTTTCATATATTCACAGCCACCGTCCGTTTCACTTGGATGAGGTAACCTCAGTTCCTGTGTAGTAAAACGTCAGAATATCAATATAGCTCTTGTTGAAATACTTCGCCATGGAATAAGCGCCCCACTGACTCAGACCCACGTTGTGGCCGTAACCTGTGCCTTTTATAACGAAGGAGTTCCCGGAACTACTGACGCTGCCGGAAGGGTCAACAGCCTCCACATTACCCGTCCCGGTGATAGCGTAGACTGTACCGCCGGACAGCTTCGCGGTACCATCGGAACCTATCGCGTAAACGCCATTCAGGGAGCTTATGGAGTCCTCGGATGAATTGACATAATACGCGTCATCCCCGGTCGCGGTCGCGCCTGCCACTGTATACCGCAGGGAACGCAGCCCAAGAAATGTCCGCGCTTTGTCCTTGGAGACGCTGAACATCTTCCCGTTAGAGTCCGTCAAGGTTATTTTATACACATTTCCCATATCCGTAAACTTGGTTATCTCAAACTTTACTATTGTCGAACAGTTATAGCCCTTACTTTGAAGCTTCGCCGCCAATTCTTCTCCTGTAAACGTCTTTGTCCATGAGTAATTGGAGATGTTGTCAGCGATAGCCGCCTCATAGGGATCCTGTACGCCGCGCAGATATGGGTACTCCTCGTCCCACACATTCTCCACGTCCTCGGAGGCTCCGCCATTGCAGGAGTAGTAGTATGTCTCACACAGCGCGCCGTCGTATGTAAGGTACTGTCCCGCGGTGGCTTCAACCGCCGCGTCGCTGTTAGTGGTGGTATTCCTGCGCCCATAATATACCTGACATTCTATCGTATTGCACAGGTCGAAACCAAGAGAGGCGTGTTTGTTGAGATATGACATGGCGTATGTTCTCGCGCACACAGCTCCCGCTTTAAGCGCCTCAAGCGGCCACGACGCGCCCATCTCCGACGGCAGAACACCCTTCACGTAATCTTCTATGTTCACATAGTTTATTATAGTCAGGTACTCCCCGCCGCTCCTGTTGTAGACAAAGTCGCCGTAATACTGGTTGCCCTTGAAATATGTAAGCGTCTTCTCCCCGTTCGTGCTCCTCGGGCGCACTGCCAGACTGTAGGTTGTCCCGCAGTCAAACTCAAATAGGATATTGTAAGTGCCAGTCTCCACAACCGTCACCGTATACTTGGAGCCGTTATCTATGGAGTATGACGTTACACCAATGGCGGACGCGCAGTTGCTCGCGTCAGCGGAACTGGTGAACGCTCCGCCCAGAACGACATAGGAGCCGTTCTCGTAACGGATGAAGGTGTTGACGGCGGAGATAGGGGATGCGTCCGCTGCCTGCTTCGCGGCGGAATAGCTTGAGTAAACGGTATTGAGCCGTATATGGTAGCACCCAACAACGACGCTGCCGCTCGTGCCCTCAGTATAAGAGTTAGTCTCAGTAGTATACGAGGCGTTGTAGGACATATTTCTGTC
>CAYQWH010000074.1:5611-8344 GCA_964421265.1 uncultured Oscillospiraceae bacterium | reverse complement strand
ATAATATCGGTCATGGCGCTGCTCCTGGCGCTCCTGAACAGCTGCTCGTCGGCTTACGGCAACGAGCTTATCCAGGAATACGACGTGGAGACCGACGACACAGCCGGCGACACTGTCGTCACGTTCTTCGGCTACAAGGCCGACGCCGTGAACCTCATATCCATCGAAAACGCGCTATGCCGGTTCATGAACGACAATCCTGACATATATGTTACCTACGAGGGCATCAAGGGCCAGGCGTACTGGGACGCCTTCGACCTGCGCCAGGCGACGGGGCACCTGGACGACATCATCATGATCGACCATGACCACATCGTCTCCATGGGCGCGAACGGCGACCTGGCGGATCTCTCGGACATCTCGACTCTGGATAACTACCTGCCTTGGGCGGCTGACCAGTTCACGGAGGACGACGGCTCCATATACTTCCTCCCCACCTGCGTCTCCTCCTATAACCTCTACATCAACACCGACCTTCTGGAGGAGAACGGCCAGGAGGTACCGGAGAACCTTGCCCAGTTCACCGCCGTGTGCGACTACTTCGTGAGCCGGGGCGTCACGCCGATAATCGCGAACAACTACGCCTCCCTCTACACCGTTGTCATGGGGGCGGGTATGTACGACGTGTACCGGAGCGAGGACTCCTCCGCCATAATAGAAAAATTCAACAGCGGCGAACTGGATCTGGCGGAGCAGCTCAGACCCGGCATTGAGTTTGTTGAGGATATGCGCGATCGCGGCTGGATCGACTGTCAGGAGACGCTTGTCACCGAGCAGACCTCGGACGACCTGGAGCTTTTCGCCGCCGGCGACCGGCCTTTCATGATAAGCGGCGGCTGGGCGAGTATCCGCCTTGACGTGGACTTCGACTACGGCGTCTACCCCTACCCGATACTTGAGGACGGCAGCGTCCTCCTGATGAACGTGGACACCTGTATCGGCATAAACGTAAACAGTGAGCACATAGCCGAGGCGAAGAAGCTGATCGAGTTCCTGACGCAGCCGGAAGTTCTGGGATATTACTGCAGCAGCCAGTGCTCCTACAGCCCGCTCATTGACGAATCCGTGCCCTCTGAGCAGACCATAGTCCCCAGCGTGCCGTACCTGACCAATGGCCGCCACGTCCTGCGCGTGGATTATGACCTGAACCTCCCCGTCGAGACGTCCATGAGGGAGTGCTGTACTCAGATTTTACAGGGCCTGGACACGGACGGCGCGGTGAGCCTGCTGCGCACGCTGCTCTACGGCAAGGCTCAGGAAGGAACTGCTCCATGAAAGTGAAACGATCGTTTCTCGCCGCTATACTCGCTGTCATTGTCGTTTTCGTCCTGATATTCGGCGGCGCGTACTACATAACGAATGTGCAGGACTCCCTGTGGCAGCTCTCCGTGACGGATCTGCGGCAGGTGACCATGCAGGCGAGTCACGCCTTCTCCGTGTATCTGGAGTTAGGGCTGCAGAGCATCCACGGCATGGCTATCAGCATGGCGCGGGCGGAATCCACCGACATACAATATATCGAGGAGCGGCTCCGCACCTTCACCGACGCCTCGGATCTGACTTACTACTCCGTGGTGGACGTGGAGCGGAACGTCATCTACTCCACCGACGCCCCGTCGTTCCGCACCCAGCTCTCTGACGAGCGCGCCGCCGCGTACGCCGCCTACGGCGAGAGCGGTGTTGAGGAACCGCACATCAGCGAGCTGAACGGTCTGCGCATCCTGACCTGCTACGAGCGCTTCACGTTCACCGACGGCAGCGAGGGCATAGCGTGCCGTTCCATCGCCGTCTCCCATATCGCCGCCGAGTTCTCCCTGTCCGTGTACGACGGCGCGGGCTTCTCCTATATAGTTGACCAGAGCGGCGATATACTCATACGCTCCATCCACCGCGACAGCACACACACATATCTGAACGTGTTCGACGCCATGTGGCTGGAGTCGGACACCAACGAGGACGGCCAGCCGGTGCTTGACAGCTTCAAGCAGGCGATGGCCGTTGGCAACGCGGGCATCGTCCGTTACGCCACCTCCGACGGCATCGAGTACATCTACGCGTTCGTGCCCGTGTCCCAGACTGACGGGTGGTACTATATCACCGTCGTCGCCAGCGACGTGCTGCTGGAGCAGAGCAACCACATTCTGAACCTGTCCCAGCTTTTCATCTTCGTCATCGTCATCGTGACCGCGATAACCGCCACGATTCTGGCGCTCATACGGCGGAACCAGAAGGCCATGGCGCGCATCGCCCACGAGGTGCGCTACAGGGAACAGCTCTTCGACGTGCTCACCCGGAGCGTCGGCGACGCGTTCGTCATGCTTGCCGCCGAGGACAAATCCGTGGAGTACGTCAGTCCCAATATAGACCTGCTGCTGGGCATACCGGTGGAGGAGGTGGAGAAGGACGTGCACGCGCTGAACCTGACTGAGGGGCAGGACGCGTCTGACAGCGAATACGCCGAGCGGTTCGATAAGCTGACTCCCGGCGGCTCCTTCACCATTGAGCAGGAGCGCGTGCACCGCGCCAGCGGGGAGCACCGCTGGTTCGTCACCATGGTCTACCGCGTGAGCGTTGAGAACGTGGACAAGGCCATCCTTGTCATCTCCGACCGCACCGCCGAGAAGGACCGTGAGAAGAACCTGGAGGACGCGATGAATATCGCCACGTCCGCGAACCGCGCCAAGAGCACGTTCCTCAGCAATATGAGCCACGACATCCGCACGCCCATGAACG
>CAYQWH010000074.1:0-5601 GCA_964421265.1 uncultured Oscillospiraceae bacterium | reverse complement strand
CATAGTCGGCTTCTGCACGCTTATCCAGCGTGACGCGGACGACCCGGAGCGTGTCCGTGACCACGCGGATAAGGTCATGGCGTCGAGCCAGCACCTGCTGGGGCTTATTAACGACGTCCTTGACATGAGCAAGATAGAGGCCGGCAAGACCGTCCTGAACATCACCGAGATAAACCTGGCGGAGATCGTGGACAATTTAGTCACCGTCGCGCTGCCCCAGATAAAGGCGAAGGACCAGACCTTTGACGTGTCGGTGGCCGATCTCAAGTCCGAGCACCTGCTGGGCGACAAGCTCCGCATTAACCAGATACTTCTGAATATACTGTCCAACGCCATAAAATACACCCCCGTCGGCGGCGCCATCACATTCACCATACGCCAGATGCCCCAGGCCGCGAAGAACTTCGCCCACATACGCTTTATCATAAAGGATAACGGCATCGGTATGTCCCCCGAGTACCGGAAGAATATATTCGACGCGTTCACCCGCGAGGTGAACTCCAGCACCAACAAGATCCAGGGCACCGGCCTCGGCATGGCGATTACGAAGGAGCTTGTGGACCTGATGGAGGGCAATATCACCGTGGAGAGCGAGCAGGGCAAGGGCAGCACCTTCACCGTTGATCTTGATCTGCGCATCCAGCAGCGCGACACGAACAGCCGGTTCTGGTCGGATAACGGCATAAAGCGCGTACTCGTTGTGGACGACGAGGAGGACATCTGCGCCTATGTGCGCGGCGCCATGGAGGGCACGGGCGTGGACGTGGATTACCGGCTTGACGGCAGCGCCGCCGTAGACGCCCTGAAGTCCGGTGAGCGGTACGACGTAATACTGCTGGACATGAAGATGCCCGGCGCTGACGGCATAGAGACGTCGAGGCTGATCCGCGAGATAGTGGGAGATAAGGTACCCATTCTTCTCATGAGCAGCTATGACTGGTCGGATCTGAAGGATGAGGCGACGAAAGCGGGCATAGACGGGTTCCTGCCAAAGCCCTTCTTCCTGACGAACTTTGAGCTGACGATGGAGCGGCTGATGAGCGCCGCGAACCCGCCGGCTGAGAGCGAACCTGACGGCGGCAGCGGCGAGCTGCGCGGACTGCACATTCTTGCCGCCGAGGACAACGAGCTTAACGCCGAGATCCTACAGGAACTTCTTGATATGCTCGGCGCGACTGTGGATATAGAGGAGAACGGCCAGAAGGTCTTTGACCGTTTTATTCGCTCCGGCGTCGGGGAGTACGACCTGATTCTCATGGACGTGCAGATGCCCGTGATGAACGGCTATCAGGCCACGGTCGCCATAAGAGCCAGCGAGCACCCGCAGGCCGGCACTATACCCATAATCGCCATGACCGCCGACGCGTTCGCGGAGGACATCAGGCGCGCCATGGAGTCGGGCATGAACGGTCACGTAGCCAAGCCGATAGATCTGAAGCGTCTTGAGGAGGCAGTGCGTGAAGCGCGCGGCAAGTGAGATTCGCTGCCGCGACTAATTTGGAGAGGAAGGATAATAAAATGAGATGTCCGTTTTGCGGTTTTGACGACAGCAAGGTGATGGACTCGCGTCCCATGGGGGACAACATACGGCGCCGCCGTGAATGTCTCGCCTGCATGAAGCGCTTTACAACCTACGAATTTGTGGAGCATATGCCCGTGATTGTGATAAAGAAGGACGGCAGCCGTCAGACCTTTGACCGGGACAAGATAATCAACGGAATCATACGCGCCTCGGAGAAGCGCCCGGTGACGATGGAGCAGATAGAGAAGCTGACCGCCGAGGTTGAGCAGGAGTGCCAGAACTCCATGGCCCGCGAGGTACCCACAAGCCGCATAGGTGAGATAGTCATGCGCAAGCTGAAATCGCTGGACGAGGTAGCGTATGTCAGGTTCGCGTCCGTCTACCGGCAGTTCAAGGACATAAACACGTTCATGGAGGAGCTGAAGAAGCTGTTGTCAGAAGACCAGCCCTCCGCCAGCCCGCCCGACGAGTAATACCGCCCCCGGACGAAAGAGCCTACGGCGGCGGTTGAACTTCTGCTCCCACTTGCTGCAGCCGGTCACGAGTGTCGCGACCGGCTTTGCGCGTATGGATGAGCATGGTGTTGTTGAAGCTGTACTTGCGGAAACGGCTCATGGCGCGGCGGGATAATCCCCAAAAACTCGGAAACGGCAGACTTTCGGTACGTATAATCAGCCTGAATTGTTGTATTGAGAATCTTCTCTATAGGGGCACGGCAAAATGAAATCGGCCCCAATCTTCAGACAGCTTCAGCGCCGCTTTTTCGTGTTGCGTATTGAGTTTTCGCGGGGTTTGTGGTATAATCTTAATATATAAAATCACAGGAAATTATATTTATGGAACTTCATAACGCTAATAAGAACGAGTACAAACTGATAAAGGATTTATATATATCCGCGTTTCCAAGGGACGAGCGCGCTCCGTTTTTCCTGTTAAAAAGACGTGCCGCTCAGAACAGGGCCGTTGCGCTCACAGCCGAAGAAAACAGCGAGTTTATCGGTTTCGCCTATGTCATCGAATATGAGAGTATCGCGTACCTTTTCTATTTAGCCGTAGATAAAACCAAACGCGGACGCGGAAACGGAGGGAAAATACTCCGACTTTTAAAGGATTACTTCAAGGGGAAAACCCTGTTCCTCGCGCGGGAGCGTCTCGACGACGCGGCGGAAAACAGGCAGGAAAGAATCAACAGGCGCAATTTTTATATCTCAAACGGATTTAAGGATATACCTTATCAGGTCAGAGAAGCGAATGTCATATATGATCTGATGAGCACCGATGAAAAAATCAATATCAAAGGCTATAACGTCCTTATGAGGAACTGGTCGGGCCGGCTTGTCTCAAAGCTTATTAAACCGGCGGTAGTTGAGTAGAACAAGCAAGCTTTTAACAAGTGTCGGGATATTCCCGGCATTGCGGCGGGAATAACAGGCGCGCGTGATTCTGATATTCATGTTGAAGATCGCTCAAAAAGGATGAATCAGATAAGATGAGTGTTTTTCTCTCGCGATAGGAATATTCCTCCAATCACTATTTATCAGCGCCGATGCGGATATTGTTCCATGAGTAATAAAATGAGCGCAGGCATTGATCCATAATTTCCGCGCTCTTATACATAGCGCCGGAGGACTTATGAGATGGCGCGCGAATCGCAAATCAAAGCTTTTAATCCGGGAACAGTATCAGAGGTTCACTCTTGTCTTAATAATAAACGCGGGGTGGGAAATTATGCTTTTAAGACAAATGCGGTATTTTGTATCTATCGTGGACGAGAACAGCTTTTCGGAAGCCGCCGAAAAAAACTACGTCTCCCAATCCGCTATTTCGCAGTCCATGCGGGCACTGGAGACAGAACTCGGGGTAAAGCTGCTTGAGCGAGAGAACCGGACGTTCACTGTCACAAGAGCCGGCGAATATTTCTATCGCAAGTGCAAAGCGATCTTAAAAGAGCTGGAGATCGTCACGCGGGAGACAGTACGGCTCGGCAGCGATGCGGAGATGACGCTGTATATCGGGTACATCAGCCTGTATGCCGGCCCGGAGCTTTCGGAGGCAATCGCGGAGTTTTCCGCCGCGTACCCGGAGGTGTCCGTATCGGTGCGGAGCGGCACGCATGAGGAGCTTTATCACGGGCTTGTCTCCGGCACGCTTGATATGGCTCTGAGCGATCAGAGGCGGGCGTTTTCGGCGGACTACGTCAATATGGAATTAAAAAACGCCGAATGTCTCATAGAACTTCCCAAAAAGAGCCGCCTGTCGCGGCTTGACAGACTTGAACCGTGCGATCTGATCCAGACTTCCTGCATTATCGTCTCATCCAAAGAGCAGCAGGCGACGGAGGAGGAATATTACCGGAACATTCTCGGCTTTAACAGCGACTTTATCTTTGCGGAAACCCAGGAATCGGCGAGACTGATGGTCATTGGGAATCGCGGCTTTTTGCCGGTTGAGGCCATCGGCAGGCTCCCCGAACCCTCCGCCGCGGTCACAAGGGTCCCGCTGTTCCGTAAAAACCGCCCGGTAATGAGAAAATACTGCCTGTTCTGGCGGAAGATCAGGACAAATTACTATATTGAGGAGTTCGCGGAAATGATCAGAAAACGGCTCTCATGATTTCGTATAAGTATAACTTATCAAAAACCGCCTGAAATCGAATTGCTGATTCCGGGCGGTTCTTATATAATAGCGTATGTAACAGGACGTAAGGCGGTTCATGGATGGAGGTAAAGGCGATGGCTGAGAATCTTGTGATTTACTACTCCCGCAGAGGGCAAAACTATGTCGGCGGCAATATCCGGAACCTTGAGAAGGGTAACGCGGAGCTTATCGCGGGTTACATCAGGGACGCCGTGGACGCGGACGTATTCAGGATCGACACTGTGAAACCCTACAGCGAGGACTACAGAACCTGTACGGAGGAAGCGAAACGGGAGCTTCAGGCGAATGCGAGGCCGGAGCTGAAGGAGCGCCTCGGCAGCGTGTCGAAGTACGGCGCCATCTTCGTCGCGGGTCCCAACTGGTGGGGCGTTTATCCGATGGCGGTGTATGCCCAGCTTGAAAAGCTGAACCTCGCGGGCAAAACAGTACACTATGTCGTGACCCACGAGGGCAGCGGACTCGGTGACGTTCCGAAAACAATGGCAGTCGTCTGCAAGGGAGCGAAAATCGGCAGCAGCCTCGCCGTCAGAGGAGGCGACGCGCCAAAAGCGGAGAACATAGTTGCGCGTTGGGCTAAAGCGGCGGTTCAGTGAGAGGGGGCTGTTAAACATGGCAAGAACATGGTTAATCACGGGAGTGTCGAGCGGATTTGGGAACGAAATGACAAAGCAGCTTTTAGAGAAAGGCGACACTGTCATCGGCACGGTAAGAAGCACGGAAAAAGTAGAGAACCTGATTGCAGAGTACCCGGGAACCTTTGACTGCCAGGTTCTGGATGTGACAGAGTTTAAAAGGCTGCATAGCTTTGTCGGGAGAATGTTTGAAAAGCACGGAAGGATCGACGTCATAGTCAATAACGCCGGCTATGGGCTTTTCGGCGCGGCGGAAGAACTGGACGAGGAGAGCATCAATAAGATTATCGCCACCAACCTGACCGCGCCTGTCTTCATCATTCACGACAGTCTGCCCTATCTGCGCAGACAGGGCGGAGGGCGTATCATCCAGCTATCCAGCTACGGCGGTCAGGTGGCGTACGCGGCAAACTCCATGTACCACGCCACGAAGTTCGGCATTGAGGGCTT
This sequence comes from uncultured Oscillospiraceae bacterium, assembly GCA_964421265.1. Lineage (GTDB taxonomy): Bacteria > Bacillota > Clostridia > Oscillospirales > Oscillospiraceae > RUG626. The sequence goes on along the minus strand of CAYQWH010000074.1, from coordinate 339 downwards.
CTGCGAATCCGTGGCGCAGGAAGTGGCGAAATACAATATCGGCGTCACCATCGTGGAGCCGGGCGGCGCGAGAACGGAGTTCCGTTACGGCAGCGCCCATGTGGCGAAGCTGATGCCGGAGTATGACCATGTGCACGGCTTCCTGAATATGCTTGACCCGGAGAAGGGTCTGGCGCCCGGGGACCCGGCGAAGATGGCCGCGAGAATGATCGAGAGCGTGGACATAGAACCTGCGCCGCTGCGTATGGTGCTGGGTTCACAGGCACTGAGGGCGACGATTGAACGCCTTGAGGAGCGCGTCGCGGACTATAAGACGCAGACGGAACTCGCGGCTTCAAC
>CAYQWH010000073.1:0-8386 GCA_964421265.1 uncultured Oscillospiraceae bacterium | reverse complement strand
TTATGGTTGATATTCTGAACTGCGACCAGGGGTGCCTTTACGGTACCGGAGTGGAGCCGGAGAAGGCCGCGTCGGAAGATACATACTACAACCTCCAGCGGATAAAAGAGCGGAGCAAACGCAACAAGAACGGCCATCCGTTTTCGCGCCGCCTCTCTCCGAAAAAGCGGCTGAAGCTTCTGAACAAGCAATTCTCTGATCTTAATCTGGATGATTTTATAAGAGTTTACACCGATAAATCTGGCTCCTTCTCCGCCAGACGTCCGACCGAGCGCGAATTGGACAAGGTGTTCATCTCGATGAACAAGCTCTCAGAGAAAGAACGCAGCGTAAACTGCGGCGCGTGCGGGTACGACAACTGCCACGAGATGGCGGTCGCGATCTTTAACCATTTCAACACGCCGGAGAACTGCGTACATTTCATCCGCAGCGAGACGCAGCAGTTCTCTGAGCAGCTTGAGCAGAAGAACCAGGCTATGATCGCTAAAAATCTGGAGCTGTCCAAGTTCATCCAGGAGGACTTTGACCGTCTGTCCGCGTCCATTGATGAGCTTCTTCGCGGGAATGACATAAACGCGGAGGAGACAGGGGCGATCAGCGCCGCCATGGACAATATTACGGACTTCTGCAGCGTGCTCACGACATCGCTTGACAGCATTGGAGAACTGCTCTCGACGCTCGCGAAGTGCAGCGACGGTATATCTGACATTTCCAGGCAGACGAACCTGGTATCGGTGAACGCGTCCATTGAAGCCGCCCACAGCGGTCAGGCGGGCAAGAGTTTCGCGGTTGTGGCAAACGACATCAAAAATCTGGCGCAGTCCAGCCAGCAGCTCGCTGAGAGCAGTGACCAGAACCAGGAAAAAATCACCGCCGCTGTAAAGCTGATCATGGAAGAAGCGGCAGAGCTAACCGGTTCCGTGACGGAGATAAATGAACGGCTTATGCGCCTTGCGTCCAGCAGCCAGGAGATAGCTGCCGAAACTGAGACTGTGCGCACAGTGTCGGGAGGAATGCGGCAGAAGCTGGAGAGCCTGAGCCAGGACAGCGTGTGATACTGATATTAGGGAAGCTCTGATTAAATCGGCAAGCGCAAGGATTTCCCGTCAGAAAAGGCGCGGGAACGCGGGCATACTTTGTGTATTCCAAGTTCGAGCGACGCGTTTCTGGCGGAAAAGACCCGCCGTCAGCCACTGGCGATTTACTCAGAGGTTCCCAAGTTCTTTTTAAAAAGCTCTAAGCCTTTACGCAAAGCGCCGAAGGCGCGTAAAGAACTTATGAGACGGTGTGACGCGCAAAAGCGCGCGTATCCCAAATTAAATCTTTTAATTTGGGAGTAGTATGAGAACGGTTAAAGTGTTTATGGCGCGATGCGCGTCCGGCTCCCGATTGGTTTTTTCAACCGGGAGCCGGCGCTATATAACGGTTCGGCGCCTGCCCGGGAAGCGGCGGCCACCGATTACGCGCCCGGTTCCCATAAGCGCGTGGAATAAGGACAACAGATCGCGCGGCGACCTGATCTGACGCGCAATCCGCGGATTTTTTAAAATTTATCTTTTTAAAACAAAAAAAGACATTGCACTATTCATAAAAATCGTTTATAATTATTATGCCTATTTGGAACTCCTGACCCAAAAAATATAAATTAGGGGGGATCAATGTTTATGAACAGATTACGCATTAACCGTCCCAGAGGAAACGAGAGGGCGATGGCGGAGCTTTATGGTGACTTAGCTCGCAGAGGTTCCGTCGCGCCGAGGGGCAACTGTCCGTTGGAGCATTGCGCCGCGTTTCTTAATCTCTGTGTGTCACAGAGCTGCGGGAAATGTGTCCCGTGCCGCATAGGACTGTCCCAGATGTCAGACATTCTGAACAGAATCCTGGAGGGAGGCGGATGTCAGGAAGATCTGGATACATTGGGCAGACTTGCCAGAACGATCCAGGACAGCGCCGACTGCGCTATCGGCTTTGAGGCGGCCGGAAGCGTATTGAAGAGCCTCAAATCGTTCCACGAGGATTTCGTGTCCCATGTGGAGTCCGGTTACTGCACAGCGTCCTTCGCGTCCGTGCCCTGTAAGGAGGGCTGTCCCGCGCACGTGGATATTCCGGGTTATATCGCGCTGGTCAAGGACAAGAGATACGCTGACGCGGTCAGAGTAATCAGGTACGACAATCCGTTCCCGTCATGCTGCGCGCTGATTTGCGAGCATCCATGTGAGGCCGGGTGCCGCCGCAACATGATCGACGACGCGGTCAATATCCGTGAGATAAAGAGAGTGGCGGTTGACAGGGCGGGGGACGTGCCCGCGCCGGAGTGCATGCCATCTACCGGCAAGAAAATCGCCATAATCGGAGGCGGCCCGTCAGGTTTGACCGCTGCTTACTATCTCCAGCTCATGGGTCATAAAACCGTGGTATTTGAGCAGCGTGCGCAGCTCGGTGGTATGATGCGTTACGGCATACCCAGGTACCGCCTCCCGGCTTCGTATCTTGATAAGGACATTAACGTTGTCCTCAGCACCGGGGTTGAGGTACATATGGACACGAGCATTAACGGCGAGGGTTACGCGAAGCTGCGCGACGAGTATGACGCGATCTATATCGCCATCGGCGCCCACTCCTATAAAGGTCTTGGCATTGAAGGCGACGACGCGGGAAATGTGCTGTCTGCTGTGGAACTTCTGAGAGACATTGGCGACGGCCACTTGCCGGATATGAAAAACAAACGGGTTGTAATCGTCGGCGGCGGAAACGTGGCGATGGACTGCACGCGTACCGTTATGCGTCTCGGAGCGAAGAGCGTGAAGTGCGTGTACCGCAGGAGACAGTCCGACATGACCGCGCTTCCTGAGGAAGTGGAGGCCGCTATCGCCGAGACTTGCGATATAGTCACCATGATGGCGCCGGCGCGAGTTGAGAAGGACGCGGACGGGAATGTGGCGGCGCTCATAGTCCAGCCGCAGATTCCCGGCGAGTACGATCGCGGAAGGCCGAAGCCTGTCAAGGCGAACAAGTCCGAGGAGAGAATAGAGTGCGATGTACTCATAGCGGCTATAGGTCAGCAGGTTGACAGCGCGGAATTTGCCAAGCAGGGCGTGCCTGTCAAGTGGAACAATATCCAGAGCAACGAAAGCTGCGTAGTGCTGGAGGACGAGGGCGTGTTCGCCGGCGGCGACTGTTCCAGCGGTCCTTCTACGGTTATTCGCGCGGTGGAGGCCGGAAAGACCGCCGCGGCGAATATAGACACCTATCTTGGCTTCAACCACACGCTGGACAGATCCATACCGATACCTCACGCGGCGAGCACGGCGAGAGGAGCCTGCGGGAGAGTTAACGCGGCGGGACGCAGTGCCGCCGACAGGAACGACGACTTTGATCTTACCGAAATACCCTTAACAGAGCAGGAAGCGGAGCAGGAGTGCTCCAGATGCCTTAGATGCGACCATTATGGATTCGGCGCGTTTCGCGGAGGGAGGGATACAAAGTGGTAAATCTGACCATTGACGGAAAGAAAGTCTCGGTACTGCCGGGGACAACTATTCTTGAGGCGGCAAAGGCTGCGGGAATCAATATACCAACTCTCTGCTATCTCAAAGATCTGAATGAGGTTGGCGCGTGCCGCGTCTGTATGGTAGAGATAGAGGGACAGAACAAGCTTTCCGCCGCGTGCAACACTGTGGCGGAGGAAGGAATGGTCATCTCCACCACGTCGCCGCGTGTGCTTGAAGCCAGGCGCATGAATGTGGAGCTTATACTGTCCAGGCACAATGTGTCGTGTACCACCTGCGTGCGCAGCGGCAACTGCAAGCTACAGAGCATGGCGCAGGAGCTGAACATGGGCGGTGAAGGCGTAGCGTTTGAGGAGCGCCCGCTGCCGTTCCGCTGGGATAAGACCTTCCCGATAATCCGTGACGCGTCGAAGTGTATACAGTGTCTGCGGTGCATAAACGTCTGTGACAAAGTGCAGTCGCTGAACGTGTGGAACCTGACGGGTACCGGCAAGTATACCAAGGTGGAAGTCAGGGGCGGCGAAGCCATGCGCGACGTGAATTGCGCTATATGCGGGCAGTGCGTAACTCACTGTCCTGTAGGCGCGCTGTCGGCGAGAGACGACACGCGCAAGGTTATAGACGCCATCAATGATCCTGACAAGATAACGGTAGTACAGATAGCGCCGGCGGTCAGAGCGGCGTGGGGAGACGAGGTCGGCATTCCGGCGGAAAAGGCGACGGAGAAGAGGATGGTCGCGGCGGTGCGGTCACTGGGCTTCGACTACGTGTTCGATACTGACTTCTCGGCTGATCTGACAATTATGGAAGAGGGAAGTGAGCTTGTCGCGCGGCTGACCGATGGGCAGACACACGATATGCCGATGTTTACCTCCTGTTGCCCCGGCTGGGTTCGCTTCATGAAGCTGGAGTACCCGGAACTTGTGTCGAATCTTTCAACGGCGAAGTCTCCGCAGCAGATGTTCGGCGCTGTGGCTAAAAGCTATTACGCGGACATTCTGAATGTCCCGCCTGATAAGATATTCAGCGTGTCGATAATGCCATGTACCGCGAAGAAGTATGAGTGCGCTGTGGAGGCGGTGAACGACGCGGCGGAGCACGACGTGGACGTGTCGCTTACGACGCGGGAGCTGGGCAGGATGCTGCGCGGGATAGACGTAGAATCCATGCCGGAGGAAGAGTTTGACCAGCCGCTCGGCACGGCAAGCGGCGCGGGCGTAATTTTCGGAGCGACCGGCGGTGTTATGGAGGCCGCGCTCCGTTCGGCGTATTACCTGATCACCGGCAAGAACCCGGACGCGGACGCGTTCTACGCTGTGCGCGGCCTTGACGGTTGGAAAGAGGCAAGCTATGATGTAGGCGACAAACATCTGAAGGTCGCTGTGGCGAATGGGCTTGGCAACGCGCGCAAGCTGCTGGAGGCGCTGAAAGCCGGAGAGGTACAGTACGACTTCGTAGAGGTCATGGCCTGTCCCGGCGGCTGCGCGGGCGGCGGCGGACAGCCGATATGTGACGGTCATGAGCTTGCCGGCGAGAGGGGCGGACGCCTGTATGAGCTTGACCGCTCATACGCGCTGCGGTTCTCCCACGAGAACCCGTCAGTTCTGGCGGTCTACAAAGACTATATGGATAAGCCGCTCTCCCATAAGGCTCACAAGTATCTGCATACAAATCAGGCTGAGTGGAAGCTGTGAGCGGAACGCGAAGCGTCAACGCGTAAGACGCGGATCATAAAAGGCATGGAACCGTTTTACGGTTCCATGCCTTTTCGCCGTTTCCGGTACTTCCGGAAAAATCGGCGATTCGCGGAGGATAAATAGAAATGCATACGCTGTTGTCAAGTTACTCAAAAGCTTTATTAACACGCTGATAACTTATCAGCAACTTAATAGTAACTCACAAACAACTGTTCAGTAACGTCACAGTAACTTGAAAATAACTTCTGAAAAAGGGAATGAATTTCTGATAAAAAAAGCTTGTTTTTGATATACAGGCAAAAAGAAATGAGTTATAATATGCTCGTAAGTTGAGGAAAGAACAGGGCGCTTGGTACGAAGGAGGTGCTGATATGAAGGGTTTATTTATAAGCAGCCTTGACAGAGGAACCGCGACAGGACGCAGAAGTGAAAATGAGGCGTTTGACGTGTTCCTTACGCGCAACTTAGACGCTGCTGAAAAATAACTTCTGACTAACGCGAAAGTAATTGTTCAGTAACTCACAAGTAACTCAAATGTAACGAGATTGTTAAAGGTCGGAAAGGTGAAGTAAATCGGAGTTAATTTCTGATAAAAATAGATTAATTCTGATATACAACACAAAACAATTGAGTTATAATAAGCATGTAAGTTCAAGAGAACTACAGAATAAAACAAGGAGGTAAACATCATGAAGAACACAGCTATGAACAAGTTCTACAACGGGCTCAAGGGCGGCCGCAGGGACGCGGATACGGTTTATATGCCGATGGGCGGTTCGCTGGTAGCTATCCCCTGGGACAGCAGGAAATAAGCCGTCACAGGTCAGCAGAAGACAGACACATTTTGGAGTTTCAACTTTAACTTTATAATTTGGAGGTAAATATCATGAAGAACACAGCTATGAACAAGATTTATAATGGGCTTAAGGGCAGTCGCAGGGATGTTGGTACGGTTTATATGCCGATGGGTAACTCGTTAGTCGCAATTCCCTGGGACAACAGAAGCTGAGCAGTCATCACGGGTTTTCGGTTGTCAGTAGTAAGTTTAAGTATTGAATTTTAATTATGTGGAGGTAATATTATTATGAAAAAGACATTTTTTGATACAAAGTATGGTAAGCTGACGGATTCTCGCAGGGATGTTGGTACGGTTTATATGCCTATAGGCAACTCGTTAGTGGCAGTTCCTTGGGAACATATGCAGTGACAGTTAGTTCAATTTTGCTCTCCCTCTTTCTTTAAGTTTATATATTTACGCCATGGCGCACCTGGGGATTATCCCCGGTGCGCCATGACTGTTAATCTGCGGAAAATGGGGCGGCGTGACGCACTGCGCGCGGCACGCCGCCCCATAAGTTCCTCACGCGCCTTCAAGCTATGATAAAGTTCATTAAAAAGAACCATCATCAGCGACACGAGTCGCCCGCAAAAAATTTTTTATATTTTCCCGAAAACCCTCTTGACAAAACGGGAAGTTTGTGTTATTGTATTAAGTGCATAGTACAATAGTACAAAAGGAGGAGGAATATGAGATGGAAATTTACCGACGACACGCCGATTTACGCGCAGATAGTGCGGATCATGAAGCTGGCGATTGCGTCGGGGGAGTTGCGGGACGGTGAACGGCTGCCGTCTGTGCGGGAACTGGCGGTGGAGGCGGGGGTGAATCCCAATACCATGCAGCGGGCGTTGGCGGAGCTGGAGCGCGAGGGACTTGTTTACGCCCAGAGGACAGCGGGGAGGTTTGTGACAGACGATGAGGAGAAGGTCGGGATGGTAAAGAATGAGATGGCGGAGCAGCACATAATGGCGTTTCTGACAGCTATGCAGAATCTTGGGTTTGCGCGTGAGGAGCTGCCTGGACTTATTATGAATTTTGACAAGGGGGGCTGTGTCGATGACGGCAATGCAGTGCAGGAATCTGAGTAAAAACTATGGGCATTTTACGGCTCTGGATGGAGTGGAGCTGGAGATCGAGTCCGGGAAGGTTGTGGGCCTTCTGGGGCCGAACGGCAGCGGGAAAACGACTCTGATAAAGCTGGCGAATGGTCTGCTGACACCTACGTCCGGTGAGATACTTATAAACGGTTCCGCTCCGGGGCTGCAGTCCAAAAAGTTCATATCGTACTTACCGGAGCGCCCGGGGATCCCGACCTGGATGACTGTGCGTCAGCTTATGGATTTCTACAGTGACTTTTACGCTGATTTTAAGCGGGACGCGGCACGGGAGATGCTGTCAAGATTGGGCATACAGGAGTCCCAAAGAGTGAAGCAGCTCTCCAAAGGCAACCGGGAGAAAGCGCAGCTTATTATGACCATGAGCCGCGACGCGGGCCTATATCTGCTGGATGAGCCAATAGGTGGCGTTGACCCGGCAACGCGTGATTATATCCTGAACACAATTATCAGTAATTATAACCCGGAGGCGGCGGTGGTCATATCTACGCATTTGATCGCCGATGTGGAGAATATTTTAGATGATGTAATCTTTATTCAGAACGGCAAAATCCTGCTCCACTCAAACGCGGATGATATCCGCGAAGCGCATGGCGAGTCTGTTGACGCGTATTTCAGGGAGGTATTCAAATGCTCGGGAAACTGATTAAACACGAGTTCCGCGCTACCGTGCGGATTATGCTGCCGCTTCTGCTGGGGCTGCTGGTAGTATCGGTGCTGGCGAACTTCGCTTTTCGCGCGCAGGACAGTTACAATACATCATCATTTATGAATGTTATGTCGATTATTGTCATTGCGCTATTTATAACCGGCATCCTGTCCGTTATAGTTGTGTCGGTCGCGCTGTCAATACAGCGTTTTCGCTCGAACCTGCTGCAGGATGAGGGCTACATCATGTTTACGCTGCCCGTCTCTGTACACAGTCTGATATGGTCAAAGCTTATCGTGTCCGCGGTCTGGTATATCGCGACTATCGGCATGGTCGCTCTGTCAACCGGTCTGTCGGTTATGCGTCTGCGTTCCGTTAAGACCGTAATGAACGCCACTAAAGCATTCGTAAAAGAGTTTGCTTCGCTGCGCGGCGAGGAGGTTGCGAACGTGGCGGTAATGCTCCTTGAGATTGCCGTGCTTGTGTTCCTGGCGTGCATAGCCATGAGCCTGGTTTTCTACGCGTCGCTGTCGGTCGGTCATGGGTTCGCGAACAGAAAGATGCTGATGTCGCTG
>CAYQWH010000072.1:1196-8465 GCA_964421265.1 uncultured Oscillospiraceae bacterium | reverse complement strand
CTACTCTGCACACAGCACGGGTTTTCCTGTCAAAAACCCACCACGCACCGCAATACAGGTTTAACCCCCGGTCCGTAAACGGATCACTATCCCACGAATGGGGAGTACGTCCGCCCACAAAGCCGGGTCTCCACACCAGCAGGGTCGGGGCCCCTATGCCATTAGGGGTCGCCCTACTGATGCAGCCGAAAACGGCTCCCTCCAGCACCCACCCAGAACTGGGCGTTCCAAGCAGACACAAGAGGCTTCATCGATATGCCCTTCAAAGGATTTTTAGGCCCTTCCTGGGAGACAGCTCTTCGACTAGAATACCGCGCCCCATACTCATCGCGCCACTGTCCTCTTCCGCGAAGAGAACCGCGACTCCACAGGCGTCCGCCGCGCGGCGTCCGCCTCAATAATTACGCACGATCTTCCGTCATATTCTCATTATACATGATAATTATTCTTTTTTCAATACTTTCTTTCCAAAAGACTGTCGGCAAGTTCCTCTAAGAACCGCGTGTCCTCAAAGGCTCCCCGCAGTCCCGCCTTCGCCGCCTGGGTATATATCGCGACCTGCCGGCCGCTCTCCTCAAGGCCCCGCGCCGACACGAACGTGGGCTTCGAGCGCCTGGCGTCCGAACCGGTGGTTTTGCCCAGCAGCTCACGGGTGGACGTCACGTCCAGTATGTCGTCCCGGATCTGGAAGGCCGCGCCCAGGTTCCGGGCGTATTCCAGCGCCGCCGTCTCCTGGGCCTGTCCGCCGCCCCCGGCGTAAACTCCCATGAGGCAGGCCGCGCTTATCAGCGCCGAGGTCTTTCTCATCTGTATATCGGTAATCTCCGCCTCTGACAGATCCGCGCCCTCGCTCTCCATATCCATCTGCTGGCCGCCGCATATGCCACGGTGCCCCGCCGCGTCCGCCAGCGCCGCCGCGCACCTGACGATGGCGCTGTCGGGCAGCTCCGCCGACAGCACGCTGGCGAACGCCTCCGCCTGCAGCGCGTCACCCGCCAGCGTCGCCGTGAACTCGCCGAACACGATGTGGTTCGTGGGGTTCCCCCGGCGCATATCGTCGTCGTCCATGCAGGGCAGGTCGTCGTGTATGAGCGAGTAGGTGTGCAGCATCTCCACCGCGCCCGCCACCGGCAGCGCGGCCGCCACGTCGCCGCCGCAGACGCGGGTGAACTCCAGCGTCAGCACGGGACGCAGCCGTTTCCCACCGGCCAGCAGCGAGTAGCGCATGGACTCTATCAGCTTCCCGTAAGGCACCGATGTGTCCGGCAGCCGCGCCGTTAGGTAATCCTCGGTCATCCGGCGGTAGTACTCAAGCCTCTCACCGTAATCCATCTATGCCTCCTCCGCGAACGGCGTCTCCACAGGTTCCCCGTCGGGGCCTCGCTGGAGTTTTACAACTCTCTGCTCCGCCTCGTCCAGCTCTTTGGAGCACCTTTTGACAAGACCCGCGCCCTCCTCGAAAAGCTCCAGCGCCTCGTCAAGGGGTCTGTCGCCTTTTTCCAGTAGCCTGACCACCTCGTCAAGCCGCGCCAGCGACTGTTCAAACGTCATATTCTCCGCCATATTCCTCTCCGTTCCTCATCTCACAGTACAGTCTATCTCGTCCTTTTGAAGTCTCAGCTTTATCTCGTCACCGGCGCTCACGTCATCGGCGGATCTGATGATCGCGCCGTCCGTACCGCGCCGCGCGATGGCGTAGCCCCGGCCCAGGACCTTAAGGGGACTGAGCGCGTCCAGCTTCGCCGCCATTGCCCCGAAGCGCTGCCGTCCGCCGCCAACCGCGAGTTCCGCCGCCGCCGACAGTCTGGCGCTGAGCTTGTCCACCTCCATGCGCCTGTCCTCAATATAGTTCTTCGGGTCCCGCAGGACGCGCCTTTGACTGAGCGCGTCCAGTTTCTGCCGCCGGGACGCTATTTCGCGGTTCACCGACTGGCTCGCGCGGATGCCGGCGGAGACTATATACTCCCGCAGCTCGCTCTGATCCGGCGCGCACAGTTCGGCGGCGTTGGAGGGCGTGGCGGCTCTCAGATCCGCCACAAAGTCCGCTATGGTCACGTCCGGCTCGTGCCCGACGGCGGAGATAACCGGGATCTGGGAGCTGAATATGGCTCTCGCCACCCGCTCGTCGTTAAACGCCCACAGATCCTCAATGCTGCCGCCGCCGCGCCCCACTATCAGTACATCCGCCAGCCTGTGCCGGTTCGCGTATGTGATGGCGTCAACGATCTCCGGCGGGGCCTCCTCGCCCTGTACCCGGACGGGCAGCAGTATCACCTTGCCCATCGGCCAGCGCCTGCGCAGCACCCTGATTATATCGTGTACCGCCGCCCCCGCCGAGGACGTGACCACGCCGATGCGCTCCGGAAAGCGCGGCACCTGCCGCTTGCGCTCCTGGTCAAACAGCCCCTCTTTGTACAGCTTCTCTTTAAGCTGCTCGAACGCCATCTGCAGGTCCCCGACACCGTCCGGCGTCAGGCCGTTCACATAAAGCTGGTACGCGCCGTCACGGGGGTACACCGTCACCCTTCCGAACGCTATCACCTTCATGCCGCTGGCGGGACGGAACCGGAGCTTTGACGCGCTGCTCCTGAACATGACGCACCTGAGCGCCGCCGTCTCGTCCTTCAGCGTGAAGTAGTGGTGCCCCGACGGGTACACCTTGTAGTTGGACAGCTCACCTCTCACATAGACATCAAAAAGCTCCGGATCCGAGTCAAGAAGCTCCTTTATGTGGCCGGTAAGCTCCGACACGTTATATATATCAATCATTATCCACCCCATGTACCCAATAGTTGGATCCGCGGGAAAGCCAGCGGACCCTACGCGGAACCCGGCGCCCGCGGCGGCCAATACTTCCGTAACCCGGCTGAGCCTGGTTACGGGTCCTTATACTTATTCCGGATTAAAGGATATAATTTGGGAAACGCGCGCTTTTACGCGCCGCGCCGTCTCATAAGTCCCTTACACGATTTCGGCATTGCGCGTAAGAGCTGAAGCTTTTTAAAGAGAACCGGTATGAGGCTGATCGGAGGCTGAGCGCCGGGTCGCCTCTCTGTATGTCAGTATCGCCGTGCCCATGGCGTTGTCCGTGGAGAACGCCGGTTCCGGGAATATCCCGTCCGGCGCCATGGCGCGCAGAATGGAGTTGGACGCGACACCTCCCGAAAACAGCACCGGAATGTCGCCATAGATTTTCCGCGCCGCCTTCGTCGCGTCCTTCACGGCCAGCGCCATGGACGCTATGGCGAAAAACGCCGTCTCGCATGGCTCCTCGCCCCTATCGCACATCTCGCGCGCCTTGTGCTCCACGCCCGACAGCGAGAAGTACGCGCCGTCGGTTTTCGGCCTGTACACCCGGCGCGTGACGGATTTCAGGGACAGCTCGTCCAGCTCCCGCCCGGCGGGGAACCGCAGGGACAGCGCCTTGCCCGTCCTGTCGATGAGCTGCCCGGCGGACACGTCCAGCGTGCCTCCCACTATTTGGCAGCTAACCGAGACGCCATTGGGCGTGACACGCAGAAGTTCCGTTGTCCCGCCGGACAGGTGCCACGCCAGGTGCTCCCTGTCTAAAAGCTCCATATGTCCCGCTGACCAGGCCGCCGCCGCGATATGTCCCTGCTGGTGGGAGAAGCCGAAGTACGGCACGCCCAGCAGCTCCGCGACTGTCCTCGCCTGAGAGACGCCCGCCAGGAAGCAGGGCATATAGGAGCCTTCGGTCTCTCTGGGCGTCTCCGACGCGCCAACGGCGATGATCTGGCCGTCCAGGGGCAGCAGCTTACTGAAAATCTCCGGCAGCCGTTTCACGTGGGCGAAGAGCGCGTCGGACTGCCTCAGGCCCAGTTCCCCGGGCTTTACATCCAGCAGCGCGCCAACGTTCCGGCCGTCCGCGCCGTCAAACACGGCGCAGGATGTGGTGTAGTTGCTGGTGTCGAACGCCAGCGTCAGCTTCCTCATGGCGCCATCTCCTCTCTGGAAAAGCTGCCCAGAACACCGTTTATGAACGCCACCGTCTCCGGCGTCTCGTAGTGCTTGGACACCTCCACCGCCTCGTTCACCGCCACCTTTACCGGTATCTCCGGCATATACATCATCTCGTACATCGCCGTCTTCAGCACCGCCAGCGCCGTCCGGGAGATGCGTGAGAACTTCCAGCCACGGGCGTACTTCTCCACGTACCCGTCAAGCTCCGCCGAGTGCTCGCCTATGCCCAGCACGAGAGCGGTGATGTACTCCCTCTGCTTGGCGTCCGGGTACTGCTCAAAGAGCTTGTCCTCCACGGCCAGCGAGTCATAATAGGACCGCTCAAAAAACTGCTCCAGTTCCTCCCGCGCTATACAGTCCTTGGCGGAGATGTCGTAGCAGAGCCTGACAGCAATCTCCCTTGCGTCTTTCCTGGTCATGGCTCACTTGCTCCGCCCGGACGCCACGGAGACCACGTGGACATTGACCTCCGAGACGGAAAATCCTGTCATGGACTCTATATTTGACGTGACCGCCTGCTGCACCTTCTGCGCCGTCTCGTTCACAGAGACGCCCATCTTGGCCACCAGCCAGACGTCCACCATTATAATCTCGTCCTCCACGTAAATCTTCACGCCTCTCTGGGCGCTCCGGCTCTTCTTGCCCGGCCTGTCGCTCGTCTCCTTGCTCGACAGGGCTATCACCCCGTCGGTGTCCATGACGGCGCTGGCGGCGATCGCCGCTATGACCTCTTCCGAGATATTGATGCTCCCCTTCCCGTCCGGGTGAGTTACGTAATCTTTATAAATTTCTCCCATAATGAATACGCTCCAATAAAAATTGACGGCGGCAGCAGGCGCTTATACAGTTACAGGCACAAGGCCCGCGCCGCCGCCTGACAGATTGTGTATATAATACCACATCCCGTCTGAAAAATAAAGTATTTTCTATTTTATTTCTATGACCCGCAGCTGATCCGCCGAAAATTCCGTCTCTGTGACGATTATGTCCGTGATCCTCGCCACCGCCGCCTCCGACAGGCCGTCGGGCGCCGACACCGTCACCGTGGCCCCGCTCTCGGACAGGTACACGACGCAGTCGTCAAACCCCTTCGCTCTTATCAGGTTCTCCAGCTCCGCCTCCTTCACCGTCCACTGGGCGATCTGTGTCATGCCCTCCAGCGCGCTGTCCACGGTCTCCTGCGCCGCGCCCTCTGTGGTCGCCACGGTCTGCAGCGTGGAGGACGCCTCGTCCCTCGCCTGCTGCCGCTCAAGGCGCACCTGGGCGAAGTAATCGGACGCGGTGTCGGACGCCGCCTCGGTGTCCTCCGTGTAAAACAGCCCGGCGCCCTCGTCGCCATAGACCTCGCCGTCCTGGGCGGACGCCGTCTCCTGCCCGGCCGACGTGTCTCCCTCCGGAACGTCTGTTGTGTCGGCGCCGGCCGACAGCCCCGCCTCCGACGCGTCCTCTACCTGACTGGCGTATGACCAGTTCAGGTACACAGCCGCGCAGACAAACAGCAGTACCGTTATTATAACCGCGTTCCGCTTGAACGATTTAAGTCCTGACGCGGACTTTGTTGCCGTATTCATTTACTGCCCTCCAGTTCCTGTCATTTTTACCACCTTGATTTCCGAGAAGTCAAGTCCCGTAACCGCCGCCACCGCCTCCGTAAGCTCCAGTCTGACCGACGCGCTCCCGGCGCCCTCCGCCGCCACTATCGCGCCCCGGAACGACGGGTTCACCACCCGCAGCGTCACTGCGTCCTCCGTTCCGCTGCCTGTTGACACTATGACCGTCGTGTACTTCGTCTCATCGCCTCCCGTCCCGTCACTGCTTTCCTCCCTGTCCGACGCCACGACTCTCTCGCCCTGATCCTCCACCGACAGCATGACCCGCACGTCGCCCGCGCCGTCTATGAGGGAGAGTATCTCGCCAAGCTTCTCCTCTACCTCGCCGCAGGTGTACTCCTCCCGCGCCTCCGGCTCCGTCTCGGCGACGGATTCGCTGCCGTCGTCCCCGCCTGTGGGCAGCAGCATGAGAAAGACGCCGAATATCAGGATAACAATGACGTACCTGAACCTGCCGACAGTCCCCAGGAGCTTCGACAGCCGCTCCCTGTTCTCACCCTTCATCTTCCGCGCTCCATTCCTGACGTGAGCGTTCCACGCCCAGGTCGGTTTCTATTGTCCTCTCAAGGCTCCTTCTCACCTCATCGGGCACATCGCCGGAGACCGTGACCGACTCCGGGACCCAATAGCCCGCGTCGTCCCAGCGGACGGTCACGGAGGCGCCGATCTCCGCGCCCAGTTCCCGCGCCTTATCCAATATATATGCCGCGTACTCCTCCTCTATGATAATTCTCTCTCTGGCGGAGCCGGCGCTGACCGCGCCGGAGACGGCGTCCTCCGCCATCGCCCTGTATTTCGCCAGGTTCAGCGACAGCGCGGCGTAATCGAAGTCCGCAGCGCAGCTCAGAAACGCCGCTGTCATAACGATTCCCGCGACGAGCCTGACGCTCTTTTTCAGCGGTCCCTCCGGCGCCAGCGCCATCGCCGCGCAGCCCACGAGCGCCGCGCCTGTTATCGTCAGCAGCCACTCTCTCATCCTCCCACCGCCTTTGCCGCCGCCGCGATGGACACGAAAAGCATTATCGCCAGCGTCCCGGCCAGGCCCAGCGCCATGCCGTAGGCCGTGGATACGGACGCGATAAGTCCCGCGAGCCGCCTGTCCGCCACGGGTTCCGCCACAGCCGCCGCCGCCCGGAACAGCAGACTGCGCACCGCCAGCCTGAGAAACGGCACGGCGCATATGGCCGTCACCGCCAGCATACCGAACACGCCCGCCGCGCTGCGCAGCACCGCCGCCCCTGACGCCACCGTGTCCGCCGCGTCCGTCAGCATACCGCCGACTATCGGCAGGAACGTGGAGACGGCGGTCTTTGCCGCCTTCACCGCCGCCGCGTCCGCAGAGGAGGCTATCAGGCCGGAGACCATCAGGAACACGGTAAACGCCACGGTTATGGCCGTCAGCGTCAGCTTCACCGCCTTTTCCAGAAGCTTCACCACGCCGTCCATCCCGCCGCCGAACGCGGCCGAGGCAGTGGCGGAGGCCAGGTACATGAATATCAGCGGCAGTATCAGCTTTTTCCCCAGCGCCATAAGCAGGTCGATGAACAGCGCGGCCACGGCGTACTGCGCGGCGGAGGAGCTGACGGAGCCCGCCACCGCCGACGCCGAGGCGATGGCGGGGAGCAGCAGCGTGGAGAAGTCCGACAGCTCCGTCATCGTGTCCATTGCGGTACCGGCC
>CAYQWH010000072.1:0-1186 GCA_964421265.1 uncultured Oscillospiraceae bacterium | reverse complement strand
CACGCCCCCTATAGTCGCCGCCGCTATCGCCGACACGCCGGCGATGTCCACAATATCCGCGCACCTGCCCTGGGGCGCGGCGCTCTGTCCCACGGAGCACAGCACCACCGCGCCCAGAGTCAGCGCCGTCTCGCCCACGGTGGATCTCACTATCTCCCTCAGGTGACCTGACGCGGACGATATTATCCTGCTCAGTGTACCCGTGCCGTCAATCGACGGGGAGATCTCCACGCCCTCCATAAGCTCCGCCGCCTCCCCGGACAGACTGTCCTCCACCTCGTCAAGACCCAGGTATCCATAGTCCTCCCCGGCGGCGGCGCAGACGGTCTGGCACGAGCACATTATAAGCAGGAGCAGCAGTATTCGCGTCATGTTCTTCACAGCAATCCCTCTATCATTTGAAATACGGTTCCCATCAGCGGCAGCGCCACGTACAGCGCCGACAGCGCCCCCGCCAGCTCCACAGCCGACGCCGCCGCCATTGAACCGGCGTCCCTGCACAGATCCGCGGAGAACCGGCAGATTATACTTATCCCGACGGTCTTGAGGACCACGCCCAGCGTGGCGGGCGGCAGTCCTGACGATCGGGTTATCCCGTCCAGCAGATCCGTCACGGCGCGGGAGGTACCGATAACAGCCGTCAGCGCCACGCACGCGGCGGCAACCGCCGTCAGCAGCGCGATGGCGGGGCTGTCGCGCTTTATGGTCAGCGCCAGCACCGACGCCGCTATGCACAGCGCGCAGACCTTCAGCATCTCATCCATATCTATAGCCCAAACAGAGATTTTATCAGGTCAAAGAGCGACGAGATCTCCCTGACCAGCACAACAAGCACCACCACAAGTCCCGCGATTGTCGTCATGAGCGCCTGCTCCTCCCTGCCGGAACGGCCAAGCAGCACATTCAGCACCGCCACCAGTATCCCCACAGCGGCTATTTTGAAAATCAGATCCACATTCATGCGTATACCTCTCGGAGTTCATACCGGAACTTGATAAAAGCCTCTGCAAGGCTCTATAAAAAGGGCAAGCCCGCCGGGTTCCTGTATGGCGCGGCAGCCGTTGGCGGCCGCGTTGCCTTGCGAATATCCATACACAGCGGACGGCGCGTGGGCCACCTGATTGAACTGCTTATGACAATCCCCGTTAAAAGCTTTCCGGGCTTTTACGGCTCCGGGGGAGCGCCG
>CAYQWH010000071.1:0-8541 GCA_964421265.1 uncultured Oscillospiraceae bacterium | reverse complement strand
CAGCGACAGCAGCAGCAGCGACAGCAGCGACAGCAGCAGCAGCGACAGCAGCAGCACGTCCTCGGGCGATGAGTCCCTCTCCGGCACACTGCCCAGGAACGAGACACTGTACTTCAACGGCCAGCAGTGGGGCGTCGTGAACAGCACCAACCCCATCGGCTCGAACCAGAACAACGCCATGGCGATCGGCGGTTCCAACGGTTCCATGCGTCTTATCATGTTCGAGACACTGTATATGTACAACACCCTTGACGGCACCCTCAGACCGCTTCTTGCTGACGGCGATCCCGAGTGGTCCGACGATCTCACTCAGTGCACCATCAAGATTAAGGATGCCGCTCACTGGAGCGACGGTTCCGACCTGACCGCCACCGACGTCCAGAGGACCTTTGAGGTGGGCGTTGATATCAGCAACTCCACCGGCATGAACTACGGCCCGTACATAGACAACATCGAAGTCGTCGGCGACAAGGAGCTCATCATCCACCTGAACGAGGATGACCTGAACCCGCTGATTATCAACGACTTCCTGTCCTCCGTCTATATCTGCAACGCCGGCTGGATCGACGATGTTGTTGAGCGCAACAACGGCGACGCCATGGCCATCCAGGCTGACACAGCCGAGGACGTGCTCTGGTCCGGCCCGTACCACAACGGTCTCTACAACGACCAGAAGGTCGTGTTCGTCCGTGACGACAACTACTGGGGACAGGACGAGTCCATGTGGGGCAAGCTGCCTGTACCTAAGTACATCTGCCACATCCTCTACGCCGACAACAACGCCAACGTGACGGCTCTTAAGGCCGGCGAGACGGACTGCGCCCAGACCTTTATTTCCGACGTTCAGACCCTCTGGGAGAACGACGGACTGCCCATCAGCACCTGGCTTGACGAGGCCCCCTATGGCGTCTGCATGACCATGCCGACAGCGTGGTACAACATGAACGTCCCCGTGATAGCTGAGAACGTGGCTCTCCGTAAGGCTATAGCCATGGCCGTTGACTATGACGCGGTCAACGCCAACGCCATGACCGGCCAGTCCGAGTCCTTCGAGGACTATCCTCGTTCCCTGATGGCTCCTCTGGAGTCCGAGCAGGCTCTGTATGACCATGACGCGGTCGCTGACCTCCAGTGGACCGGCAACGACATCGAAGGCGCCAAGGCTCTCCTTGACGAGGCCGGACTTGTTGACACCGACGGCGACGGCATCCGCGAGTGGAACGGCGAGAACATCTCCCTCTCCTGCGCCTGCCCGAACGGCTGGACAGACTGGCAGGCCTCCATGCAGATTGTTGCCCAGGCCGGCACCAGCATCGGACTGAATATGTCCACAACCTTCCCTGAAGCCTCAATCTTCATTGCCGAGATAGGCAACCCCGAATCCACAGAGTATGACATCTTCATGTACTCCACAACCGGCTCACAGCCCTCATCTCCTTGGGGCCGTGTACGTATGATGATGAGCAGCGAGTATGTTGGCATGGCCAACAACACCGTCGGCAACTGGGGCCAGTACTCCAACCCCGAGGCCGATGAGCTCATCCAGGCCATCCCGACCATGACCGACGATCAGGACATCATCGACGCCTACACCAGGCTCACCGAGATCTATCTGACCGACGTACCGTCCTTCGCGCTGATGTATCGTCCGCAGCTGTTCTACGCTGTGAACGAGAGCGTGTGGACCAACTATCCCTCCGCTGACGACGGGCGCGACATCCCGCCGATGGATCTGACCGACGGCTACGGCATCGCGGCTCTCTATGAGCTTGAGCTTGTCGAGGGTTAACGCGTAGACAGACCCTGACGGAGCGTGATACGCTTTGTCTACAGGAAAAACGAACGTGGGGGAGCCGGGAGCTTCCCGGCTCCCCCACGACTTTCATGAGGTACAGATTTTTGTATATTCTATTTCCTGCGCCTCTGAAACCACCGGGCACATTGAGCAACCGTGTGACCCTGTACGCGAGAGGGCCGAAAGGATGATGGCCCGGTGATTTCAGAGGCGCGGATTGAGGGAGAGAAGAGAATGAAAGGTTATAAAAAATATTACGGGAAAAAGCTCCTGTGGTTTTTCCTGACGCTGATCGTGGCGGTTATCCTTAACTTCGTGCTGCCTCGTCTCATGCCGAACGACCCGGTGGCCACCATAGTCGCGGCCCAGGGCACGTCCAGCGCGTCGGCGAACAAGGAGCTATATGACACATACGCTGAAGAATTTGGCACCAACAAGCCGATGATCACCCAGTTCTTCATATTCATCGGGAACCTGTTCAAAGGCGATCTGGGCACATCCTTCAGCCAGTACCCCAGAAAGGTCGGCGACATAATCTCCAGTTCCATTGGCTGGACACTGGCGCTGCAGCTTCCGGCGATAATCATAGGGTGGATATTAGGTAACGTCCTTGGCGCTCTGGCCGCCTACATAAAGAAGGGCTGGAGCGCGGTAATGCCTGTATTCATGTTCATATCCAACATCCCCGCGTTCGCACTCGGAATTATTTTGCTGGTTATATTCGCCGTGAACGGCCCATTGCCCACGTCGGGCGCTTACGGCTTCGACATGATACCGAACTTCTCGTGGGAGTTCATCGTGTCCGTCATACAACACTACCAGCTGCCCTTCTGGTCAATCGTCTTAGGTCAGATAGGCGGTCAGGCGGTAGGTATGCGCTCCATGTGTATCTACGAGCTGAACGCGGACTATGTTAAGTACAGCCGTTTCCTTGGCATCAAGGACAGGAAGATAGTCATGTACGTGTTCCGTAACGCCATGCTCCCGCAGGTCACCGGACTTGCCATGAGCATCGGCTCCTCCGTGGGCGGCGCTCTGGTTGCGGAGATGGTGTTCTCCTACCCCGGCATCGGCACCACGCTTTACTCGGCGGTCACAGCCGGCGACTATCCGCTTATATCCGCCTGTACCCTGATTATAACTGTAATGGTACTTATAGCGAACCTGCTGCTGGACGTGATCTACGGTCTTATCGACCCACGCGTAAAAGCCGCGCAGGTGGACTGAGGGGAGGTAATTCAGATGAAAAATATGCTCAAGAACATGGCGTCTTCCCCGCGATTCATGATTGGATTCATCCTCTTTATCGTGATACTCTTAGTGGTGATATTCTATCCCATATTCAGCCCCGGCGAGCCGCTGGAGCAGGTGTCGTTGGGCACCTTCGCCCCTCCGGGCACCTACTTCTCGCTCTATGACGCCACCAACGCCACCACCCAGACGCTGCGTATCTCCGACGCCGACGAGAACCGTATCGCTGCGGCGCTGACTGACGACAACCGCCAGGACATGATAGACTATCTTGACGGCATCGGCGTGGACACCTCCGACCTGGACGTTGACGACATCGACAGCCTTCTGGAGGCGTGGCAGGCCAACTACGACGAGAACAATATGCCCTCCGGTCTTACCCAGGCCAAGCGCGCGGCTCTTCGCCGTATGAACACCAGCATCGAGACGCTGACCCGTTCCGATACCATAACCATGACCGAGAAGAACGCCGAGACGGGCGAGCTTGAGGAGAAGGGCACCATCTCCAAGACCGACTACGTCAGCACCGGCGAGGTCGCCAACGTGAAGCGGCTCATCCTCGGCACCGACAACTTCGGCTACGACGTGTTCCGCGTTCTGGTGTCCGCCACGGGCACATCCCTCCGCGTGGGCATTCTGGCCGGCGTGGTCGCCACCATAATCGGCCTTTTCATGGGCCTGCTGTCCGGCTATCTGGGCGGCATAGCTGACGACATCATATCCTTCATAACCAACATCTTCACCGTTATCCCCAGCTTCGTGCTGCTGATACTCATATCCTACGCGGTGGACCAGGACGCCCGCGGGCCGTCGCTGATAGCCGTAATCATAGGATTTACCTCCTGGACGTGGACGTGTCGTTCAGTCCGTTCTCAGGTTATCTCCCTGAGGAACCGCGACCACGTCAACCTGTCGAAGCTGTCAGGCCACTCCCTGATGCGGATAGTGCTGACAGACATTCTGCCCTACCTGGCCTCCTACGTCGTCATGGCGTTCATACTCCAGGTGTCCAGCGGCATCCTGTCCGAGGCGCAGCTCTCCATGCTTGGCCTTGGCCCGAAGATGACGGAAACCATGACCCTGGGACTTATGATGAACTGGTCGAAGCTGTACAACGCCCATCTGAACGGATCCTGGTGGGCCTACTTCCCGACGATACTTGTCATAACGTGCATCAGCTTCTCCATGAACCTTATGAATACGGGACTTGACCAGGTGTTCAACCCGGCGCTTAGAGATTAAGGAGGTTGCTATGGGAAAGGTAATGCTTGAAGTAAAGAATCTTAAGACGAAGTACATCACGAGAGCGAAAGAGGACGTGTACTCCGTAGACGACGTATCGCTCACGGTGGAGGACGGCAAGAGTCTTGGCATAGCCGGCGAGTCCGGCTGCGGCAAGTCCACCCTTGCGCTGTCCCTGATAGGGTACTACTTCCCCCCACTGCACTACATGAGCGGCGACATAATCATAGACGGCAAGAAGATCTCCGGCATGGATCCTGACGAGGTACGGCGCACAGTCCTTGGCTCCGAGGTTGCGTACATCCCGCAGGCGGCCATGAACGCGCTGAACCCGACGGCGAAGATAATCAAGTTCATCACGGACGTCATGCGCGTGCACAACCCGAAGCTGACGAAGGCCGAGATACGCGAGATGGCCGAGGCCCGGTTCGCCGAGGTCGGTCTGCCGAAGCTGGTGCTTGACAAGCACGCGGTGGAGCTGTCCGGCGGCATGAAGCAGAGGACCGTTATCGCCATCTCCACCATCCTCTCGCCGAAGGTACTGATAGCCGACGAGCCGTCCTCCGCGCTGGACGTCACCAGCCAGAAGATGGTCATCAAGATGATGCGCGAGATAATGGAGAAGGGCTACGTCCGCTCCATGCTGTTCATAACCCACGAGCTGCCGCTGCTGTACAACGTGACTGACGACATCATGGTCATGTACGCCGGGCAGATAGTGGAGCGCGGCTCCGCCGAGGAGATGGTGTTCGACCCGATCCATCCCTACGCGAAGGGCCTTATGGGATCCATCCTCGTACCTGAGGAGGGCACCCGCGGCAACAAGCTGACCGCCATTCCCGGCACGCCGCCGAACCTTAAGCACCCGCCCAAGGGCTGCCGGTTCGCGCCCCGGTGCCGTTACGCCACGCCGGAATGCAGCTTCTCGCCCAACCAGATTAAGGAATTTGCCCCCGGCAGGACTCACCGCTGCATGAAGTCGGTTGACGAGCTGCGTGAGATCTACGCCAAGGAAGACAACCAGTGAGGAGGTAGATATAAATGGCGGAAGAGATTCAATCCCTGGAGGTCACGAGAAAGGACTACTCCAATGCCCCCTCATGTCTGAGAGGCAAGGAAGTGACGAAGGTATTCGGATTCGGCAACAAGCGCGTAGTGGCTGTTGACCACGTGAACTTCGACTTCAAGAAGGGCGAGTTCGTGTCCATCGTCGGCGAGTCCGGCTCCGGCAAGACCACGCTGTCGAAGATGCTGCTCGGGCTGTCCAGCCAGACCAGCGGTTCCATCGACTTTGAGGGCAAGCCCCGCGACATATCCAGCGGCGCAAAGAAGCGCGCGTACTGGAAGGGCATCCAGGCCATATTCCAGGATCCGTTCTCATCCTATAACCAGTTCCACAAGATAGACGCCGTTCTGCTTGACTGCATCAATATGCGCGGCGGCAAGAACAAGACCAAGGATGAGAAGGAGGAGATGATGACCGAGGCGTGCTCCTTCGTGAACCTGAAATACGCTGAGCTGACGAACAAGTACCCGTTCGAGCTGTCCGGCGGCCAGATGCAGAGGCTGATGATAGCCCGCATCTTCCTGCTGAAGCCCAACATTCTGCTGGCCGACGAGCCGACGTCCATGGTTGACGCCTGCTCCCGCGCCACGATACTCGATATGCTGCTGAAGCTCCGTGACGAGACGGGCATGACGGTCATATTCATCACCCACGACATCGGTCTTGCCTATTACATCTCCGACACGGTGTATATAATGGAGCACGGCAAGTTCGTGGAGTACGGCAAGGCCGACGAGGTCATACTCAGCCCCAAGGCCGCGTACACCAAGCGCCTTATCAGCGACGTCCCCAAGATCCACGAGCCGTGGGACCTGTCCACGGTGGATCTGCTGTCGGATCAGTCCGCGTGACAGCGGCGTGATAACCTCGCGATAATCCCATTGACACGGGAAGAGCTTATGACGGCCCCGGTGAATAACCGGGGCCACAATAAGTATATAACCCGTTAAGCATTCATATAAAATGAGGGAGGAAAAGAATAAATGGATGTAAAGAAGCTTGTATCTGAGATGACGCTGGAGGAGAAGGCGAGTCTGTGCTCCGGCCTTGATTTCTGGCACACGAAGCCCGTGGAGCGGCTGGGCGTGCCGTCCGTGATGATGAGCGACGGCCCTCACGGACTGCGCAAGCAGGAGGCGCGCGAGCACACGGATATGCTGGGCGTGAACGACAGCATCAAGGCCGTGTGTATGCCGCCGGCCTGCGCGGGCGCGGCGTCCTTTGACCGTTCGGTGCTGGAGCGCCAGGGCGAGGCTCTGGGCAACCAGTGCCAGCACGAGCAGCTTGCCATCATGCTCGGCCCGGCTGTGTGCATAAAGCGCAGCCCCCTGTGCGGCCGCAACTTCGAGTACATGAGCGAGGACCCGTATCTGGCCGGTGAACTGGCCGCCGCCAATATCCACGGCATCCAGAGCAAGAACGTGGGCGTCAGCGTCAAGCACTACGCCGCCAACTCACAGGAGAAGCGCCGTATGTGCTCCGACTCCGTGGTGGACGAGAGGACCATGCGGGAGATCTACCTGCCCGCCTACGAGATCTCCGTGAAGAAGGAGCAGCCCTGGACGATCATGTGCGCCTACAACAGGCTCAACGGCGAGTACTGCTCCGAGAACGAGTGGCTGCTGACCAAGGTGCTCCGTGACGAGTGGGGCTACGAGGGCTTTGTCATGTCCGACTGGGGCGCCACCTCCTACGACAGGGCCAAGGGCGTCAAAGCCGGTCTTGATCTGGAGATGCCCGGCTCCGGCGGCATCAACGACAAGAAGATAGTGAAAGCCGTCCAGAACGGCACCCTTGACGAGAAGTACGTGGACCAGGCCTGTGAGCGCATACTGAACGTGGTGTACAAGTATCTGGAGAACGCCAAGCCGGAGACCCCGTGGGACCAGGAGGCGGATCACCAGCTTGCGGCGGATCTGGCGTCGGAGTGCATAGTGCTTCTGAAGAACGAGGACGGCATCCTGCCGCTTGACAAGGGCGACAGCGTGGCGTTCATCGGCGAGTTCGCCGACAAGCCCCGTTATCAGGGCGGCGGCAGCTCCCACATCAACAGCTTCAAAGTGACCGGCGCGCTTGAGGCGGCCAAGGGCTTGAACGTGACCTACGCCCAGGGCTACAGCGCCGCTGACGACGAGGCCACCGACGAGATGATAGCCGAGGCGGTCGCCGCGGCCAAGGGCGCGAAGGTCGCCGTCGTGTTCGCCGGACTGCCCGAGTCCTACGAGTCCGAGGGCTACGACAGGACCCATATGCGTATGCCGGAGTGCCAGAACCGTCTCATCAGCGCCGTCGCCGCCGCCAACCCCAATACGGTGGTGGTGCTGCACAACGGCTCCCCCGTGGAGATGCCGTGGATAGATGAGGTGAAGGGCGTCGTGGAGGCGTATCTGGGCGGCCAGGCCGTGGGCATCGCCGAGGTGCGCGTGCTCTACGGCGACGTGAACCCGTCCGGCCACCTGCCCGAGACGTTCCCCATCAAGCTTGAGGACAACCCGTCCTACCTGTTCTACGGCGGCGAGGGCGAGAACGTGGAGTACCGTGAGGGCGTGTTCGTCGGCTACCGCTATTACGACAAGAAGAACATGGCCGTCCTGTTCCCCTTCGGCCACGGTCTCAGCTACACCACATTCAAATACGACAACCTGAGGCTGTCGGCGGAGAAGATAAAGGACACCGACGAGCTGACCGTGACCGTGACGGTGACGAACACCGGCAGCGTGTACGGCAAGGCCGTCCCCCAGCTCTACGTGGGCGATCAGGTCAGCACGGTCAAGCGTCCCGTGCGCGAACTGAAGGGCTTTGAGAAGATCGGTCTCGCCCCCGGCGAGAGCAAGGACGTGTCCTTCAAGCTCTGCAAGCGGGCGTTCGCCTACTGGGACACCGCGCTGGGCGACTGGCGCGTGGAGACCGGCAAGTTCACCATCGACGTGGGCGAGTCCTCCCGCGACCT
This sequence comes from uncultured Oscillospiraceae bacterium, assembly GCA_964421265.1. Lineage (GTDB taxonomy): Bacteria > Bacillota > Clostridia > Oscillospirales > Oscillospiraceae > RUG626. Next base: position 237 of record CAYQWH010000071.1, on the reverse strand, counting down.
GCGCGTCAGCGGCGAAGTGACCGTTGAGTCCACCACCCCCGTACACCACAAATTCACCGTGGACTCCCCCGTGTGCGACGTGCTGGAGGACAAGGAGGCGCTGGCGCGCGCGCTGCCGGTGATGAAGGACGTGAGCCTGTTCGGCGCGAACATCGGCGAACTGGCCAAGGCCGTGGAGAACCCGGACAACGGCATGGATATGATGAGCCTCTCCGTCATACTGGAGGCGCCGCTGCG
>CAYQWH010000070.1:0-8640 GCA_964421265.1 uncultured Oscillospiraceae bacterium | reverse complement strand
CATCCGGGTCGGGGAAATTGTGAGTCTGTATGTAGATATGGTGTCCCCGGCACAGCTCGACTAATTCATTTAAATTCCCCATTTTTAACATCTCCCTCAAAAAGTAGTGCTGGAAGTGATGAAAGAAAGGTTCAACACATCCGCGAACGCCTTGCATTCCTCCTGGGTGATCTCCGCCAGGCTGTCCAGGTTGACAACCTGCGCGAATACGGCGCCAAAGTCATGGTACGATGCCTCCACGCCGTCCGCCTGACTCTTATTCCAGGGCTGCGCTGAGGATCCGCATAAGGCGGCCAGGAATTCCGGCGTCACGCTATCCTTGTGCTCCACGGCAAAACGGTAAGCATCCGGGAACCGCGTCTGCATACACAGCAAGGCAAAAAGCGCCAGCCGCATATACCTGTCCCGGAAAAACCACTCACCCGCCATGCCCCCAAGCAGCTGCAGAGATGTGAACAACCGGTCTATGGCCTCCTTATCCTTGCCGACTGAACATTGAATCAACGCGACGTACAGATCCAGTTCCTCGTCGTCACCTGTCTGAATGCCAATATTCTCCAGCATCCCTTGTACATAGCCTTTTAAATTGAAGCTGTTTGCCGGGACCCGGAAGGACATTTTGAATATTTCATTGAAAAACATCCTTGCTTTATTCTCACCAAAGCGTTCCTGCGCGCCGCGGAGGATATGCTCATAATTTACGGCGACCACAAACACACACCCCTTGCATTCGAAGAAGTCCCGCATCGCGTCAAGCACCTCCACGGCCCTGGAGGGGGGAAGCCTGTCCAGCCCGTCTATGAAAAACAGAAATTTGCCGTCTTTGCTTTGCAGCTTTTTGCTGATCTGTTTGGAAAAAGCCATTGCCGGGTGATCCTGTTGGCGCACGGGTTCCTTATTCAGAACGCCGCCCGCAAGCTCTTTCCCGATGGATGAGTCGCCAGCGAATATGCCTGTGGCAAGACCGGCCAGCCCAGCCAGAAGATTTCCTGTCTGCTTTGTAACATGAATTTCTCCATTGAGCAGCCCTGTCAATACCACGCCGACAAGGGCGGAAAGCTCCTCCCCTGACTCGTTTTTAAGGAACTGCTTCACATTAAGCCAGAACAGGTTCCTGCTATACTGCTCCTTCATCTCTTCGAAAAGCATCCACAGGGCGCTGTCCTCCCCGGTGCCCCAATTCCCTTGGAACGCTATGCTCATGGGTGTCTTGCAGCTTCCAATGAACCGCCCTACCCCGCTGATGTATTTTGAAAACTGTGAAATTCCCGGATCGTCTTGTCGCGCGGCGGTACTCGGAACTTCGGAAGTCTCCTCTGGCGTGGCAATGCCCGCGCATTCGGGTTCCTGCTCCTCCTTAATTTCAGGTGGCGCCGCCGGTTCCGCGGGCTCCGGTTCCGGTATGACGGGGTCTATCAGTTCGCACCCCGGAATGAGGGCTTTAAGGTACCCTGAGAGTCCGTCCCATTCCTGCAGACACTGGCAGTATTTCTTATCAGATCTTCGCATTCCAACGGAAGACCTGCCAAAGCAGAGACTTTGAGTCTCCTCGCCCTGTTCACCGCGTAAATGCAAGAATATGTCCACGCGCCCTATTTTTTCTTCCGTGCCCGTATTGCTCTGGTTCGCCGCTGCCTTTGCCGCGCTTTTGAACAAGTCAATCCCGCCGGACACCACACTGCCAAACGCGGTCAGTTTTCCGTTCTCCGTCCACTCACACCGGGTTAAATTCTCTACAGGGCATTCCGTGGTGATTTCTTTCCCGCCCTGACGAATAAGGTGGAACACGCCGCGCTCATTGTTGAACTCAATACGCTCATCCACACCAAACGCTGTGTCAAACCCCACAGTCCTTGCCGCGACATATGGCTTAATAGCTGCTTTCACAAAATCCAGAATATCAGCCGCAATGTCCTCGTCAACAGGGAACCTCCGCGTTGTCCCGTCCGTGAGCGCAAGCTCCAGCATCCCGCTGCGCAGACCGGCTGTCCGGATATCCTGAAATGGAACGCCGCTTTCCAAATCCCCAGAACGGTTCCTGTACTCAGCCCTGTCAGCATATATATCCAATGTGCCGCCATCAGAGCCGTAAGAGGAAAAGTATATTCCACGGCTTAAAAGTTCCGCGTTCCTTCTGGCCAGAAAAGGGGCGACAGAATCCGTGACGAACGATAGGACTTCGTCACGAAGTTCCCTGCTTACCGCGTAGGATTTTGTGGCTCCGCTGAACAGTTTGAAATCCAGCGTCCCGCTAAACGCGCTGACAGACTTGACGTCAGAGTAAAGGACAATCTCGGTTCTTCCTGATTTTGCCTTAAACTCCGCCCGCTCATTGGAGAGGTTAAGCACTCCATCATTCATAATGCCCTGATTGCTGGGGAAAGAGTACCGGATTCCTTGGGACAGCAGGCGTTCTCTACGTTTAGCGATATAAACTTCGGCTGCCTGTTTAATATATACTAACGCCTCGTGTACGCACTTCCGGTCAGCGGGGCAGGTTTCAGTGCGCCCGTCATCCATGATAAAGTCAATGCCATTTAACGCGTTCTTTTTCACTGACACAACATTGGCATAAGAATAGGTGGCTTTCTGGACGCTGCTGGTCACAAATTCCGTCCTGTCACGGTAAACAATCAGCTTCCCGGATTTTAACAGTGTCTTAATATTACTCTCATAGATCGGTTTATCCAGACTATCCTGTGTGGTTTTCTCCCCGCAAAAAGGGCAGAAAGCAGCCTTGTCCGGGATCCTTTTTCCACATTTTGCGCATTCCATAGTTCATTCCCCGCTATTGGATTTATTCTGTATTCCGGTTCCATCGCAGACAGATTGTCTGCCAGGTCTCCCCTATATCAAATATTTCTCCTATTTATATTACCATAACAGCGAAGTGTTTTCAAGTATTCTCCTTAAATTCTCACAAAAATCACTTTTCCGTGATACTGCGGAGCGGATTAGAGTTAGGCAGTTGAAAATGATTTCTGAGAGAATGTGTTTAAAACCTGAGCGCTGTCTGATATGTTTACGATCCAACCCCTGTTCTTTCCTGCTGATGAGGTTGTCTACGTTGTCTTCGCGGAGACTTGTCCCGAATATGCTCCCCGGTTTGCTGTTCCGGGATTGGCGGTTCTCTGCTTCATCCGGCAAAGTGTTTACCTTGCCCGCCGCGATTTCCGCAGCGGTTACCCTTTTCCGATTCCTCAGAATATATGCCGATAGCTTCTTCTCTTCCCCGCCTTTATTGTGCCATATCTACCGCGATTGGTAATACAAAAACTGGTTTTCGCGTATGCTGGACAGTAAGCTTTAAGCAATATTTGTCTAATTCGACTAATTCCGGGAAAACATGGCAAACGCGATTTGTTTTATTCACCTATCAAATATTTTAAAAAAGCTATTGACATCCCCGGATCCATGCGTTATAATCCTACTATCCAATTAGATTGATAGGTTAAATGATTTGAAACTGACTTGAAAGGAGGTGCTGATGGAATGTGCGTATCGTTTCTTAAGCTGTTGCGGAGCAATTTCCGCTGTGGGCGAATGCTGGACTCCCGGGCTGTCAATGTGGCCGGGTGCGCTGCCGCACCTGCGGCTTTCCTATGCTGTTAAATCAGGGAAGGATAGCGCCATGTTCCAGCCCGGGAGCTGTTAAAGCTTTCCGGGTCTTTTGCTGTCTGAAACATATACAACGGGGAGTTGGGATACATATCATAAGTCAATTATTGTTCTGCGGCTCCGTGCCGGTCGGACGAAGAATATTCCCTGTCACCGATGCCCGCGCCGTTTACGTTGGCGGCCCGGCGGTTCGCGGTCTGCCGGCTCACATGGCATAAGTTAAGATTACCGGGGCGGCAACGCGCTCCCGGTGCTCCGTGGCAAGCTCATTGTCCGCGGGATGATCTTTTCGGTTCTGTATGTAAAATAATATAAAAATTAAGGAGAAAGAACTATGAAACGCGTTTTAAACAATCTTTTAATTTTAATTTTAAGCCTCGCGCTGGTGCTCGGCGTATTTTCCGGCTGCTCCTCAACGAGCCAGTCGGAGGACGAGTCCAACGGCACAGAAGAGAGCGAAAAAGATCTTCTGGCCAGGATTAAGGACAGCGGTGTAATTACTATCGCCACGGAGGGTGACTGGTCACCATGGACATACCATGATGAGGACGGTGAATTAGTCGGTCTGGATATTGAAATCGGCACGCTGATTGCCGAAGGTCTGGGCGTGGAGGCGCAGTTTGAGGAGACTGCCTGGGATTCCATTCTGGCTGGCGTGCAGTCCGGCCGCTTTGATATTGCCTGCAACGGCGTGGGCTATACGGATGAGCGCGCCGAGTCCTTCTATTTCTCGGATCCCTATGTGTACACTTATGATGTCCTTGTGGTCAGCGGAGACAACGAGGATATTACCTCTTTTGAAGACCTGGAAGGCAGAACGACCGCCAACACCGCGTCCAGCACATACGCTGCCCTTGCGGAGTCCTATGGAGCCACAGTGACACCGGTAGATACCCTCACAGATACCATTGAGCTTGTCAGCACCGGCAGAGTGGACGCTACCATAAACGCTCAGGTTTCCATTGAGGATTATCTCAGGGAGCATCCTGACGCCAACATTAAGGTCGTTGCCTTAACCGATGGCAATCCCGTTTGCTATCCGGTTCAGAGGTCGGACGACGCGCTGTCTCTGATAGAGGAAGTGAACCGCATTTTGGATGAGAACCGTGAGAACGGCAAACTGGCCGAAATCAGCGTCAAATATTTCGGTCTTGACCTGACCCAGAAGCACTGATTGCCGCGCGTAAGATTCGGGACGGAGAAGTTCGTTTCGAATCTTACGTGTCCGGAGTGGAGAGAGTGAGACTGTGAAGAATACCGATCTGTTTCAAAATGAAAACGAGTACTCCGATTTTGATGGTACGCGCGCTGTCCGGCACCTTTCCAAGGCCATCTCTTTTGAGACGACCAGCCATCTGGACACGGCGCAGATCCGCCGCAAGGAGTTCCTGGCGCTGCACGATTTCCTGGGAAAAAGCTTCCCGCTGGTTTTTCAGAACGGTACCGTTGAAAAAATCGGTTACAGTCTCCTGATCCACCTGCCCGGCAGTGATGAGAGCCTGAAGCCCGCGCTGTTCATGGCGCACCAGGATGTGGTCCCCGTGATCGGGGAAACCGAAGCGAACTGGCTGCACCCGCCGTTCTCCGGCGATGTGGCCGATGGCTTCATCTGGGGCAGAGGCGCTATGGATATAAAACAGATGCTGATCGGCATTCTGGAGGCGGCAGAATATCATCTGAGTGCTGGGAGACGTTTCCGCAGAACTGTTTACATAGCGTTTGGAGAAGATGAAGAGACACGCGGCACAGGCGCTAAGGGGATCTCGAAGCTGTTGGAGTCCCGTGGAGTGGAACTGGAATTTGTCCTGGACGAGGGCGCGGGTGATGTGATTGAAGCCGCGGATTACGGAGCGCCCGGTGTTTTCGTGTGTCCCATCGGAATTTATGAAAAGGGCTACGCGGACTTGAAGCTGTCTGTTAGGTCCCGTGGCGGGCACAGTTCTAATCCGTTCCACGGCACTTCTCTCGGCGTACTGGCTAAAGCGATCACGGCGGTTCTTGATCATCCCCTGCCGCCGCACCTGTCGGAATGTGTCAAGGAAACGCTGGAGCTGCTAACTCCTTATATTGTGGAAGAACCGATGGCCGGATATGTTCGGGACATTGACCATAACACGCGGAATATTCTGAGGTGGTTTTCGGAGCGCGAATCTCTGTATCACCAGGTGCGGACAACCGCCGCCCCTACGCAGATAACGCCAGGGGCGCCGTCAGGAAACGTAATGCCGCAGACCATGGAAGCCGTAATCAATTTCCGCTTAGCGCCGCCGGATACGCCGGAGAGCCTGCTGGAGCATTACAGGCAATGGGTAGATCCATGCGTCAAATTGGGGTACGTGCAGTGTATCGCGCCGTCCCATCCAGCGGAGATTGGTTCCTGCGGATATAAGAGCCTGAAGAAAGTGCTGGAACATTATTTTTCCCCGCTGATATTTATCCCCGCCCAGAATCGCGGCGCTACCGATGCCAGAAGCTATGAGAACATCTGTCGGTGCTGTCTGCGTTTTGGCCCGATGCTGGAGGAAGAGGATATTTCCGCCGAAGGAATCCATGGTACCAATGAACGCATTTCTATCCGCGCGTATTTGCAGGGGATTCGTGTATTGATAAAACTGATGGAAGTAACCTGCTTCTAAAAATCTGTTGGAGAATTTTTATGACTGAAAGAATATGGAAGATACTGGTTGACGCTTTGCCGAAGATGTTGGAGTATGGGCTAAAGGTGACCATGCCGTTGACGATAATGTCGTTTTCTCTCGCGCTGGTGGTTTCCGTGATTGTGGCTCTGATTCAATATGCCAATGTTCCGGTACTCAAGCAGTTATGTCGTGTTTATATCTGGATTATTCGCGGTACTCCACTTCTGGTGCAGCTGTATCTCGTGTTTTACGGTCTGCCCTATCTTGGTATAGAGCTGGACGCGTACCCCACGGCGGTGCTGGTATTTGGCCTTAACGAGGCGGCATATATGGCTGAGAGTCTCAGAGGCGCGTTGGAGGCCGTGCCCAGTGGCCAGATGGAGGCGGGCCTGTGCGTTCGTATGTCTTATATAAAGATTATGTGGCACATTGTGCTGCCTCAGGCTTTTCGCACAGCTTTTCCCGCGCTGTCCAACTCGCTGATTTCCATGGTGAAGGGCACGTCTTTGGCGGCGACCATCACGGTGACGGAAATGTTCAGACAGGCTCAGGTTATCAATGCCCGTGTTTATGAGCCTTTGGCTCTGTACACGGAGTGCGCGCTGATCTATTTGGCTTTCTGCTCAGTTCTGACCATTTTGCAGCGGGTGATTGAGAAGCGGCTGAATCATTATGGGGGGAACAAGGCATGATGCTGGACATCAGTGGAGTAAAAAAAGCGTTTGGCGAAAAAGAGGTTCTGAAAGGTATCAATCTGCAGGTTGAGAAAGGCGATGTGGTCGCCATTCTGGGGCCGAGCGGATCGGGCAAGACTACCTTTTTGCGATGTCTGAATTATCTGGAGAGAGCTGATAGCGGCACATTGGTGTTTGATGGACAACCCTATGATCTGCACAAGGCGTCACGAAAGGAGATTATCAGTGTTCGCAGGAAAACCGCTTTCGTTTTTCAGAATTATAATCTGTTTTTGAACAAGACTGTTTTACAGAACGTGACGCTGGGACTGGTCAGCGGCAGCGGGATGAAAAAGGCAAAGGCTCGGGAGATTGCCGTTCACTCTCTTGAGAGAGTGGGTATGGGCGACCGTCTGGACAGCTACCCTAATCAGCTCTCCGGCGGGCAGCAGCAGCGCGTGGCTATCGCGAGAGGCCTCGCGTCCGATCCTGAGATAATCTATTTTGATGAGCCGACCTCGGCGCTGGATCCGGAGCTGATTGGCGAGGTGCTTGGCGTTATGCGTCAACTGGCCCGGGAGGGAATGACCATGCTTGTGGTTACCCATGAAATGGATTTCGCCCGCACCGTCTCAAATAAGGTGGTGTTCATGGAAAATGGCGTGATTGTGGAATCCGGGCCATCGCGTGAGTTTTTCGCGAATCCAAAGGAGACGAGGACGAGGGAATTTATCAGGTCGATCGACTCGCGATGAACTTCCATCGCGTTTAATCTTACATTCAGAAAGGGAAATAATCATGGCAAGGATTAACGAAATAGATCTGGAAAACGCCTCCCCAGAGGTCAGAAAGGCTGCAGCGGAGCACATCGCGAAGGGACACAATATCACAAGCGAGAAACGCACCCTGCTGCATAACGTGCCCTCATTTTTAGCGCTTGAGGAAAGCTCCTATATGTTAGACACGGAGCTGCAAAGCCTGATCGGGAAACGCGCCGCCGATTTTTTTGAATACGCCATTTCTGTTCAGAATGAGTGTTTGGTCTGCACCGCCTATTTTACCAACCTTCTCAAAAAGAATGGGATCGATTTTGATACCTTCGATTTTACAGACAGGGAGCGTCTGCTGATTGAATACGGTCAGGCCATCGCGAAAGATCCCAAGGGCGTCACGGATGAGCTGTTCGCGCGAATGAAAAACGAATTTACCGATGAGGAATTAGTCGCCATCACAACGATGGGCGTGCTGATGATCGCGAACAATAATTTCAACGATATTCTGCAGGTCAGTCCGGAGGAGATTGCCGATCAGGACGCTTAATTATGAATTCGCGATCTGATACTATAGCAGTGTCTTTCCGCGCTCTTTACGATTATTCTGTGAGGCAGCGCCTTTGCCGCGGCAAAGGCGCTGCCTCTTCCGTGCGCGCCTGCTTATTGCGGGACGATCTCTCGCGCCGCGCGGCGCTGAATGCTTTTCCCGTCTTGCCAGATCCCCCCTCATGTGTTATAATCTGAGCAGTTACAGATTCGGAACGCGGCCGGGAAAGCTGACGTTTACGGCAGAGGGGAACTGGGCACGGCAGCTCCGAGTCACGTCTTACAGGGGAGGAAATACCATGATCAAATCAGGTTTCTTATTGTCGGCGGTGTGCCTATTCCTGGTCACAGGGTGTTTAGCGGGATGCGCCTCTTCGGGAACCGGCCCCA
>CAYQWH010000069.1:3946-8748 GCA_964421265.1 uncultured Oscillospiraceae bacterium | reverse complement strand
GGACGTGAGCCTGTTCGGCGCGAACATCGGCGAACTGGCCAAGGCCGTGGAGAGCCAGGACAACGGCATGGATATGATGAGCCTCTCCGTCATACTGGAGGCGCCGCTGCGCACGCTGGTCAGCTTCGGCCCCGCCGCCGACGGCACCCTTGAGAAGATAGTCGCCGCCCTGAACGGCGAGAACGCGTAAGAACGCAACAGCGCGGCAATAAGCCGTAAAACGCCGCGCCGCGCGTGAACCGGAGCGAGGGACCCGTTCCCGAACCGGCACGGGAGCGCGCGATGGCACGTAACCGCGCGAATCTCCGTCTGACGGCGCCGCCGCCGGACGGAGCGGTTCGCGCCGGTGACATGATATACGGCGGCTGGAGACGCGCCGCCAAATAATAAGTAATGGCCGCGCAATGGCGGCCGGGAGGTATTTTGTGAAATTTCCGGAAAAGTTCATCTGGGGCGTAGCCTGCGCCTCATATCAGTGCGAGGGCGGCTGGGACGCCGACGGCAAGGGGCCTAACATCTGGGACGAGTACTGCCACGACCTGACCACGCCCCACATCAAGGACGGCTGCACCGGCGACGTGGCCTGCGACAGCTACCATCTCTACAAGGAGGACGTGGCGCTCATGCGCCAGTGCAACATCAAGGCCTATCGCTTCTCCGTCAGCTGGGCGAGGGTCATCCCCGACGGCGACGGCGAGGTCAACGAGGCCGGTCTGCGGTACTACGACAATCTTATCGACGAGCTTATCGCCAACGGCATCGAGCCGATGGTGACGCTGTACCACTGGGACCTGCCGGCGGCCCTGTCCGACAAGGGCGGCTGGATGAACCGCGACATAGTGAAGGCGTTCGGCCGCTACGCCCATATCTTGGCGGAGCGGTTCAAGGGGCGCGTCACGAAGTACATGACGCTGAACGAGCCGCAGTGCACCGTGTCCCTTGGCTACGGCGTCGGCGCCCACGCGCCCGGCCTTGTCATGAGCGAGGAGAAGCAGGCCCGCGCGTACCACATCCTGTGCCTTGCCCACAGCGAGGCGTACAGACAGATTAAGGAAGTGGATCCTGACGCTCAGGTGGGCATCGCCATCTGCGGCAACTTCACCATGCCCGCCGAGGACACGCCCGCTTGCCGCGAGGCCGCGTATAAGAAGCAGTTCGACCTGTCCAACGGCTGGGCGTTCGCCACGAATATCGTGCTGGACTCCCTGATTCTCAGAAAGTACGACGACAGCGCCCCCGAACCGGTGCGCCGCTTCGCCGCCACGGTACCCGCGAGCGACTGGGACGATATGCGCGCCCCCGACTTCGTGGGCACGAACATCTACCACGGCACGTACATCGGCGAGGACGGCAAGCCTGTTAAGCAGGAACCCGGCTACCCCATGACCGCCTGCAAGTGGCCGTTCACCCCGGAGGTGCTCCACTACGGCCCGCTGCACATCTGGAAGCGGTACGGCATCCCCGTCATCATCACCGAGAACGGCCAGTCCTGCAACGACCGTGTGTTCATGGACGGTAAGGTGCACGACCCGGAGCGCATCGACTTCCTGCACAGGTACCTGCTGGAGCTGGCGAAAGCCATCGAGGACGGCGTGGACCTGCGGGGCTACCTGCAGTGGAGCTTTTTGGACAACTTCGAGTGGAGCCAGGGCTACACTGAGCGGTTCGGCATAATCTACGTTGACTACACCACCCAGAAGCGCATCCCCAAGGATTCCGCCAAATGGTACGCCGACACGATAGCGGCCAACGGCGAGAACCTGTGACAGGCGACGCGCGTTAACCGGAACTGACCAATGACCGTCGCCGCCCGCGCCGCCCAACGGGACGTATACATTATATATAATGGGAAAGGCGCGCGGCGACCGGAGGATAAGAATATGAAGAGAAGTGAAATCAATAAGGCGCTGCGGGAGATGGAGGACATGATCCATCAGTACCGCTTCGCCCTGCCGCCCTTCTGCGGTTACACGCCGGAGCAGTGGCAGACCCTCGGACACGAGTACGACGAGATACGTGACAATATGCTTGGCTGGGACATCACCGACTACGGTCTGGGTGACTTTGACAAGGTGGGCTTCTCGCTGATAACGCTTCGCAACGGCAACCTGAGCAAGCGCGACGAGTACCCCAAGACCTACGCGGAGAAGCTGCTGTACATCAAGGAGAACCAGTACTCCCCCAACCACTTCCACTGGAGCAAGATGGAGGACATCATCAACCGCGGCGGCGGCAACCTGCTCATAAGGGTTTACAACTCCCGCCCGGACGAGGAGATAGACCGGGAGACGGACGTGACGGTGCATCTGGACGGCGTCACCACCACGGTTCCCGCCGGGACGCAGGTGCGTCTGGAGCCGGGGATGAGCATCTCCATCCAGCCCTATCTGTACCACGACTTCGAGGTGGAGAAGGGCACAGGCCCGGTGCTGGTGGGCGAGGTCAGCCAGTGCAACGACGACAACACCGATAACCGCTTCAACCCGCCCATGGGCCGCTTCCCCACGATAGAGGAGGACGAGCCGCCCTATCGGCTGCTGTGCAACGAGTACCCGAAAGCCAAATAGCCACAGTACCAAAGCAGCCGACGCAAGCAAGCAGCCAACCGCGCGACAGCACCCGGGCAGCCGACGCAAGCAACCGCGCCACAGTGCCGGGGGAACCGACGCAACCAAACGCGCACGAGTACCCAAGCAACCGGAGCAAGCAGCCGACGCAAGCAAACGCGCAACGGTGCCCAAGCAACCAACGCAGCGCAATCGCGCCACAGCGCCAAGCAGCCGACGCAGCGCGACCGCCGCGACAGCGCCCAAGCAACCGGCGCGTCGCCGACGGCGCGGGGCGGACGCGCCCACGGGGACGTCATCACGTCCCCTGTTGGAGCGCTCAGACATGGCGTCCGCGCCGTCTTAGCGGGACCCGGTAATAGCCTTATCGGGTCCCGGGGCGGCGCGGGGTTGGAGGGACAGATAATTGTCTGGAGGAAGAATATAAAGGCATGAAGAAAGCAGGGATATTTCTAAGCGGCGTGCTGGCGGCGCTGGTGCTGATGTGGGTGATAGCGCCCGCGTGGGCGGCGCTGACCGGCAAGACGGTGGACGTGTACACGGGCGTGGACATCTACGTGAACGGCGTACAGATGGTGCCCACCAACGAGCAGGGCGCGCCGGTGGACACATTCATCTACAACGGCACGACCTACGTGCCCATCCGCGCCGTCAGCCAGTGGCTGGGGCAGAACGTGCAGTGGGACGGCGAGAACCAGCGGGTGTATATAGGCGATCTGACGGCGGAGGGCGCGGACTTCCTGTCCCGGTGCCAGCCCTATCAGACGAAGTACTGCAAGTACTATTCCGGCGACGACCCGGACAGCGGCTTCAATCTGGCCGGCGTGCGGTACACTCAGGGGATCGTGATAACCGCCTCCTCCGGCTACGCCCTCTTTAACCTGAACGGACAGTACAGTTCCATGACGCTGACCCTTGGCCCCGTGGACGGCCAGACCTCCCCGGCGGACATAGCGTTCTATCTGGACGGCGGCTTGGTGGCGGAGTACGTTGTGAACTCCGGCGACTACCCCAAGGAGATAAGCGTCCCGCTCAACGGCGCTATGCAGCTCAAGGTGTCCGGCATAGCCAACGGCGGCGGCGGCAGAACCGCCCTCGTCAACATCAAGGTGAAATGACAAACCACACTGAACTCAGGGGAAGGCGGTCTTACTTTTGAAAAAGCTGAAACCATGGCTGTACCTGCTGCCCGCCATACTGTTCATCGGGCTGTTTCTGGTATATCCGCTCATAGACGTGTTCATATACTCCCTGGAGGAGGGGTTCAGCTTCGCCTCCCAGAGGTCCTCCGGCGTGGGTTTATACAATTTCTCCTACGTGCTCCACGACCCCTACTTTTTGCAGGCGGTGAAGAACACGCTGATACTCGTCGCCGTCACCGTCCCGCTCTCCACGGGCTTCGCGCTGCTAATCTCCGTGGCGCTGAGCGGCATAAAGCGGCTGCGGGGCCTGTTCCAGACGGTGTATTTCCTGCCCTACGTGACGAACACGCTGGCCGTGGGGCTGGTGTTCATGATACTCTTCCAGCGCACCGCCTACACGGACGGCATGGTGAACCTGCTGCTCAAAGTGTTCGGCGCGGGGCCTGTGGATTTCATCGACGGCTCCTACGGCGCGAAGATGTTCGTCCTGTGCTTTTACACGATCTGGGTGGTGCTGCCCTTCAAGATACTGATACTGACCTCGGCGCTGGCGTCCGTGAACGACGACTACTACAAGGCGGCGCGGATTGACGGCACCAGCCGTGGCCGCGTGTTCCGCCGCATAACGCTGCCGCTCATCTGGCCGATGGTCATGTACTTGGTGGTCACCGGGTTCATAGGCGCGTTCAAGGCGTACAGCGACTCCGTGGCCCTGTTCGGCACCGACCTGAACGCCGCCGGCATGAACACGATCGTGGGTTACGTGTACGATATGCTCTACGGCGACAGCGGCGGGTACCCGTCCTACGCCTCCGCCGCCGCGATAATCCTGTTCGTCATCGTCCTGACCGTCACGAACCTCCTCCGCTCCCACAGCAAAGCCGCCCCGCGATAACGCGAGGCGGTTATAGTTTGCGGTTACATATAGAGGAACTTTCCACATTTTCAACAGGTTTTTCCACAGCCCGGTGCATTATTGTCCCCCACCGCACCGCGCACGCGCCACGTCTCCGGTTCCGTATCGTCGCGCGTCAACGCACACGCCGCCGAACCCGGCGCACGCGCCGCGTCACAGACGGATGATGTACTTCCC
>CAYQWH010000069.1:0-3936 GCA_964421265.1 uncultured Oscillospiraceae bacterium | reverse complement strand
CCGTCGCGGCAGTTGACGCACGCGTCCCGGAACCCGCGCAACAACTCGCCGTCCCGTAACCCGGCGCGCACGCCACGTCTCCGGCACATTACGCAACAATGCGCACGCCGCCGAACCCGGCGCACGCGCCGCGTCACAGACGGATGATGTACTTCCCCTTCGCGCGAAGGGCGGGGGTGGACAGGATCTCCGGCAGCTTCTCAAGGGGCGCCAGTTCCGCCACCATGCTCGTCACGTCAATCCGCCCGGAGTCGATGAGCGCCAGCGCCCGCCCGTGGGTGCAGGGGTTGATGTACGACGCCTTGAGCACAATCTCCTTCCGGAACACGTCAAAGGGCTTGATGGAGATAACCTCGTCCGGCTTAGTCAACCCGAACATCATGACCACGGCCTGCGGGCCGGCGATGTCGATAGCCTGTTCGATGGTGGACGGTCTGCCCACGCACTCGATGACCGTGTTGACCCAACCGTACCCGGCGCGGCGCAGCGCCGCCGACGCGTCCTCGGCCACCGGATCCACGGTCAGGTCGGCGCCCAGCGACTCCGCCACCGCCCGCTTCGCCGCCACCGGCTCAATGAGCGCCACCCGCGCCGCGCCGGACAGCTTGGCAAGCTGCAGCATCAGCAGTCCTATCATGCCGCCGCCTATGACCACCGCCGTGGAACCGGGCGTTATGCCGCACATATCTATCCCGTGCACGCAGCAGGCCAGCGGCTCCGTCATGGCCCCTGCCTCGAAGGAGGTGTTCTCGCCGAGGACGTACACCTGCCGCTCATCCACCGCGCAGAACTGGGCGAACCCGCCGTTCACCGTGGTGCCGTAGCCCACCATGTGCTGACAGAAGTGTACCGCCCCCGACCGGCACGGCTCGCACTTGCCGCAATAGCGGTTGGGGTCCACGCACACCCGGTCGCCCACGCGGACGCCCGTCACGTCCTCGCCCACACGCGTAACCGTACCGGCGAACTCGTGACCAAGTATGGTGGGCGGCGTCACGTCCGCCGCGCCCTTGTCCCCGTCGAATATGTGCACGTCCGTGCCGCACACGCCGCACGCCGCCACCTGTATCAGTACCTCCGTCCGGCCCGGCTCCGGCTCCGGACTGTCCTCCACCCGCAGATCACGCTTTCCGTAAAATACCGCGCTTTTCACGCGCAACAGCTCCCTTCTGTAATGTATTCATATTTTATTCATAAACTGTCAATGAGGCACAGCGCCTGTCATGATTTTTTCAGCGTCCTGAGGAACGCGCCGAGACCCGTCTTGTTGCCGTAGAGGAGCACGCCCGCCCGGTAGATCTTGGCCGAGATAAAGCCGATGGCGAAGACGGAGCCGATGAGCACCGCCACGGATATGATAATCTCCACGGCCGGCACGCTGCTCATGGCGATACGCGTGAACATGGCCATAGGCGACGTGAACGGCACATAGGAGCAGACGCGCATGACCGTGTTGTTCACGTCCCCGCTGCTCATGGAGAACACGACCACCATGAAGCCCACAATGAAGAGCAAGGTGATGGGCATGACCGTCGTGCTCACGTCGGACACCTTGGAGACGACGGAGCCTGCCGCGCCGAACATGAACGCGTAGAGGAAGAAGCCCAGCACGAAGAACAGCAGCATGAAGAGCAGCAGATTCAGCGGCATACCGAATATGGACTCGATAATCACGTTCCCGTTCCACGCGGAGCCGTTGACGGCGTAAAGGAGCGCCGCCGAACCGAACAGCGCCACAAGCTGTACGAACCCCGCGAGACACGACGCCACCACCTTGCCGAACATCATGGACACCGGGTCGGCGCTGGTGATGAGAAGCTCCATGGCCCGGGAGTCCTTCTCCTCCGCCACGTGGGTGGCCACCATCTGCCCGTAGAGGAGTATGACGAAGTAGAGGGCCATTATCATAATGTAGGTGTAGAAGAAGTTCTGTGACTGGTCCTCGCCCAGCGCCTCCACCGTGTGTGTCACCGTCCGCGCCATGACCTGTTCCGCCTCCTCATACGAAAGCCCGGCGCCGGTCATGGCGCTCATGATGATCTGCGTTTTGAATATCGCGTCCGCCGTGTCGGTGTTCGTGTCGTACATGGACAGGTCGTTCACCAGGTACGTGTAGGAGCTGCCGGTCACGTCCACGAAGGCGCACTCCGCCTGTCCGGACACCACCATCTGCTGCGCCTCCGCCGCGCTGTCCGCAAGGCGCACGTCATAGTCCGGGAACGCCTCCGCGAACGTGTCCCGCAGCGCCTGTCCTATGGACTCCGCTGCGTCCACGTTCACCGGCGCCGTCACCGCCATCACCGGCCGCTCCTCGTCGCTGTCGTCATCGCTGTCAATGGCGTCCATTATCTGGGGGAGGTACATGACCACGGCCATCAGAACCACCAGCAGAACCGTG
Organism: uncultured Oscillospiraceae bacterium; assembly: GCA_964421265.1. Classification (GTDB taxonomy): domain Bacteria; phylum Bacillota; class Clostridia; order Oscillospirales; family Oscillospiraceae; genus RUG626. The sequence goes on along the minus strand of CAYQWH010000069.1, from coordinate 1,538 downwards.
ACGCCCATGAACGACTTGCTGCGCATGAACCCGGAAAGTTCGAAGCTCAGGATAGTCTTAAACTTTTTCATCGCTGTCGTCACCTCCCGCGTACTCGATGAAAATGTCGTTCAGAGACGGCTCAAACACGCGCATCTCGTCCACGTCGTACTGGTACAGCACCCGGCGCATTATCTCGTCCTTCTCGCCGGTGTACGCAAGCTGGATAATCAGCTCGTCCGGCCCCGTGAGACGGCACCGCTTGTTCAGTTCCTTAGCTATCTTCTCCGCGCTGCGGGAACGGACTATCAGCTTGTCCCGCAGATAGCCGCCCTTAATCTCCCGAAGGTTCCCGGCTATGGCCACCTTGCCGCCCCGGATAATTACGATGTCGTCGCAGAACTCCTCTATGTAGTGCATCTGGTGGCTGGAGAACAGCACCAGCTTGTCTCTCGCGATTTCCTCCCGCACCACGCCCTTCAGAAGTTCCGCGTTCACCGGGTCGAGGCCGGAGAACGGCTCGTCAAGTATGACGATGGCCGGGTCGTGCATGAGCGCCGTAATGAGCTGTATCTTCTGCTGGTTGCCCTTGGACAGGGCGCTGAGCTGCTGGTTCCTGTACTCCTCCATGTTCAGCCGTTCCAGCCACCGTCCGGCGGCGAGGCGGGCCTCTTTTTTGCGCATACCCTTCAGCTCCCCGAAGTAGACGAGCTGGTCGGTGACGCGCTTTTTCGGGTACATACCCCGCTCCTCCGGCAGGTACCCCAGGGCGACCCTGTCGTAGTTGACAGGCTCCCCGTCCAGCAGCACCTGACCGCTGTCGGCGGGGAACACGTTCATGAGTATGCGGATCGTAGTTGTTTTCCCCGCGCCGTTTCGTCCCAGCAGTCCCATCGCCGCGCCGGAGCGGGCGGTGAAGGACACGCCGTCCAGGACGCGTTTCGCCCCGAAGGATTTGCGCAGATTGCTGACAGTCAGTTCCAAACGGACCACCTACCTTTCTGCGCCCATTATATCATAATTCCCCCGCTTGTCAACAGATAATTCACATTACGCGCCGGACGCGGCGAAAAATAGCCAATTTCGCGAAAATTCCTGTTGACAACCGGGACGGAACGTGGTATAATACATAGGATTACACGATAATGACAACGCTGTGACGGAGCCAAGTAGGAGCGCGAATGGTCCCCCAGAGAGCCGCCGGTAGGTGCGAGGCGGCGGGACGGCGCGTTTTGAATACTCTCCCGAGCGGCCCCGCCGAACTCACGTGACGCGTAGGCGGGGACGGGTGCGCCCGATAGAGCGCTCTGAGGCTCTGCGCGCTTTAACGCGTTAAATGAGTAAATTGAGGTGGTACCACGGCCACGATCCGTCCTCTGCTGCGGCAGGGGACAAAATTTTTGGCTGGGATTGCTGGGACTCAATCTGCGATTGAGTTCCCAACAAAGTTCAATCTGCGATTGAACTTTGAAAGACCTTTCCCGAACGCTACCCGTTGGGTATCGTTCGAGAAAAATGACGCTCACTGCGCGCACTCACCCGCTGCGCGGGTTCGCACA
>CAYQWH010000068.1:6201-8917 GCA_964421265.1 uncultured Oscillospiraceae bacterium | reverse complement strand
GATCCGTGCCGGGCTTGCAGAAGAACTCGCACTCCATCTGCTCAAATTCCCGGGTGCGGAAGATGAAGTTGCCGGGGGTTATCTCGTTCCTGAAGGCCTTGCCTATCTGGCAGACGCCGAAGGGCAGCTTGCGGCGCGTGGTCCTCTGGATGTTGGCGAAGTTTACGAATATGCCCTGTGCCGTCTCAGGCCTCAGATAGCAGACGGAGGAGGAGTCCTCGGTTACGCCGATGGCCGTCTTGAACATGAGGTTGAACTTGCGTATGGGCGTGAAGTCGTGTCTGCCGCATACGGGGCATATTATGTCCTCGTGAGATGATATGAACGCGTCCATCTCATCGAAGCTCATGGCGTCGGTGTTCTCCTGGGGATACGCGGCGGCGATGAGGTTGTCCGCCCGGTGGCGCGCCTTGCACGCCCGGCAGTCCAGAAGAGGATCGGAAAAGCTGGACACGTGACCCGTCGTCACCCACGTCTCCGGGTTCATTATTATCGCCGCGTCGAGTCCCACATTGTACTGGCTCTCCTGCACAAACTTCTTGAGCCACGCCTTTTTTACGTTGTTCTTGAACTCCGCTCCCAGAGGGCCGTAATCCCAGGAGTTGGCAAGCCCGCCGTATATCTCGCTCCCGGCGTATACGAACCCCCTGTTCTTACAGAGGTTCACTATCTTTTCCATTGATTTTTCCGAGTTTTTCATCGTTCAAATGACCTCACTATATTCTCAATATTCTCAGCATTTTCCTGCGAATTTCAGTATAATTCACCGCCGCGTGTTTGTCAACTTAAAAAATGCCGGGCGCCGATTTCGCGGGATCTCCCGCGCTATAGGCCAACCTCTTCGGCCGGCACACCGGCAAGAACTTTTCGGATATTATGTAAAAATATACTTGACAAAACAGTAATTGTGGTTTATAATAAATTATCCTGATTTCATAGATATTGTTCCGCGCGGCAGGCTCCGGGGCAGCGGTTCACGGCGGGTTTTCGGCCGGAACCGCCGCGGGCCGCGCGGAGTGAGCCATGGAAATTCCCGGAATATTTTCAAGCCCGTCCCAATAGATTATAAAAGAGCCGGAAGACGGCAACCTGAAGGGAGGGGTTTATTTGGCGTACATGGACGATCGCGCCCCGGTCGCGCCGAACAACATAGTTATCGAGGGCCGGCAGCGCGTGTCTGTCTCCGGCGTGACGGAGGTGGAGAGCTTTAACGAGCGTGAGATCATTATGGGCACGTCGTTGGGGCTGCTCACGGTCCACGGGGACGGGCTGCACATGGAGAAGCTCAGCGTGGACAGCGGCGACGTGCTCATTATCGGCAGCGTAGACAGTCTGGAATATGAGGAACCGGAGCCGGAGCGGGGCGGTTTCTTCTCCCGGCTGTTCCACTGATATGGAGGTCAGCGTCGCGCGGCAGGCGCTTGAGTCCGTTACCGCGCTGGCCACAGGCGCGGCGGCGGGGCTGCTGTATGACGTCCTCCGGGTTATCCGCAGGAGGACCGGCGGTTTTCTTGTCACCGCCCTGTTCGACGGCGTGTTCTGGATAGCTTTCGGCGGCTGCCTATTCGCGGTGGGACTGGCGGTGGGCGGCGGCGAGCAGCGGATATTCATAACCGTTCTGGCGTTCATCGGCGCGGCCGCTTACTTTCTGCTCCTTAGCCCCACGGTTCTGAGAGCGGGTATGTTTTTGGCGGATCTGTTGTCGAGGGCGGTAAATTTTTTGCTGCGGCCCTTCAGAGCGCTCGCCGCGCTTCTGGGAAGGGAACTGGGCGCGGTTAAGGCGGCGCTTCTGTCCGCGGTGAGGGCGCGCGCCGTTAAAGCGGGCGCCGGACGGCCGGAGACGCGGGAAGGAGACGGAGATGCGTCTCAGACGCACAGGTATACTTACGAAATTGATTCTCCTGGTTCTGCTGGTGTATTTGCTGACGAGCCTGGCGAGTCTTCAGAAAAGAATAAAATACGAGGAGCGGGAGACGGCGGAGCTTCAGCAGCAGCTGGAGGACATGGAGACGGAAAACGACAATATGCGTTACGCCGTGGAGCACAGCGAAGACGATGATGTTATCCGCGACATAGCCCGCGAGAAGCTGGATCTTGTGGAGCAAGGCGAGGAGATATTTTACGCGGAGTGATTCCCGCCGCCGCGCCACGGGCTGACGGGGCCGTTTCCCGTCGGCAAGGCGGCTGCGGCTTGCCCGGCGCCATCGGCGCTGGCGCGGGGTCATGGGAATTTGCTTTTTGACGGAAGGCCGCGCTGACATGGCGGGGCTGTGGAGAGGTTCTTGAGTTTCCAAAGAGAGGATTTGTCTGAGGATGGATTTTGAAAAGGGAGCAGTGGTTCAGGGCAAGGTCACGGGTATAACGAAGTTCGGCGCTTTTGTGGAGCTGGCGCCGGGGACGACGGGACTTGTCTACATATCCGAAATCTCCAACGTGTATGTGAAGAACGTGGCGGATTATCTGAGCGTCGGGCAGATGGTGACGGTCAAGATTCTGGACATTGACGCCTCAGGGCGGGTCAACCTGTCCATAAAGCAGACGCTGCCGCCGCCGGAGCCGAAGCCCATGGTCAAGCCTCGCCCCGCGTCAGGCGGCGAGGTCGTTGACGCGTCGTTTGAGGATAAGCTCAAAAAGTTCATGAAGGATTCGGACAGCAAGATGTCCGACATCCGCAGACAGTCGGAGAGAAAAGGCTCAAGACGGCGCAGGTGACAGG
>CAYQWH010000068.1:0-6101 GCA_964421265.1 uncultured Oscillospiraceae bacterium | reverse complement strand
GCGCGCGGCTTTAGCGTTTCCCGCCACGGCAAGGCCGTGGCTCCGCAAGGCTGGGCGCGCCGCGTAAAGGCGCGGCACGGAATACGCAAGCGCGTGTTCCGAATTAAATCTTTTGGTTTGGAATCATTATTGAACCCCTCGGACAGACAGGACGTAAGGAGCCTTTCTGCCTGAGGGGTTATATTATTGCGCCGAATCCCCCTGAAAGAATATAATTTTAAAACAATGTTTACAGTTTTTTCAGGTTCATTTAAACACGGCGCGGTATACTCATAATGTCAACGGAGAAAGAGCGGAACGGAATAGAGGTTCTCCGCCGGGGGGTTGTAAATTTCATAAATACTTAATAACTTTTTTCAACTTCAGTTCAGCAGCGGCCTGTAAAATTGGGTCATAAAACGCGAAAAGGAAAGGGGAACTTGATCATGAACAACGACTATAATAACAACTACACTTACCACTACACATTTGACCCGCAGCAGGACAACGGGAATTATCAGGAGACATACACACCATATCCCGTTGAGGCGGCGCGGGCGGGCGATACTCCGGTGAAAAACGAGAAGAAGAAAAAGGGGTGGACCGGCGGCAGGGTTGTGGCTCTCGCCGTGATATGCGGTCTGCTGGGCGGGGTTGCCGGGTTCGGCGGCTCGCTTCTGAGCGACAGTCTCACAGGCTCCGGCGACACGGCGGTGACAGCGGACACGGAAAACATATCGACCATAGTCGAGGGCGCGAGGGAGTCCTCCGTAATCAATGTGGCGCAGGTTGACACCAGCAGCGTTATGACGGCCTCCGAGGTCTACGCCGCCAACGTCAACTCCACCGTCGGTATACAGACGTCCATAACCACGAACTACTGGGGGTTCCAGACGACTTCGGCCGCCTCCGGTTCCGGATTCATCATCACAAGCGACGGGTATATACTGACAAATTACCACGTTATCGAGGAGTCGAACTCCATAACCGTTACGCTCTATGACGGCACGAGTTACGACGCGGCCGTCGTGGGCTACGACGAGTCCAACGACATAGCTGTCCTGAAGATCGACGCGGAGGATCTGGTGCCGGTCATATTGGGCGACTCGGACAACATGAACGTGGGCGATCAGGTGATAGCGATAGGCAATCCTCTGGGTGAGCTGACATTCTCCCTGACATCCGGCTGCGTCAGCGCCCTTGACCGGGACGTGACACTCTCAAGCAGCGTGACCATGAAGCTGATACAGACGGACTGCGCCATCAACTCCGGCAACTCCGGCGGCGCCCTCTTCAATATGTACGGCGAGGTCATAGGCATAACCAACGCCAAGTACTCCGGCTCCGGCTCCAGCACCGAGGCGTCAATCGACAATATCGGGTTTGCCATCCCCATCAACAGCGTGCGGGATATAGTGGAGAGCATCATAGAGACGGGCTATATAGTCAAGCCCTATATAGGCGTGTACCTCGGCTCCGTCAGCGCGGACGCCCAAAGCTACGGGCTCCCGGCGGGAGCGGCCATAAGCTCGGTCATCGAGGGCAGCCCGGCGGAGGAAGCGGGCCTCCAGGCCAACGACATAGTAACCGCCGTTGACGGTGAGGCGATAAGCGACTATCAGGGTCTTGTTGACGCGGTGGGCGAGAGATCCATCGGCGACGTCATGACGCTGACAGTGTACCGCCAGGGCGAGACGCTGGAGATAGATGTGACCATTGGCCAGCAGACGGTGTCCGCCCTACCGGATGAGTCCACCGAGACACAGCAGCCGAGCAACGGCGACCAGAGCGGCAGCAGCTGGTGGAACTTCGGGAACTGACGCGGATTAAAGAGCTGATCAGGTACCGCGCGATCGCGCACCCACGCGGCCCCCGATATAATAAGTCTGAGCTTTCCGCGCCGGGATCGGCAGACGCGGAGCCTATAAGCGGCAATACCCCGGGCGGCGAACGCGAACCGCCGCCCGGCACAGGCGGGAACCGATCAGGTTATCATCACGCGGCGTGACAGCAGTTGAAGGGGGTGGTCTATGAGAGAAGAGGGGCAAGACGAGACGTTTTTCTGTTACTAAATTCTTCCTAACCATCATCTCAAAAAACGCGCTGAACCTCCCATTCCCCGGGAGGTTCAGCGCGTTTTATTGTTATCACAAAGGGCCTGCCGCCCGTACCGGTTCCGGATTAAAGGCTTTAATCCGGGACGCGCGCGATCGCGCGTTCGCGTCACGCCGCCTCGTAAGTCCTTTGCGTATCTCTAACGACTATTTATAGAGCTTTTTAAAGAGAACCGGTGCCGAGGGCCTTTCCGAGTGTTTCAATCAGCGTCTCCCTATCAAAGGGCTTGAACAGGAAGCCTTTCGCGCCTATTCTCTTAGCCTCGTCCAGCGTGTCGTCGTACGCCAGGGACGACAGCATTATAACGTTCGCCTCCGGCCTCTCCGCCAGTATCGCCTGCGCCGTCTCCAATCCATCCATGCCGGGCATAAGTATGTCCATTGTAACTATGTCAGGGTTGACTTCGTCAAACCTGGCTATGGCCTCCTCACCGTCACGACAGTACGCCGTAATCTCGTACTCGCTGCCCTCCAGCATATGCTGCATCTGGAGCTCCATCACCCGTGAATCATCCACTACCATTATTTTCTTTGCCATTGATCTTCCCCTCCCTTAAATTTTCCATCTTCCGGGATCTGTATAATGGATAAGACTCGCGCCCACGTTCCCGTCGCCTATGAAGTTCATTTCACAGCGGCGGACAAACTCCTCCGGCTCCGACCGTCCCCGCAGGAACACCGGAATCTCGAACCGCGCCGCCTTCTGCGTCTCCCTGTAGAACCGCACCGCTATGTGGCCGCACAGGACATTAAAAAACTCCCTCGCCGCGTCCGCCGTATCCTCAGGCTTCGCCGCCTGCCCGAACATCATGTTGTACGCCAGCCTGTTGAAAAGTTCCGTATCGGCGCACAGGGCAAGTCCCGACCGCACCTCCGGCCCGAATACCGTGAACACCGTGCACACGTCCCCCGCGGGCGGCCTTTCCGCCGATCTTAACTCAATACCGGTGACGCGCCTGAGCATCACCCGCGCCGAGTCGTCAAATATTTCGCGAAGTCTGTCCAAAGACAAAATATTATCCATCTATTCGCCTCCCCCTCTCCGCGCCATACAGTAACGGAAACTCAGAACCGGGGAAATCAAACAGGATTGATCTCCGCTGGTAATCCCAGATCAAAGGATCTGATCCGCGTTCATAAGTTCTTTATATATAAGGCTTTTAAAAAGACCCGGTTCCATGTCACTCCAGCACCACTTCACCGTCCCTCATATACGCGGTGCAGGCTGACGTCTGCCGCGTGACCTTCAGCGACGCGTCGCCTATGGTTATTTCCGTGCCCGGGTAGACGCACCCGCAGACAAGCCTTCCGCCGGACACAGGCTCCTCCTCACTGACGATTTTATCGTACTGCTTTAACCTCAGCCTGTACGCCGAGATCTGCACCCTTTTCTTCGACGCCTGTATGTCCCTGTCAGCGCTCTCCGCCTGCTTCGCGATTTTGCCCAGCTCCGCCTCCAGCTGCTCTATGCCCCGGACAAGCTCGTCGCGCTCGAACATCTCAAAGGGGCGGCCGCCAAGCGTGACGCCCGTGTGCTGCTCCGACCGAGCGCCGACAATATTGGCGCTGACCTGCTTCGCGGCGCGCACAACGCCGCCGATTATCGCGCCCCGGCCGGACCGCGCCGTGACGCTGCCGTCACTGTACACCTCACAGTTCACGATGCAGTCCGCCTGCAGGTTCTCCTTCGCGTAGACATTGCTGCTCTCCAGGTATTTGGCGAATACGCTGCGGTGGGAGCGCAGCACCGCCTGACCGCTCCCCTGCACGCCCTTGCGCACCACAAGGTCCCCGCCGGCCTCCACGGTACTGGCCTCTATCACGCCGTCAACGGTTATCGTGCCGGTGGCGCGCACGGTGAGGCCGCCGAGTATGTCGCCGTGGACGTGGATGTCGCCAAGGCAGTTGAGATTGCCCGTGGACACGTCCACATTGCCATCTATGTCCATGACGGGCTTGACCTGAAAGCTCCTGCCGGAGAACTCCACATGGCCGTCACAGGAGGCTATGAGACGCGTGCCATCCTCCGAGATCTCCGTGTTGCGGCCCCTGGGCAGGAACACCTGCTTGCCCGCCCTCGCGTAGGATATGTCGCCCAGAACCGTCCGCCCGTCGCGGCAGGCCGTGGGCGGCACCATCTCGCAGATAACGTCGCCGCGCTTCGCGTTCTGGAACGTGGCCTGGGACGCGTAATCTATCTGCCCGTCCTCGTCCTCCATGAGCGTGTTCACCGGGTTCCGGGAGAACATATCAATAATGTATCCGTCCCGGCCGTTGAGGGCGGCGTCGCCCCTGGCGACAAGGAAGAGGGTGAAATACCTGTTGCGCATGGCGGGGAGAGCGCCCAGGAGCCTGTCGTCAATCCCATAGACCACCTGACCGCGTTTCAGCGCGTCGTTAAGCATATCCGCCGTGACCTCCGAGCCGCCCCGAGGCGGATATATCAGCAGCCACGCCGTCATGTGCCGCGTGGTGATGAAGAGCTGGACGTAGGCGTCCGTGCCGCCGGCATCCATAAGCTCCATGCGCCTCTTCGCCACAAACGCCGACTGCCTCTCCAGCCTGCCAAGCTCCTGACCGACCGTCTCGTGGTTCACAAGCTCCGAAAGTTCCCCTTCCACATCATCCTCCGCCGCCTCCATCGGCACGTCGAGCCTCAGACACGGCTCCGGGTACCCGGAGCCGAACCGTGTCCAAAGCTCCATCAGCGGATGCTCCGGCTTGAGCTTCAGAAGCGTCGGATCGCGCTCCGGCGCCTCCCGGCTCTCCGGCTCGACCTCCGGTTCAATCTTGTCCGCGTTCCGTCCATGGCCGCTGAGCCATGAGCGGAAAGAATTTATGGGCGCCATAGTCAACACCTCTTTTCACGGAAAACCAATCGGAAACCTCTACCGACTGTCCTGAATTGCCCAAAAACCAGCCGCCGACTGATTTTTGGACTTTCTCAGGCAGCGACCGATAATCGCTGTCTGAGAAAACCGCCGCGCGCTCACCGCGGAGCGTCCCTCCGACGACAGGGCCGCCGGGAACGGATCTCGTCCCGCCGTCTGACGACCGGGCCCCGCGTGTTCCGGCGCGCGGGCGCGGGGCGGATATTGTCGTGTACATATTATATACATATTTATCATATTTTTCAAGTACCCAAGGAGTATTTTCAGCGCATTTGCCGACTTAAAAATTCAAATAACCTATTGACAAACGAAGTTAGCTGTGGTAAACTAATAGTAAACGGTTAGGCTAATCTAACTTAGAACTGTTCACAGTGTTGTTCGGGGTTTAGGAGGTCGCGTATGATTCCATTAACTATGGCGAAGGCTGGCGAGACGGTGACTATCCGTAACATAACCGGCAAGGACGATGTGCGGCAGCATCTTGCGGAGTTGGGGTTCGTGGTCGGCAGTGACATTACGGTTGTCAGTGAGATGGCGGGCAATCTCATTCTCCAGGTGAAGGACAGTCGCATTGCGCTGGACAAGGTAATGGCAAACCGCATAATGATATGATGGCCGGTTCCGGGGCGGATCCGGCGGCGCGGCTGACCGATGGGGGCCGGGCGCCGGCGGAGACGTTTACGGGAGCGGTTTTAGGGAGGTGAGGGATATGAAGACGCTGAAGGACGTAAAAGTCGGCGAGACCGCGCGCGTGCTGAAGCTACACGGCGAGGGCGCCACTAAACGCAGGATCATGGACATGGGGCTGACCAGGGGCACGGAGGTGTACGTGCGAAAGGTCGCGCCGCTGGGGGATCCCATGGAGCTGAACGTCCGCGGCTACGAGCTTAGTGTTCGCAAGTCGGACGCCGAGATGATAGAAGTAGAGTAAATCCGGCTGGGGGAACTGTTTTTTGGGAGGAGTTTATGGACATTAAAATTGCTTTGGCCGGCAATCCGAACTGCGGCAAGACGACGCTGTTCAATGATCTGACCGGCTCCAGTCAGTATGTAGGAAACTGGCCGGGCGTGACGGTGGAGAAGAAGGAGGGGCGGCTCAAGGGCCAAAAGTCTGTGG
>CAYQWH010000067.1:0-8960 GCA_964421265.1 uncultured Oscillospiraceae bacterium | reverse complement strand
GACGGCAACGGGCGCTGGGCGAAAAAGCGCGGCCTGCCCAGAACGGCCGGTCACGCGGCCGGCGCCGAGACGTTCCGCAGGGTCGCCACATACTGCCGTGACTTGGGCGTGCAGTACCTGACGGTCTACGCGTTCTCCACGGAAAACTGGAAGCGCTCATCGGACGAGGTGGGCGCGATCATGTCGCTTCTGAAGAAGTATCTGGAGGAGGCGCTGGAGACGATGGAGAAGGAGCGCGTCAAGCTCCGGTTGTGGGGCGATCTGTCCCCGCTCCCGGCTGAGCTTCAGCGCCTTGCGGAAGAGACCGACGCCATGTCCGATACGCTGGACACCGGTACGGAGATACATCTCTGTGTCAATTACGGCGGCAGAAGCGAGATCCTAAGCGCCGTAAAGAAATGGGCGTCGGAACCCGACCATCCCGAGCTTACGGAGGATGTTCTGTCGGGGTACCTGTACTCCGCCGGTGTGCCGGACCCGGATCTTGTGATCCGTCCCAGCGGCGAGGTGAGAATATCCAACTTCCTGCTGTGGCAGTCCGCGTACGCGGAATTATATTTTACGGATGTGCTGTGGCCGGATTTTGACGAGAGGGAAATGGACAAAGCTCTGCGGGCCTACGCCGGTCGCGACAGGCGCTTCGGGGGTGTGAAAGGGTGATTCTATGCTTTTGACAAGGGTGGCCGCCGGCGCGGTTATGATAGGCATATTGGTTGTTCTGACGGTGTGGCTGGACGCCGTATGGATGGCGGGGGCGGTGTCGGTGCTGTCCGTGATCGCCGTTTACGAGTTGATGCACGCCACAGGCGAGGCCAAAAACGCGCGCCTGTACGTCTGGCCGTCCCTCACCGCCGCCGCGGTACCGTGGGGATTTTATTTCGGCTGTTCGGAGCCGGTTCTGAGGGTGTCCCTCACGTTTCTTATGGTCGTTCTCTTCGCCGAGGCCGTTTTCTCATACGGCGGCGAGAGACAGGTGATGTTTTCGTCCGTTCTGACGGCGCTGTTCTGCGGCGTCCTCATACCGACGGCTCTGTCCGCCCTCGTGTCCCTCAGGTGTATGGAGCGGGGCGGGGTTTTGGTGATCATGTCGTTTGTGATAACGGCCGTGTCGGACTCCGGCGGATATTTTGGCGGTATGCTGTTCGGCAAGCACAAGGGCATTGTAAAAGCCAGTCCCAATAAGTCACTGGAGGGGTTCGCCGGGAGCCTTGTGCTCGGGATCGTCGGGATTATCGTTTTCGGTCTCATACTGGACAGGGCATCCGGCATATCAGTAAAATATGGCAATCTGGTGCTCTACGCTGTTCTGGGGAACATTACAACGCAGATTGGCGACCTGGCCTTTTCCGTGATAAAACGCCAGCACAATATCAAAGATTACGGCCATCTCATACCTGGGCACGGCGGTGTGCTGGACAGATTTGACAGCATAATATTCACAGCCCCTCTCGTGCTCCTGCTGGTTACGTACTTCCCGGCATTTTAGAAAGTGGGTGAAGAGGTAAAGGATGACAGACGCGTTTATTGAGAAAAGACTCACTGTCCTCGGCTCCACCGGTTCCATAGGGACAAAGGCTCTTGAGACAGCCGAAAAGCTTGGTATGCGCATATCCGCGCTCGCGTGCGGAGCGAACATCAGGCTCGCGGAGGAGCAGGCGCGAAGGTACAGGCCGGATCTTGTAGCTGTCGCGGACGAGAGCGCCGCGCGGGACCTGCGCGCCAGGCTGCGCGACACGCGTGTCAGAGTCGCCGGCGGCCGGAGCGGTGTGATAATCGCCGCGGAAGAACCGGCGGAAATCGTGGAGGCGTCGATTGTGGGCATTGCGGGTTTGGCGCCGACGATGGCCGCGGTACGGTGCGGCGGCAGGAGAATAGCCCTCGCGAACAAAGAGACGCTGGTCTGCGCCGGGTCGATATTCATGGACGCGGTGAAGGAGAATAATTGCGAACTTTTGCCGGTTGATTCGGAACATTCAGCTATCTACCAGTGTCTTATGAATGGGGACAGACGCGGTGTCAGACGTATTTTGCTGACCGCTTCTGGCGGCCCGTTCCTGAACCTGTCGAAGGAGGAGCTGCGGACGGTCACGAAGGAAAGAGCGCTGAAACACCCGAACTGGGACATGGGCGCGAAAATCACAATAGATTCCGCGACGATGATGAACAAGGGCCTTGAGGTAATGGAGGCGATGCACCTTTTTGGCGTCACGGCTGACATGATAAAAATTGTCGTCCATCCCCAGAGCATAGTCCACTCCGCCGTAGAGTTTCGCGACGGGGCGGTTATCGCGCAGCTGGGCGTTCCCGATATGCGTCTGCCGATACAGTTCGCGCTGACATATCCGGACAGGTACCCGTCGCTGGCCGCGCCGCTCGATTTAGGGAAAATCGGCTCGCTGACGTTCTCGGAACCGGATCTGGATAAATATGATTGCCTGAGGCTCGCCCTGTCCGTAGCCGGGCGGGATGACGCCGCGCCATGCGTCCTTAACGCGGCCAACGAGGTCGCGGTCAGGCTCTTTCTGGAGGATAAGATCAGCTTTACCGGGATCTATGAAATAACGGCGCGCGCCGTGGAAGCCCTGGGAGGCAAAAGGGCGGATTCGCTTGAGCAGGTGTTTGAGCGGGACCGCGAGACACGGGAGTTTGTTTTGAAATTGAGGGGTGAATAAATGTATATTGTAATTTCCATAATCGCATTTGGCATCCTGATAGCCGTACACGAATTAGGGCATTTCCTGGCCGCGAAAGCCTGCGGCGTAAAAGTCAATGAGTTCTCAATCGGGATGGGCCCCGCGATACTGAAGAAGCAGGGCAAGGAGACGCTGTACGCGCTCAGGTGCCTGCCAATAGGCGGTTACTGCGCGATGGAGGGCGAGGACGAGGACACCGGCGATGAACGGGCCTTTACGCGCCAGAGCGCGTGGAAGAAGGCCATTATCCTGGTGGCCGGGGCCACTATGAACTTTCTCCTTGGACTGATTATAGTAATCATACTTTTTTCCGACTCAAGTGAGTATCCTTATTTCGGAGGCAACACGGTTCTCGAAGTGGTAGACGGTTTCATGTATGCCGAAAACGGGATAGAGGTCGGGGATAAAATATATTCTATCGACGGTCACAGGATATACTATTCCAACGATTTCTTCCAGTATATGGATCGCGTGGGCGACACCTGTGACATTGTTGTTATCCGTGACGGGCAGAAGGTGACACTGAAGAATTACGGGCTGCGGCCGGAATACTATTCCGACGGAAACGGCGGACAGGTGTACCGTTACGGCATATCATTAAATACCATAAAGACGAACGTCTGGGAAGAATTTAAGTACTCATGCTACACATCGTATAATTTTGTGCGTATTGTCGGTATAGGATTGTCGGATCTTCTCAGCGGCAACGCGGGACTGAATGATATGTCAGGCGTTGTGGGTATAGTGGACCAGATAAACGAGGTTGGCAAATCATCCTCTACGACAAGCCTGGCCCTGTGGAACATAGCGTATCTGGTGGCGTTTATCGCCGTGGATCTCGCCGTTATGAATATGCTGCCCATACCGGCGCTGGATGGCGGACGTGTGTTTTTCCTGATTATAGACGTGATAATTGTGAAGATTTTCAAAAAGAAGCCAAGTCCGAAGGTGGAGATGTACATCCACGCCGCAGGAATGGTGCTGCTGCTCGGTCTTACGGCCCTGCTTGTTGTGAATGACATTATGCGTATTGTCAGATAGAACGGAGCGCTGAATATGACGAGAAAGATAGACGTGGGCGGCATACAGATTGGCGGCGGCGCGGCAGTAACGGTCCAGTCCATGTGCAGCACGAGGACCGGCGACGTTGGAGCCACTGTGTCACAGATTAAACGGCTTGCGGACGCGGGGTGCGATATAGTGCGCGTAGCCGTCCCGGACGAAGACGCGGCGCGGGCTGTCGGGGAAATAAAAAAACGGATCACAATACCGCTGGTGGCTGATATTCATTTTGACTACAGGCTCGCCCTGCTCTCGCTTGACGGAGGCGTGGATAAGATCAGGCTCAATCCGGGCAACATCGGAAGCGCGGAAAAAGTGCGTGAGGTAGCCAGGCGCTGCGAGGAGAGACGCGTCCCGATACGTATCGGCGTAAACTCGGGTTCTCTGGATAAGGAGCTTTTGGCCAGATATGGCGCCCCGACAGCAGAAGCGCTGGTGGAGAGCGCGTTGGCCCACGCGAGGATCCTGGAGGACGTCGGTTTCGGCGATATATGTATATCAGTTAAGTCCACATCTGTCGCGCGGACCATCAAGGCTTACAGGATCATGGCAGAGAGAACGGATTATCCGCTTCATGTAGGCGTCACCGAGGCGGGAACGGAATATCTGGGGACCATCAATTCGGCGGTAGGCATCGGCACGCTCCTGTCGGAGGGTATAGGCGATACGATCCGCGTTTCGCTCACATCCGACCCCGAACGGGAGGTTGAAGCGGGAATAGCGATCCTGAAAGCGGCCGGCCTGAGAACAGGCGGTGTCACATTCATATCATGTCCCACCTGCGGCAGAACGCAGATAGATCTTGTGTCGCTTGCCCACGACGTGGAGAAGCGGCTTAAAGGTGTCAGGGATGATATAACCGTCGCGGTAATGGGCTGTGTGGTCAATGGGCCTGGTGAGGCGAGGGAGGCGGATTTTGGCGTTGCGGGGGGACGCGGCGAGGGGCTGCTGTTCCGAAAAGGTGAAATAGTCCGCAAGCTCCCTTACGATAAACTCGCCGACGGGCTTATGGAATTGATAAAAGAATCAGGAGAAAAATAGAACAATGGCAAATACTGTACCATTATTGGAAATGTTTCCAACCTGTGGTCGCGGTACAGGCTCTTCGCTGCAAAGCGCACAGGTGCTGAACGCCATAATCGGGCGCAAGGATCGCACGATACAGCTGCAGGTGAAATTTGATACGGTTGTTCCGCCCATATGTATAAATACTATGGAAAACAATATCTGCGCGGATTTCAGAATGTCAAAGGCAAAGATTATCCCGATCTTTCCGGAACAGAATGCCGTGGCAAGCGCGGGCGCGGCCAGAAATTCTGTTTTTACCAAGCCGGCCGCAAAAGCGGAAAAGGCTCCCGCCCCCAGTTCTACTGTTTTAGGACGGCCCTGCAAAGGCGATATTACTCCGATGAGTGAGTTGACGTTCGACTCCGGACGTGTTATTGTAGAAGGTAAGGTTTTCGCGGTTAACTCAAGGGATGTCAGGAACGGCGCGTATGTGCTGAACTTTGATATGACAGACGGCACAGGTTCTGTGCGCGTTTCAAGGTTCTACTCCAAAGAACGCGAGGAACAGCAGCGCGCCGCCAGGACTATAGTGCCGGGTAAAAATCTGCGCGTGGCCGGTAACATGAACATGAGCAAATATGACGGAGACGTGTTAGAGCCAAACTCAATATCAGAAATCCCGGCGAAGCCGCCGCGTATGGATACCGCCAAAGAAAAACGCGTAGAACTGCATTTACACACAAAGATGTCCGCCATGGACGCGACGACAGATACAAAGGAAGTGGTGAAACGCGCGATTTTATGGGGACACAAAGCAATCGCGATAACGGATCACGGTGTGTGCCAGTCATTCCCGGACGCCATGGCTGCTGCCGGCGATAAAATTAAGGTCCTGTATGGAGTGGAAGGCTATTACATAAACGATGTCGATGAACGGGTAGCCGTCTCAGGCGGTGCCGACATGAGCCTGTCAGATGAGTTTGTGGCGTTTGACCTGGAAACCACCGGCCTTAACCCGCGGCAGGAGTTCATTACCGAGATAGGCGCGGTACGGTTCCGTGACGGTCAGGAGGTGGAACGCTTCCAGACCTTTGTAGATCCCGGCAAGCATATTCCGCTGAACATTACACAGCTCACAGGTATAGATGACGACATGGTCAGGGGCGCTCCGAAGGAAGATGAAGCTGTGCGCGCCTTTCTTGAATTTGCCGGAAACACGCCGCTCTGCGCTCATAACGCCGTTTTTGATATCGGATTTATTGAAGAGACGTGTATTCGCCACGATATGCCCTTCAATCCAACATTCATAGATACGCTGACTATTTCCCAGGCGTTGCTGCCGGAGCTTAAAAATCACAAACTTGACACCGTCTCCGGCAACCTGGGCCTTCCGGATTTTAACCATCACAGGGCTTCAGACGACGCGTTTACGTGTGGCCTTATACTTGTAAAGTTATTTGAGCGGCTGAGGGCGGAGGGACTTGAAAAACTATCCGAAGTTAACGACTCGGTGCTTCCCAGACGCGCCAGCGCGCAGAAAAACCGCCGCCACAAGCCTAAACATATAATCGTAATAGCGAGGACCCAGGCGGGAATAAAAAACCTCTATAAGATAGTATCAAAAAGCCATATTGAACACTTTAAACGGAACCCCATAATGCCAAAGAGTCTTCTCACCACATACCGTGAGGGTTTAATCATAGGCTCCGCGTGCGAGGCGGGTGAGGTTTTCCAGTCGGTGGTCGAACACCACTGCCGCTGTGAACAGCGCAGAATCGCGTCATTTTATGACTACCTTGAAATTCAGCCGCTGTGCAACAACGCGTTCATGCTCCGCGGCGAAAAGCCCAAGGCTAATAATGAGGAGGATCTGCGAAACTATAACCGCCGCATAGTGGAGCTTGGTAAGGAACTGGGCAAGCCGGTCGTCGCTACCGGCGATGTGCATTTCCTCGACCCGGAGGACGAGATATTCCGCCATGTGCTTTTATGCGCGAAAGAATTTGAGGACGCGGATAAACCTTTGCCCATATATTTCCGCACCACAGACGAGATGCTCAGTGAATTTGAGTACCTGGGCGATGAAACCGCCAGGGAGGTCGTAATAACCAATCCGAACAGAATAGCGGAGATGTGCGATGTAGTGCGGCCATTGCCGCCCGCAGGGAAGCTCTTTGTCCCTAAGATTGAGAACTCAGCGCAGCAGCTCCAGGATCTCGTATACAGCAAAATGCACGCGCTGTATGGAGATAACCCGCCGGAAATTGTCACGAGCCGTGTCGAGCAGGAGCTTCACGATATTCTTTCAAGGCACTATGATGTCATATATATGTCAGCGCAGAAGCTTGTGCAGAACTCCCTTGAGCACGGTTATCTGGTAGGCTCCCGTGGCAGTGTCGGCTCATCAATTGTGGCGTTCATGTCGGGTATAACCGAGGTAAACTCGCTGCCTGCCCACTACAGGTGCCCCAACTGCAAGAACACCGAATTTGCCGAAAAGGGGCTTTACGGCTGCGGGGCGGATATGCCGGATAAGGTCTGCCCGGTCTGCGGCACAAAATACGACAAGGACGGGTTCGACATACCGTTTGAAACCTTCCTCGGTTTTGGCGGCGATAAGGTTCCTGATATTGACCTCAATTTTTCGGGTGAATATCAGGGCAGCGCTCACAGATATACCATGGAGCTTTTCGGACAGGATCACGTGTTCCGCGCCGGGACTATAGGCGGCGTGGCTGAGAAGACGGCATATGGCTATGTTAAGAAATATCTTGAGCGCACCGGGAAACAGGTGAGCCGCGCCGAAGAGACAAGGCTGGCCCTGGGGTGCGTAGGAGTTAAGCGCACCACAGGACAGCACCCCGGAGGACTTGTGGTTATTCCGCAGGACATGGAGATTGAGGACTTCTGTCCCGTTCAGCACCCGGCGGACGCTGAGGACTCGGATATTATCACCACGCATTTTGAGTACCATTGCATGGAGGAGAACCTGCTGAAGCTGGACGAGCTTGGACATGATGATCCGACCATGATACGTATGCTGGAAGACATGACTGGCGTGGACGCCAAAAAAATACCGTTAGATGACAAAGAGACTATGGGCATTTTCAAGTCAGCCGCGCCGTTGGGCCTGACCGATGATGACCCGATAATAGGTAAAACGGGGACCATAGGTATACCCGAGTTCGGCACCGGCTTTACGCGGCAGATGCTCGTTGACACAAAGCCGGACAAATTTGACACGCTGGTTCGGCTGTCGGGATTTTCGCACGGCACAGATGTGTGGCTGGGCAACGCCCAGGATCTTATTCTCTCAGGTACCGCCAGCGTAAACGAGACAGTCGGGTGCCGTGACGATATAATGCTCTACCTTATATCTAAGGGCATGGATGAGAAACAGGCGTTTAAAATCATGGAGGCAGTCCGCAAAGGCAAGGTGAAGAAAGGCGGATTTCAAGAGGGCTGGCGGGAAAAAATGGAGGAACTTGACGTACCTGAGTGGTACATAGAGTCGCTGTCAAAGATAGGCTATCTGTTTCCCAAAGCCCACGCGGTGGCGTATGTTACCATGGCGTTCAGGATAGCGTGGTTCAAGGTCCACAGGCCGCTGGAGTTTTACAGCGCGTACTTTTACCGCCGCAGTCAGAAAGGCTCGTTTGACGCCGCTCTTATGTGCCAAGGCGAGGAACTGGTGGCGTCAAAGATCAAGGAAATAAAGGACAATCCCGACGCTACGGCGAAAGAGGAGGATATTTACACTACTCTTGAAGCGTGCTGGGAATTTTACAAGCGTGGTTTCCAGTTTTTACCCATTGACTTATACAAGTCTGATCCGGTAAAATTTATAATAGAGGATGGCAAGCTCCGTCCTCCGTTCGTGGGTATATCCGGTCTTGGCGACGCGGCGGCCTATGACCTGGCGGCGCACCGCGGCGGCAACGAGTTCGTGTCAGTCGAGGAACTGTCAATGAGCTGTCAGAAGGTATCGAAGGCCCACATAGATCAGCTCAAAGCTCTGGGCGCGTTAGGCAATCTGCCTGATACCAGTCAGTTGTCATTGTTTTAATACAAATCCCAGATTAAAAGATTTAATTGGGGATACGCACGCTTTGCGAGCACGTCCCGCGCTTTTACGCGGTACGCCGTCTCATAAGTTCTTTACGCGCCTTCGGCGCTTTGCGTAAAGGCTTTAAAGCT
>CAYQWH010000066.1:0-8990 GCA_964421265.1 uncultured Oscillospiraceae bacterium | reverse complement strand
GGTATAATACTGCGCGATTTTGGAGTGAATTTACCATAGGGGGGGGTAGTATTTTGAGAAATCTTATAAGCAAACGGGGAATCTATATAGCGATAGCGGCTGTATTGATAGCGATAATCGCGGCTGTGTCAGCGACGATCGGCGGCGGGAACGCCAGTTTCAGCGAGGTCCTGTCTCAGCCGCTGTTTAAGCCGCTGAGAGTTGGCATAACGGCTCTCGTGGACGCTCTTGAGGATGTCTACGGATATATGTTCGAGTACGACGAGATAAAGGCGGAGAATGAGGCGCTTAAAGCGGATATAGCGCAGCTTGAGGATGAATACAGAGAGTATACGGAGATAAGTGAGGATTATAAGCGTTTGAGGACGCTCCTTGGGTTCAAGGAACGTAATGAGGATTTCGTCATGGTTCCTGTATCCGTCATAGGCTGGAGCGCGTCCAACTTCGCGTCGTCCTTCACCATAAGCCGGGGGTCAAATGACGGCATAGAGCTTTATGACTCCGTTATAAATGAGTATGGGTACTTAGTTGGGCAGGTGACGGAAGTAGTATCCACGACAAGTACAGTTACAAGCATAGTAGATACACGCATGAGCATAGGAGCGGTAATATCCGGCTCCGGCAGTACGGGAGTGACGCAGGGAGACTTTGAACTTATGGATAATGAACAGATTAAGCTCACATATATGGGGGACGTGGATAACATACCCATAGGCGCGACGGTTGTGACATCGGGCGGCGGCACATATCCGCAGGGACTTGTCATCGGTACGATATGCGATGTTGGATCTGACGGCTCGGGCCTGGAGTACTATGCCGTCATACAGGCTTCCGCGGATATAGTTGAAAGCTCACATCTCTACGTCATAACCGATTTTGCCGTAAATGAATAACGTGCCTATGCGTAAACTGAAGCTGAACAGGACCCTCATAAAACTGCTGATGTTCGTGCCATATCTGATAATACTTTATGTGCTTCAGGCAATGCTGCTGCCGCACGTGAAGCTTTTTGGCGTGAAGCCGCTTATATTGCCTCTCGCCGTGTCCGGCGTCGCGCTTTTTGGAGGGCACGTGGCAGGCTGCGGCATGGGTCTTTGCGCCGGTATACTCTGCGATCTTGCTTTCAATCAGCCTACCGCAGAGTTTACCATTATTCTTACGATCACAGGCTTTATACTGGGTGTGTTGTCTGATGTCGTTCTCGTGCAGAGCTATCCGTCCTATTTCCTGTGCTCCCTGTGCGCGCTCGTGATATGCGGCGTGTGTGAGATTTTTCCTATCGCGTTTTTTCAGGAAGTCCCCGTCTACCCGCTCTTAAGAACTGTTCTGTATCAGACGTTATACTCCATGTTCTATACCGTACCATTTTATTATATATCGAAGTTTGTCTGCCGTGTCATATGAATTCTGAAAGGAAAGGCTATGGATCGCTTCATTAAAATTTCAAGGCTCAGCTTCTTCGCCATAATCTTCTCGGTGCTTTTGATACTTTACTGTTTCACGCTGTATAATCTGCAGGTGGTACAGGGCGAGGAATATCTGAGGGAATCCACAGGCTCCACATCAACTACGCGAACCATAAGCGCGTCCAGAGGGTCGATATACGATCGGAACGGTACACTGCTGGCTTCCGACAGAGTCGTCTACAGCGTCACCATATCTCGGTCAAAGCTGCTGGAAATTGAGGATTCCGACGAGCGCAACAATGTCATAAGGGTCCTGACAGATGGCGCCATTGAATACGGAGTGTCGTACACCGATACGCTTCCCATTACAAAGACCGCGCCGTTCGAGTACGATGCCGGAGCGTCCAGTAGTCAGATCTCGTTTCTGAACTCGTATATCGCTTATTTTGGCGATGATCTCAGCGAGGATATGACCGCGCCGGATCTGATTTCATGGCTCCGTGATCACTACTCGATAAGCTATACCGTCCCCGCGGAAGAGGCGCGGCGCATAATTGGTGTCCGGTATGAAATGGAACTGAGAGCCATAGTCTACACAAATGACTACGTGTTCGCTCAGGACGTGCCGTCGGAGTATATAACATATATATCTGAGCAGGGATTTTCCTGTGTGGATGTGGAAGTAACAGCGGAACGGGAGTATTACACCAGCTACGCCGCCCATGTGATAGGATATGTAGGACCTATGGGAAGGGATGACTACGACAACAAATACAAGGAGCTGGATTATCCGCTGGACGCGACTGTGGGGCTCTCCGGCGCGGAGAAGGCGTTTGAGAGCTACCTGAGAGGAACCGACGGGCTTGTCACAACATATACTGACGCTGATGGCGCGGTGACGAATGTGGTGACGGAGACGGAGGCCCAGCCGGGTAATAATGTGTACCTGACCATTGATATTGCGCTGCAGGAGAAAACGGAGAATATCCTCGCCTCGGCCATAGCGGAAATAAACGCGGAACGAAGCGCAACCGTGGAAATTGATGATGATGGGAATGTGATTGAACCGGAGCTTGTGGAAGCCGGCGCCGCTGTTATACTGGACGTGAATACCGGCGAGGTGCTGGCTATGGCTTCATACCCGTCATTCGACCTTATGACATACAGTGAGGACAAGGGTACCCTTATTTATGACGAGTCAAAGCCTCTGTGGAACCGCGCTACCAGCGGCATATATAACCCCGGATCCACATTTAAAATGGTAACCGCTTACGCAGCTCTTACAAACGGGATAATCGGCCCCTGGACGGAGATAGAGGATCAGGGCGTTTTTACGAAGTATGAGGATGTAGG
The DNA here is from genome assembly GCA_964421265.1 of uncultured Oscillospiraceae bacterium. Lineage (GTDB taxonomy): Bacteria > Bacillota > Clostridia > Oscillospirales > Oscillospiraceae > RUG626. The sequence goes on along the minus strand of CAYQWH010000066.1, from coordinate 6,231 downwards.
ATACACGCCTAAGTGCTGGATATATCCCGGGAACCATGGGTACCTGAACGTGGTTGGGGCGCTGGAAAATTCCTGCAACTACTTCTTCTATTACGTAGCGGACCAGATGGACATAGATCAGATCGCTGAGGCCGCAAGCGAGTTTGGCTTCGGCGCTCTCACGGGTATAGAGATCGATGAAAGCACGGGACATCTTGCTACGCGTGAGTATAAAATGGAGGTCACAGGTGAGCAGGGGTGGTGGAAGGCGGACACGCTGATAACATCCATAGGCCAGGGACTGAATGAGTTCACGCCGATACAGATAGCTAACTATGTGGCGTGCATAGCAAACGGCGGAACGCTTAACGCGACCACGATACTAAAGAGCATAAAGACCTACGACCATTCCACGACAATTCTGGAGAATGAGCCGGAAGTTCTTAATGTAGTCGATAACAGTGACGGATATGTAGGGCTGCTGCAGCAGGGTATGCGGGCAGTGGCCAGAACCGGGACGGCGGCGAGCTATTTTACCGACTATTCCATACCCGTAGCGGCAAAGACTGGTACAATACAGTCCGACAGCACAACGGTGAACAACGCGGTGTTTGTGTGCTATGCGCCCTACGATGACCCGCAGGTGGCGATAGCGCTGGTTGTGGAAAAAGGCAACTCCGGATCAAGTATTGCGCCGATAGCCAGGGAGCTGCTGGACGCGTATTTCTCTACGAGCAACGTAACGAGCTATTCTACCGTGGATGACGCGCTTATAAGATGAGACGCCATTTCAATACTCATCAGGTCTTGTCTGAAAATTGGCGATATGACCGGGAGCGAGAATTATTTGTCAGGCAGGGCCTAAGTGCGCGGTAGCTGATTGCCGGACTGCCGCTCAAGGCACATAACACATATGTTTATCGATCGCTGACACGGGCGCGCGCTGCGCCTGAGATTCATTTTGCCACGGTGAGCCGCGTCAAAATGAATCTCAGGGAACCTGGCTAAATTTCCGCGCACAGTCACTTCCGGTTCCCGACAAAAAGATTTATACATATTATATATTATCAGGGATTACAGAGATTGTGTGGCGTGCTGAGCGTTAGCTTTCTCGGGCGGCATCTTTCTCTTCTTTTATCTGACGGTATTTGCGAGTCTGAAATAATCAGAGTACTTCCGCGCTTTTGCGTTCTCCATGGCAAAAATCCGCTTGCCATACTTAGCGTCTTGATTTAATCAGCGTTTCCTTTGCTTTGCTTCACGCCATGAGCGCGGGACTATGCGAGTATATGGTAAAATTTTCCAGTATGAATTATGAGTTTATCACTCATAAAAGACGTTGAGCCGGAAACGCGGCCGATAAAATTTTTTGTAAAAGGCGGATTTCCCTTGCAAAAACGGTAAAGGTGATGTATAATTACAAAATACAGAAGAGTGTAACCGCCAGCGGTGAATGGAAGAGCAACTGCTTTTACCTTAAATCAAGTGATTTGCAGTGGAATCGCGTGATTTATGCGCCGCGTTTCACACTTCCTGAGCGTTTGTGGGATATGACTGGAGGAAAGAATGGGAACGGTTATTGTTGTGACCTCCGGAAAAGGAGGAACAGGTAAGACCGTCTGCTGCGCCGCGTTGGGTTCCGCCTTGTCGCTCCTCGGCCACAGGACACTCTGTGTGGACTGTGACGTGGGGTTAAGAAATCTCGACCAGGCTTTGGGCCTATCCGACGTTCTCTGGGACTTCAACGACGTACTGCTTGATCGGGCGGATATTGAGGACGCTGTTATATCTCCGGCGGGGCTGCCTAATCTTGGCTTCCTCTCCGCTCCATGGGATACGGATCCTTCGGACATCAGCGCCGACAGATTCTCTGAATTGCTGGATAATCTGCGGGACGCCTACGATTATATCCTTGTTGACTCCCCTGCCGGGTTGGGGACGGGGTTCCGCCTTGCGTCTAAAAACGCTGATATGGCGATTATTGTTGTCAACCCCGATATATCCAGTGTACGTGACGGGCAGAGGACAGTTCAGCGTCTTGAAGCTTTGGACGTGTTTAATCGTCGGCTGCTTATAAATCGTGTTGCGCCGAAGCTCCTGAGGCAATCGCGGATGGATCTGGATGAGGTTATTGATTCTGTGGGAGCGAAGCTCTTAGGAGTGGTGTCTGAGGATGAAGCGCTCAAACTTGCTCTCGCGTCGCAGACGCCGCTGATGCTCTACGGCGCAAGATTAGCATACGACCAGTTCTTCCGCATCGCGCGGCGCGTGGCCGGAGAGCGGGTACATCTGGGCAGAACTTTCTGATTTACTTATATTGTTTGGCATCTATGATAATTTGACAGAAAGCAGGTGAACTAATTGAATATCGCACTTATGGCTCACGACAGGAAAAAAGAACTTATGGTACAGTTCTGCATAGCGTATTGCGGGATATTATCGGCTCACTCCCTGTGTGCCACAAACACCACCGGACGCATGGTAGCTGATGCCACCGGACTGCCGGTTAATCTTTACTTGTCCTGCTCACAGGGCGGGGATCAACAGATATGCGCAAGGCTCGCGTACAATGAGCTGGATCTCGTGCTCTTCTTCAATGATCCGTCAGATTACCAGGGTCTCACGTCGGTTATGAAGATCTCATCGCTATGCGATCAGCAGAACGTGCCATTCGCGTCCAATGTTGCTACGGCTGAGGTACTTATAAGGGGCCTCGCCGCCGGCCTGTTGGATTGGCGCGACATCATAAACCCCAAGAAGGAATAGAAAAGGAAACTATTCCTGTTATTTCAGCGTATTATTACTTATCAGTTTTTGCAAGGCTGCTATTTACAGTACAGGCTGTTCTTATCGCCCTGCGAAAACGTACGCGTATTCAGCGCGTTCTTACGGAACGGTTCGCCGTGTGCGTCTGTTGTGTCGGCGCGTTACGCGAACCGGTTCGCCGTGAGTGCGCGACCTTTACCAAAGGAGAGGCAATATGGAACGTATAAAACCTCACACACTGTCAGGGTTCATGGAGCTTATGCCGTGGAAGCAGACGCAATTTGACAAGATTATGGACACCCTCAGGCGCGTCTATTCGCTCTATGGTTTTACAAACCTTGACACACCTCTTATTGAAGCCAGTGATATATTGCTTGCCAAGGGCGGCGGGGAGACGGAAAAACAGATTTACCGCTTTACAAAGGGTGACACGGACCTGGCTTTGAGATTCGACCTCACTGTGCCGTTGGCTAAATACGCGGCGCTCCACTATTCAGAACTGACATTTCCATTCCGCAGGTACCAGATAGGCAAGGTATACCGTGGCGAAAGAGCGCAAAGGGGACGGTTCAGGGAGTTTTATCAGGCGGATATAGATATAATAGGCGACGGCACGTTGTCTGTTTACAATGAGGCGGAGATACCTTCAATCATATACAAAGTATTCACGGAGCTTGGCCTCAGGCGCTTTGTAATACGTGTCAATAACCGCAAGCTGCTAAACGGGTTCTACGAGATTCTCCATCTGGCGGACAAAGCTTCTGAAATAATGCGGACGGTGGACAAGCTTGATAAGATAGGAGCGGAGAATGTAAAGGCAATCTTGTCTGACAGTATCGGCGCGGAGGCTGCCGAGGCTGTCATGAAATTCACGCTCATAAAGGGCACAAATGGAGAAATTCTGGATATGCTGGACGGGTATCGGGGCAGAAATCCGGTTTTTGACGAGGGCCTTGATGAGCTTGCCGCCGTCACTGGTACCTTGCGGGAGCTGGGCGTTCCGGAGGATCATTTTGCCATTGACCTGACCATAGCGAGAGGGCTTGACTATTATACAGGCACAGTCTATGAAACGTTTATGCTGGATCATCCGGAAGCTGGTTCCATATGTTCCGGCGGAAGATATGACAATCTGGCGGAGTACTATACAGACAAGCGACTGCCGGGCGTGGGCATATCAATTGGTCTTACGAGACTCTTCTCCGTACTTGACGACTGCGGGCTGCTGTCTGAAGGCTCTGTCGTTTCTCCTGCGGACGTGCTGATAATACCCATGGTAGAGGACTGCGGTTCCGCGTTTGCGCTCGCGACCGAACTGCGCGCCAATGGCATACGTACCCAGGTCTATACAGAGAATAAGAAGTTTAAGGCAAAGATTGCCTATGCCTCTAAGCTCTCTGTTCCGTTTGCTCTGTTTTTGGGTGAAGACGAGATAGCGCAAAAGGCTATCTCTATAAAGGATCTGAGTTCGGGGACCCAGATAACGATACCTATGTCGGAGTCAGCGGCATTTATAAAGGAGGCGCTCGCAAAGCGTCCCGCTCCACTGGTTATATCAGAGTAAATTCAATAAACATCAAAGGAAGTTATATCATAATGATTCAGTCACGTACACATACCTGCAACGAGCTGCGTATCGAGAATATCGGAGAGACTGTGACGCTTGTGGGATGGCTTGAAAATATACGGGAGGTCAGCGGCAGTCTCGTTTTTGTGGTACTCCGCGATTTTTACGGCACGACACAGCTTGTGGCGGAAACAGAGGACATGATCAGGACGTTCCGCGATATAAACAAGGAGTCCACTGTTTCGGTCACGGGAACCGTTCGCGAGAGAGCCAGCAAAAACCCCAAGCTCCCCACCGGCGATGTGGAGGTTGTGCCGGAGAGCGTACAGGTTCTGGGCCGTTGCCGGACAAATGAGCTGCCCTTCCCCATAACACGAAGCAGAGAGGCCGACGAGTCAGTAAGATTAAAATATCGCTATCTTGACCTGCGCAATCCTCAAGTTAAGAAGAACATCATACTTCGCTCAAATGTGGTGGCGGCTCTCAGGAACGCCATGACTGAGCACGGGTTCCTGGAGATCACCACGCCTATACTCACCGTCTCCTCACCGGAGGGCGCGAGAGACTATCTTGTCCCCAGCCGCAATTACCCTGGGAAGTTTTACGCTCTGCCTCAGGCGCCACAGCAGTTCAAGCAGCTTCTCATGACAGCGGGGTTTGACCGCTATTTCCAGATTGCCCCATGCTTCAGGGATGAGGACGCGAGGGCCGACCGATCGCCCGGTGAGTTCTATCAGCTTGATATGGAGATGGCGTTTGCCACGCAGGATGACGTGTTTGGCGTGTTGGAGGATGTGCTGCCGCCTATATTCGCGAAGTTCGGCCTTTACAGCGCGATCTCGGCCGCTCCCTTCCGACGCATTGGGTTTGAGGAATCTATGGAACTTTATGGATCCGACAAGCCCGATCTGCGCATTTCACTGACTTGCGTGGACGTGACAGAGGCGTTTGCCGATTGCGGGTTCGAGCCTTTCCACGGCAATACAGTTAAAGCTGTTAAGCTTGGCGCTTTCACCGGGACACGCAAGCAGATAGATAAGCTGTGCGCTGACGTGGAAACTCAGGCGGGCAGCAAACCCTATTGGTTCCGCGTTGACGAGAACGGCAATGTAGTTGGCGGAATAGCGAAGTTTGTGCAGGACAGAAAGCAGCAGATTATAGATGCGCTTGATCTTGAGAATAATACCCTTGTACTTCTGTCCGCCGGTAAAAAAAGAACCGCCCAGAAAACGGCTGGCGTGATCATAAAAGCAGCCGCAGCGGCATATCCGCAATACATTGACCGTGAGCGTTATGAGTTTTGCTGGATCGTAGATTTCCCGATGTATGAGATTGGCGAGGAGTCTGGCAAACTGGAATTCTGCCATAACCCGTTCTCTATGCCGAATGGCGGTCTTGATGTTCTTTTGGGTGTGGAGCGCGGAGAGGTTGATCCCCTTGACATAATCGCCTGTCAGTATGATCTTGTGGTAAATGGCGTGGAGCTATCCTCCGGCGCGGTTCGAAACCATGACCCCGAGATAATGGTAAAAGCATTTGAACTGGTTGGCCTTGGCGAGGAAGATGTGAAATCGAAGTTTCCGGCGATGTATAACGCGTTTTGCTATGGGGCGCCGCCGCACGCGGGTATCGCGCCGGGTGTGGACAGGATTGTGATGCTTTTGGCCGGTGAGGAATCCATACGCGAGGTAATAGCGTTTCCCATGAACAAAAACGCGCAGGATCTGATGATGGGAGCACCGTCAGAAGTTGATCCGAAGCAGCTTCGCGAGCTGTCTATTGCCGTTACGGTTTAATTAACATAGTGAACTCTTTATATGGATGGATCGCCATATGTCGGCGCGGTTACACGGAAATCAATTTTTATTGATTTCCGTGTTTACGTGTTTTGAGCAACAAGTTACAAGTGTTTATTAAAA
>CAYQWH010000065.1:0-9086 GCA_964421265.1 uncultured Oscillospiraceae bacterium | reverse complement strand
ATGTCCGTGTCACGCATTCTGCCGTCTTGAAAGGAGGACTTGCGTTGAAACATTTTGTCGTCACTGTGGCGTTCCCATCCGGCAGTCCGGGCTGTCCCCTTGCCAGGCGGCGTTCCGAGCCGCTGTATGTGAAATATCGCAACCGGGACATTGGGGAGCGGGCGTTGCGGCGGTCGATTTCACCCATCTCTACCATAGGCGCGGCGGAGGAGCGAAGTTCCGGATTCTTTCATACGCTCTTTCCGCCGGGCAACGGCTCTTCAGAACAGCGACAGCGGCTTTTCCAAAGGCGGTGCAGAACCATAAGCGGCCTTGTGCCGGAAGGGTCCCGCGTTATTGTCGGCTGCCGGACAGACTACATTCCACCGGATGGATCCTGCGTTATCCGCGCGTACATCTGTGTTCCATATGCCGACCGGTTGGCCAATTGTTCTGGCACATTGAAAACATACGAAGGCGTAGCTGGGCGGATGATTTCCGGAGCGAATAGCGCGTGCGCGGTCTATCATTGGCGGTTCACCCGGTATGTTCACAGCAGCCCCGGCGGCAGGCATTCTGCTGCCTGCAGGATCCTGTTGGACTTGAATGGTGCCGCTCAAGCGCTGTCCGATTATATCTGTCTCTGCCGCGTGAATGAGAAGGAGAACCGGGAGGTGCGGTCAGAATGAACGTGAAACCTTGTCTTAGCCACTATGCCAGGCAGATTAAAACCATTGAGTCCCATACTATGGGCGAACCAACCAGGATAATATACGAGGGCTTTCCCGAACTGGAAGGCGAAACCATGATGGACAAGAAGCGCTGCCTTATGGAACACTACGACTATCTGCGGGAGGCGCTGATGCTGGAGCCTCGTGGACATAGGGATATGTTTGGCGCCCTTCTGACAGAGCCTGTGCACCGGGAGGCTGATTTTGGCGTTATCTTCATGGACAGCGGCAGCTACCTGAATATGTGCGGCCACGGCAGCATAGGCGTGGCATCCATGATCGTGGAGACGGGTATGGTGGAAGTGTCAGAACCATACACCGAGGTGGCGCTGGACACGCCTTCCGGGGTCATCAGAGCCAAAGTCCATGTGATCGATGGAAAGGCGGTGGAAGTGCAGATTCTGAATGTCCCCTCCTTTCTGTATCAGCAGGACATAACAGTGACTATCGCAGGCTGGGGCGCGATCACCTTTGACATTTCCTTCGGCGGTTCCTTTTTTGCTCTGGTGGACGCGGAACGAATCGGTCTGGATCTGAACGTGAACAACGTGGAAACCATCACGGAGTTGGGCATGGAGCTGCTCGAAAAAATCAATCACACCATCCCGGTTAAGCATCCCTACCTGGACATCACTTCGGTTGACCTTGTGGAATTCTACAGCCATACCGAAAACGCCGGAGCGGACATGAAAAACTGCGTCGTTTTCGGTCGTTCTCAGGTAGATCGCTCTCCCTGCGGCACAGGCACCAGCGCCAAGCTTGCGGCTCTGTACTCCAAAGGAGAATTGAAGCTGGGTGAAGAGTTTGTCTACGAGAGCATTACCGGGACCATGTTCCGGGGCACGCTCACCAAGGAGTTGACTATCAACGGCTACCGAGCCGTCATACCACGCATTACGGGCAGCGCCTATCTTACCGGGTCCAGCACCTGGATTATCGACGATAATGACCCTTTGAGGTTTGGTTTTCTTCTTGGAAAGCGTCAGCAGGAGACGCCGGAGAGCAACCGCAGCAAGCTGATCCGGGCGGCATGGGAGCTGTTCCAGCGGAAGGGCTACGACGAGACGTCCATTGAGGATGTAACTGCTCGGGCGGGATTGAGTTTGGATGACTTCTACGCCGAATTTTCTCAGAAGGATGACCTTGAGGATACCTTGGGTGACCTGTTTGACCAGAAATATCAGGAACTGATTCTCTCCATGAACGGCAGAATCACCCATTATGAAAAGCTTCTGCTCCTGAACCAGGAACTGTTCACCATGATCGAGGAACAGGTACCCTTCAGTCTTGTCTCCCATATCTATATGGGCGGGCCTGAACGGTGCCAAAAGCTTCTGGATGAGCACCGTCTCTACTATAAGCTGATCCCAGAGATCATCGCGGACGGACAGAAGCATGGCGAGTTCAAGACAGAGGACACTCCCGAGAACCTGGCTCGGCTCTATGCGTCTCTTGAGCGTGGACTTATCTACGACTGGTGTGTCCAGGGCGGCAAGTACAGTCTGCGGCAGCGGGGACAGAAGCTGCTGCCCATCTATCTGCGAGAGATGTTGAAGTGAGCGCATGGGTACGCGGCGCAATTACACGATTATAATCGCTTCCGGGCGGTTCAGCCGTTTGCCCTTCATGGGCGACAGTACCGCTCCGTATCGCCGCTACTATCGTCACAAAGACGGCAGCCGGCAGGGGAGTGGTGCAGCAGCGCGTTCTTCGCCCGCGTGTCGGCAACCGGCGCGTCGGGCGGCGAGCAGTCGCGCTCTCATCGTAATTCCGGTAATACTATGAGCTGTTCTGCGCTGCGCGCGCTCTGTTCAATTCCCGTGGTGACGCGCAAATCGTTTCCTGGCAATTGAGCCAAAACCACAGAGAACACAAAAATATTAATCCCGGCGTCCATCGTGCCGGTAGCCGCCACCGTTCTGGCGCCACCGCGTTTCACGAGACGCTGTTCATGCCGACAATGCTCGGCGTTCTGCGGCGCTGCGTTTCAAATTATTTGTGACCACGCCGCGTAATTATGAAAGGAGTATTCATATGAAGCTGAAAGACACGGGCATGACCGCCCAGGAACTGAAAGACAAGGTAAGCAAGTACATGATCGAGACTTACGAGCGTTTCGACTTTGTGGCCGAAACAGCGAAAGATCAATATATGTATGATGAGAATGGAACACCTTACCTGGACTTCTACGCCGGAATTGCCGTCAATTCCGTTGGCAACTGCAATGATAAGGTAGTCGCCGCCGTGCAGGAACAGGCCGCCCAGCTTATGCAGACATTCAACTACCCCTACACCATTCCCCAGGCTCTGCTGGCTGAGAAGATCTGCACTACCCTGGACATGGATAAGATCTTCTTCCAGAACTCCGGCACCGAGGCAAACGAGGCCATGATCAAGATGGCTCGCAAGTATGGTGTGGAGAAATACGGCCCTAAGAAGTACAATATTGTCACCGCGTCCATGGGCTTCCACGGCCGTACTTTCGGTTCCATGTCCGCCACAGGGCAGCCTAACAACGGCTGTCAGATTGGCTTTGGCCCCATGACCGAAGGCTTTACCTATGCCGAGTATAATAATCTCCAAGCTTTCAAAGACGCCTGTACCGAAAACACCATCGCCATCATGATTGAGCCTGTTCAGGGTGAGGGCGGTGTCCATCCCGCCACACCGGAATTCATGCATGGGCTGCGCGAATTCTGTGACGAGAATGATATGCTCCTTCTGCTGGACGAGGTCCAGACCGGCTGGTGCAGAACCGGTCAGGTCATGTCCTTCATGAACTACGGCGTGAAACCGGATATTGTCTCTATGGCAAAGGCTATGGGCGGCGGAATGCCAATCGGCGCGATCTGTGCCACAGCGGAAGTCGCCAAAGCGTTTAATCCCGGCTCCCATGGCACCACCTTCGGCGGCCACCCCGTCTGCTGTGCCGCGTCTCTGGCCGCTATAACCGAAATGCTGGACAAGGATCTGGCCGGTAACGCCAGAAAAGTGGGCGACTACTTCATGGGTATTCTGAAGACGCTGCCCCATGTGAAGGAAGTTCGCGGTCAAGGCCTGTTAGTAGGTGTGGAATTTGAAGGTGGTATTTCCGGCGTGGCCGTCAAGCATGGGTGCCTGGATCGCCACCTGCTGATAACCGCAATCGGTTCCAACATTATCCGCATGATCCCTCCGCTGACCATCACAGAGGAGGACTGCGACAAGGCATACGCAATTATCAAAGACGCCGTGGAAAGTCTGGATTAAGTCTCTATAGCGCATCTCCTCAGGAATACTTCTTTGGAGCCACGGTACAACGAGCCCGATGCGAGACGCGTAACCGTGAGCTTGCGGTTGCTGCTTTCCGTCCATGTCTGACATGGATACGATAATTGGCGCTCTATGCGCCTGTATTTCCCGGCATAATCTGAAGCTGAAGGGGCGGGGCAATTCATATTGCTCCGCCCCGATTTCTGCGCGTCCGCAGCCGAGCGATACATTGCCCGCAATAATCGTGGTAATCTGTTTCAATTTCTTCAGCAGGACACGTAAGCTTATTTTTCATTTAACTCGCTTGACAGTAATATGAAGTCATGATATAATATCACAAGCGATATATCAGCTGTTTTGTCATGTGGACATCAGCAAGGTCAAACCGATTCTTGAAAAGCTGAGGAGGTTAAAGATGAGAAAAAGAGTGCTTGTTTCTATCGTAACTCTGGTATTGGCGATAGCTCTTGTCGGGTGCGGTGCCAAAGGAGATAGCTCTTCTTCAAAAGATACGGTGGTAAGCGATACAGAAAACACCGGATCGGAAAGCAACACTGGATCAGACAATAACGCAGAATCAGAGAGCAACACAGGGTCAGTCAGCAGCTCCGGATCAGACAGCAACTCCGGATCAGACGGCAACACCGGAGCAGATAGCAACTCCGGATCAGATAGCAACACTGGATCAGACAGCAACACTGGATCAGGCAGCAGCTCCGGAACAAACAGCAATACCGGATCAGACGGTAACACTGGATCAGATAGCAACACCGGAGCAGACGGCAATACTGGATCGGAGAGCAACGATAGCGAATCATACAGCAGCGGCAACGGGTCCTCAGCAGCGTCTACAGGCGAGAACAATGCCCAGTCGGAGGGCATTTCCAAAGAGCAGGCGAAGGAAATAGCCCTTGCGGACGCCGGTGTTTCATTGGACAGCGTTACGGCTATCCGTGTAAGCCGTGACATTGACGATGGACGCGAAGAGTATGAGGTGGAGTTTTACGTCGATGGAAGGGAATACGATTATTCGATCGACGCGGCCGACGGCTCCATCCGCAGTAAAGATATGGAAATAGAAAACGATTTTCAATCGGCAGACAACAGCGTGACCATTTCCGAGGAAGACGCCGTCGCGATCGTACTGGAAAAAGTACCCGGAGCGGCAAAAGAAAACGTTCGTATCAAGCTTGATTATGAAGACGGAAAACAGGTATATGAGGGGGAAGTCATCTATAACTCAATAGAGTATGAGTTTGAAATCAGCGCCGCAGACGGGAAGATACTGTCGTGGGAAGAGGAATCAGTTTTTGATTGATCTGGTTTCCGCCGATCACGAAAGCGAAGGCAGCTTCAGTCAACAGATATTTTAGATTATTTTGCGCAACGCCTACGGTTGGCAGCCGTAAGCGTTGCGCGTATGAGTTATGTAGCGGGGGGCCTGATGCTGGTCCCACATTAAAATATTTAATTTGGGATACGCGCGCAGCGCGTCACGCCGTCTTATAAGTTTTTTTACGCGCCTTCGGTTCCATGTATAAAGCTTAAAGCTTTTTAAAAAAGCCAAGTATGACAGTACTTACCTGATCTCCGAATATAAGACGCGGGACGGCGGCGCTTTTTCGGGAATTATTACAGCGACCGTCAGACGATTACCAGATCCTTATAAAACGCCTCGGTTCCTATATCAACAAAAAAGCCGACTGAACCGCTTGAACTCGCGCCGCGTTTCATATCGTCAACATCAAGGACAAGCTGTCCATTTACATAAAACATCCCATGAGCGTCTTCGATTACGGCCTTCAAATCAATCCACTCGTTAAGTCCAATATCCACAGGTGATTCGTATTTGTCAATACCGTGATCTCTGAAATACTGGAAAGTATACTTGGGGTAAGAGAAGTACTGACACGCGTGTTTCCTGCGCTCCGGATCCTCGGTGCGCCCATTAGTCGGACGGAGATAGAATGACTCAAAAGCGTCATCATTTTCACTTATACGGAAAGCTATGCCTATAAATCCCCGCGCAAAGTCTGGCGCGTCCGGCAGCAGTCGGCTCAGCAGCTTCACCTTAATTGTACCATTGTGAAAAGAGCAGTTACGCAGCTTCGCATAAGTGTTCTCATCGAATTCCATCAACTTCTCACTTTTTACAACACGCAATGCCTCGCACCCGTCAATGCTCACATTATCTATCGCGGTGTTTACCGGAATGAAGTTGTCTTTACACATTTCCATTGCCATTCCCTCCTAATATGATTTTGATGCGCTGGTGCTATTGTCATAAAATTAAGCGCAATTCCCGCGCTCACGGTTTGGCGCGACTAAACAAGCTACGATATTTATATCACATTTGGAACGTTCTGTCAAGTATGAAATCCGCAGCAGCCACGGCTTACGTGTGAATAGAGCGCATAAGCATCCGCAAAGAATGTACCGTCACAGGCGCGGCTCCGACGCTTGCGGGTGAGAGTGATCTTTGCGGATCCGGCTATAATCTTCCCGAAAGGTCATGTCCAAGCACCAATGAAACGCGCTGCCCGAAAGCTCGTCCGGAGCAGGCGGCAACGATACCAATGCAAAGCGCTCTGTCCGGATGGTAAACATGAGTCAGACGCAGACGCAAGGTTTATTATCGACGCGTATAGGAGTTTAACCGGGAACCAACAGGTTCTGTTTTATGGAGGTAGACCAAATGTTTTTTCACGCCTCGCCTACAGAAGGAATAAAAGTGCTGGAGCCGCGTATTTCAAATCACGGAATACCGTTGATATACTTTTCAAAGAAGCGGGAAAATGTGCTGGTTTATCTTAGTAACGCGATTGAGAAGTATTGTAAAGAAACCGGATTTGACTTTTCCGGGAAGTGGACGAAATGGGGACCTTATGGGTTTAATAAAAACGGCACACAACGTATCGAAGAATACTATCCAAACGCGCTGGCTGATGCTTATAAAGGCGTATCCGGATATATTTATGTGGCAGAAGAAATAACCGATTCAGGCTTGCGAATACAGATACCTGATACAGCCACCTCAAGTAAACCGGTACCTATAAAATCTTGCGAGTTTGTGCCAGACGCCTACGAAGCGATACTCGCGGCAGAAAAAGAAGGGCTTATTTCAATTTTGCGATATGAGGAATACAATCAGGCGCAGATGGAGTGGATTGAAAGAACTATGCGAACAGAATATGAAGAAGCATCTGATCACCCGGAGTACCGACATTTTATTGAAGGCAAATTTCCTTTTGTTAAGAAGCAGCTTCCCGATTGTCGATGAGGAACTTCCGGCGCAAGGGAAATAAAGGGGCAAGCATGTACCGCTCAACCTTTGAGATTGCCGAAAACCGGATACCTTTCCACGGTGGGCTGGCATTCTCTGCCGTGAAAATCGCATCCCTGTCACGCAGCGCTACGTACTGTGCGCGGCGTGAGTACGCAATCGTGCGTAATCCCTTCCAACTTAAATCTTTTAATTTGGGATTCATTACTAATGGACGAGCACTAAGTTACACAGAGGAAGTCGGCCGGTGCCATTGTAGTAAGCGAGCGCCCGATCAGCCGCTTTCTCAGCGGTAAGATAGATCGCGGCAAATTCCAAAGCGCAGATCCGCGTCATAGCAGCCGGCGGCGAGTGGATCCGGATATCCGTGGCGCGGGCCGAGAACAGCCGGCTTGAGACAGAAAAGCCCATACTGGGCGCTTATCCCAGCCTTCGGAATATGAACTACGAAAGCGACGGCAGCAAGGTGGTATATTATAAAGTCGCCGCTGCCGCGATCTCCGTTTTCGCTCACGTTCCGGTGCCAATCCAGCTTTAATTTTGGCTTCCCGCGAAGTATTCCCACAGGTTAACGCCGCGAAAGGAGGTGCTGGCGTTGCACGATATATGGAACCCGTGGCACGGTTGTGTGAAGTGCAGCGAGGGCTGCCAGCATTGCTATATGTACTTTCTCGACCATCTGCGGGATAAGAACGGCATGGATATTTTTAAGACGCGGAACGGTTTCCGTTATCCTCTTCAAAAGAAGCGTGGTGGCGGTTACAGGGTGCAGAGCGGCGAGATGATTCGTGTCTGCATGACCTCTGACTTCTTTTTGGAACAGGCGGACGAATGGCGACAGGACGCCTGGGACATCATTTATGAGCGACGAGATGTAAAATTCTTTCTGCTCACAAAAAGGCCCCAGCGGGTCATTGATTGTCTGCCGTCCGACTGGGGCGACGGATGGGAGAATGTTTTCTTCAACGTGACCTGCGAGAACCAGCGCAGGGCAGATGAGCGGATACCGATTCTGCACTCTCTTCCGTTTAAACACAAGGGCATCATGTGCGCGCCGTTGATCGGCTCGGTGGACATTGACCGTTATCTGGACGAAGGGCAGATCGAGCAGGTGCTTTGCGGCGGTGAGAATTATGACGGCTGCCGTCCCTGCCAATATGAATGGGTTAAACTGCTCTATGAACAATGTAAGGCGCATAATGTGACTTTTAACTTTATCGAGACAGGTTCTGTATTTGTCAAAGACGGAAAGACTTATCATATCCCAAATAAGCAGACACAGGCGCGGCAGGCGTATCGCTCCGGACTTCAATATCAGGGCAAACCGATAGAATTTAAGCTCGTTGACAGTTGGGGATGCGAGATACCAAAAGATCAGTTATATGTTCCTCATTACCATCCTGTGACCTGCCGCGAGTGCGCCAGCCGCCTCACCTGCAACGGCTGTGCCGACTGCGGAAAATGTGAGAAATAAAATGTGTATCCACTATGCCACGTACAATCGTCCGCAAGGGCATAACGAGCATCGCTTTCCTTTTGGTTTTCAGCGGTACCTGTGGCTATCCTGAGAATGATACTCTGCGTTTTGCGGCGGCTGGCGGCAATCTCGGATTTTCTCACGGGACACGATATGGACGCGTACCTGGCGCTGATGGGGACGTGATACGGGAGTTTGAAGGAAAAACATGATCGGGAATTATGAACAGCCAAAGAAAATCGCAGTCAACGGTACAACAGAATTAGTAAAATACTATCCGTATTATGGCCGTACACTCGCATGGTACCAGGACGCTCAGGTGTGCAGACAAGTCGACAACACAGACCGCGTTTACGACCTGGAC
>CAYQWH010000064.1:0-9108 GCA_964421265.1 uncultured Oscillospiraceae bacterium | reverse complement strand
TCATTGCTACGTTAGCTTTCGCAATAAGTCCCCTGGTGGTCATATCCGGGTCGTTTTGCAGCTTATCCTTCGTCAGGTTCCAGACCTCGTCAACGGTATCAGCGTTCAAAACACCCTCATATCCAAAGAACTTCCGAAGTTCCAGATGGCACCAGTGGTACATCGGATTACCGATAGCCATAGTAAGCGCCTCTGTAAACTTCCTTAAACGCTCAATCTGCGGTTTATCGCCGGTTATATATTCCTCCGGTACCCCGTTTGCCCTCATAACGCGCCACTTATAGTGATCGCCAAAGTAACTGCCGTCGGGCTGCTTCCCTCCAAGCCACACTTCAACCAGGTCGTTAAACCTGCGGTTCTCATATATCTCTTTTGGAGATATATGACAATGATAGTCTACCAAAGGCATATTCTCCGCGTAATCGTGAAACAGATGCTTCGCGGTTTCTGTCTCCAGCAGGAAATCCTTATCCATAAAAGGTTTCATTGTCAGTTCTGCGCCTCCCGCGCATCCTCCTTAAATTATCGCTTTATATCGTAGTTCATGTTCATCAGGTTACGTATACTCTCCGCGTCGTCGGTAATATTGGCGTCGCCGCGAATAGTATGTTTTATGACACTGCTTGCAACCGCAAAATTCACCATGTCCATCGGTCTGTAGCCTTTCATATAAGCGTAGATAAGACCGCTTGCGAAAGCGTCTCCCCCGCCTACACGGTCAAGGATATGGAACGTAAACAGCTTGCTCTCGAACGTATGTCCCTGATACCACATATATGCCATCAGGCTGTTCTCGCTTCCGCTGTGGGCAAAACGCACGTGACGCGCTATACATTTCAGGTTCGGATAACGCTCCACAAACGCCTGGAATATCTCGTCCTGCTGCTCATAACTGGGCTGCAGCGGAAGGCCATCCTTCAGATCTCCCTTGGAATGGTCATTCTCATCTGCCCACAGGTGATAAGGCTCCACGCCCATCAGAACATCCACGTAGGGCAGACATTTCGTGCAGAAATCCCGTGCCTCCTCCCAGCTCCAAAGAGATGAACGGAAATTGCCGTCAAAGCTTATTGTCATTCCAAGTTCCCTGCCAACGGCCAAGCAATTAAGAATGAAGTCGGCGCATCCTGGCGACAACGCGGGAGTTATTCCGCTCAGGTGCAGCCAGTTGAAGCCCTCAAGCAATCCGTGTATATCCACTTTGCTCAGATCATATTCCGTTAACGCGCTGTTCTTCCGGTCATACGTGACCTTGCTGGGCCGTATGCCATATCCGGTTTCAAGATAGTATGTACCAAGTCTGTGGGTCGGCGTCTCCTCCGGTGTGCTTAAGATTACGGGCGTACAGTGTACGTCATTACTGCGCAGCATCCTCACCGCGCTTTTGCCGAGACTGTTGTTCGGGACAACCGTAAAGAACGTGCTGTCAATTCCCAGATTGGCAAGTGCCAGAGCGATATTGGCCTCACTGCCTCCGTAGCTTGCCTCAAAGGAGTTTGCCACACGGATCTTGTCATAGTTCGGTGGGGTCAGTCTCAACATTATTTCGCCTACAGTGATGAACTTCGGTGAATCATTATCTGCAAGCAACGGGTTATGGTGTTCCATGTGGCATCCTCCTTGATCTATTTATCTCTGGACTCTTCCGGACGCGTCGCCGCCGGCCAGCTTCTCAACCTCAGCAATCGTGGCGAAGTTGTAGTCGCCCTCTATGGAGTGCTTGAGCGCGGACGCCGCTACCGCGAATTCCACCGCGTCCTGTGTGTTCTTGCCGGAGAGGAGCGCATAAATAAGTCCGCCGCCGAAACTGTCACCGCCGCCTATGCGGTCAATAATATGCAGATGATAGAGCTTGGAGAAGCAGTAATCAGTGCCGTCATATAGCATCGCGCTCCAGTCATTGTCAAACGCGGATTTGCTCTCTCTGAGGGTAATTGCGACTTTCTCAAAATTGAACTTCTCCATCAGCTGACGGGCAACGGACTTATATCCCTCTTTATTCAATTCCCCGGCTGTAATATCGGTGGCCTCAGCCTCAATGCCGAACACATCCTTCGCGTCCTCCTCGTTGGAGATGCACACATCAACATATTCGCAGAGCTTTGTCATCGCGGCACGAGCCTCGTCGCGTGTCCACAATTTGCCACGGTAATTGAGGTCGCAGGAAATTTTGACTCCCTTCGCCTTCGCGACTTTGCAGGCGTCCTCGCACGCCTTGACCATGTTGGCGCCCAGAGCCGGGGTAATGCCCGTAAAGTGGAACCAGTCAGCGCCATCTAAAATCTTTTCCCAGTCAAAATCAGACGGGCTGCTCTCCTGAATAGCGGAATGGGCACGGTCGTAAATGCAGACGCTGGGCCTCTGTGACGCGCCCTTTTCATTATAATATATACCAACCCTGTCGCCGCCACGGACAATCATGCTTGTATCCACGCCGTACCGTCTGAGCGAATTTACCGCGGCCTGGCCGATAGCGTGAGCCGGCAGCTTCGTGACGAAAGCCGCGTCCATTCCATAGTTGGCAAGCGACACCGCAACGTTCGCCTCGCCTCCGCCAAAAGTAAATTCCAGATGATCAGCCTGAACGAAACGCTCATAGTTGTATGGCTGAAGACGAACCATCAGTTCACCGAATGTTACAACTTTTCCCATTGTATAAATACCTCTCTTCTTATTTCTGCATCAGATGTATCGCGAACCCGCCAAAGCTGTCTTTCAGATATACCGCCTTCGCTCTTCCCTTCGCGTCCCGTTTTACCGAATCCTCTATGAACTCCACGCCCTGAAGTCCCAGATGATACATGGCTCTGTCAACGCTGTTAGTACCAATACCTATATGGCCGTGCTCACCGCGGCCCGGCTTCTTATTGCACTCCATGACAGTTCCAGCAAAGTTTGACGAATTTCCAGGCTTATACGCAAAGCCGAACAGCTTACCAAACGCCACGGCGGTTTTCTCCGCCTCGTCTTCGTTCGCGCAGTTCAGCCCGATATGCGCAAGGTCAAAACCGAGCATCGCCTTTACCGCGTCCTCGCATATTGCCGTTATCTCGTCCCACTTCTCGCCGTCAATCAGATCCTTCTTGACCATCCAGGTACCGCCGCAGGCAATTATGCGATCGTATCCGAGGTAATCCATGAGGTTCTTCGTGTTCACGCCACCTGTCGGCATAAAGCTGAGCTTCGGGAACACAGGCGCCAGAGCCTTGAGGAACGCAACTCCTCCGGACGGCTCCGCCGGGAAGAACTTGACTATCTCAAGCCCGTCATTGACAGCCCGCGTCATATCCGACGCGTTCACGCACCCCGGAAGAACTGTGACACCCTTGCTCACGCAATACCTGACAAGCTCCTGATTGTACCCGGGGGACACAATGAACTTTGCGCCCGCGTCCAGAGCGCGATCGCATTGCTCAATGTTCAAAACAGTTCCCGCTCCCACAAGCACCTCAGGACACTCAGCGCTCATTCTGCGTATGGACTCCTCCCCCGCCGCGGTGCGGAACGTCACCTCAGCCGCAGGAAGCCCGCCTTTCGCAAGCGCCTTCGCCAAAGGTACGGCTTTGTCCGCGTCATCAATGGCAATTACAGGGATAATGCCAATGTCGGATACCTGCTTATGTATTTCATTCATACAGTATTTCTCCTCACTTTCTTTAATGTCTAATTATTATATATCCGATTGCAAGGTACCTTTTATCGAATACATAATTCAGGGATAGCACTTGATTTAACCACGTCAATGGAATCGTCAAATTTGTCAAAACCCCACTATCTTTATAAATTATAAAGTATTATTTTGCTTAATCCAATGTACAAAACGACACAGCTTATGGACAAAACGGATACATATACGCGTTACCACTGAATTGCTGTCCTGTTTTGCGCCTCATTTTTGGCAAACTCCGACGGAGAGCAGCCAAACCATTTTTTAAATACCTTGGAAAAATAAAGAGCGTCCGCGAAACCGCAGCTCTCGGCTATTTCCGCAATGGAGTATTCTCTCAACCACATGGTTGACAGAATCATCCTCGCTTTCTTCATACGCAGACTGGTCATGAACTGAAGCGGTGTGGCGCCTGTCTCTTTCTGGAACAGCTTCCGAAGATAGTCATAATTAAAAGGCATACTGTGTATTAACTCATCCAGTTTAAAATAAGGATTCGCGTAATTCCGCGTTATGCCGACGCGTATCTGTTCCACCTGGTCCGAGTACTCCCGGTTCTCCCTGAACGCGATCATGTAGCTTGATATCAGCTCCCCTAACGCCGCCAGCACAAGCTCCTGTCGCTTCAGGTCTGACACATAATAAAATCGCGCATCAGTGAACGCGTTTTTCATATGCTTCTCAGCGTCATCCTCGACGGAAAACACGCTTTTATACGGAAACATCGGGTTCGCCAAAATAAGATAAATGTTGGCAAGCCCATCATCGCCACTGTTCATGTGCGCCGATTGCGGTGGAACCGCTACGACCTCTCCCGTGTGATAAGCGATTGAGTTCCCGTCCTCAAAGTGTAATGTTCCGGATCCGTCGGTACAATAAATAAGTTCCCAGCAGCTGTGGCTATGCCAACGCGCGTCATATGTTCTCGGATGCTCACCCACATATAAAATCGCGTTCATTAAACAGTCCCCGCGTCTCGTATGTGAAAACCGCACTCCTCAAAGAAACGTATCGCGGCGTCTAACCAGCTCGCTACATCCCAGCTTAACCCGGTAAGACTGTCTGACCGGTTAGCGCACACATCCGCCGTGGACAGTCCGTGGTGCCCGCTCTTGTATATGTGCAGCGCAAAATCCACGCCGGCCTCCTCCAAAGCCTCCGCAAGTATGAGTGTCCCATGGCAAGGCACGCTCTCGTCGTTTCTTGTGTGCCACATGAACACGGGCGGCATATCCGGTCTTACAAGCTTGTCCAGTGACAGCTTTTCGCGAAGTTCACTATTCCCGCCTGATATATTATAAAAGCTCTCTTCATGGGTCCTCCCGGACGACACCGCCACAGGATAACACAGCGCCAGAGCGTCCGGTCTTAAAAGCCGCTGTGAGCCAATGTCCGCGACGTCCCGACTGTCGTAAAGCGTGCCCAGCATCCCGCAGAGGTGCCCGCCGGCGGAAAATCCCAATGCCGCAACCATTTCCGGGTCAACAGCCAGTGCGTCCGCGTTCTCACGTATGTACCGCATCGCCATCGCCGCTTCCCTGAGCGGTACAGGGTAACACAGCGGCGCGCAGGAATAGTGCAAAACGCACGGAATGTAACCCATGGCGGCAAACCGCAGAGCGACTGGCTCGGATTCCCTTTCGCTTGTAAAGCTATACGCCCCGCCGGGCAGTATAAGAACAGCCGGTCTTCTTCTCCAGCCAAGCTTCTTTGGCGTTATGTACTGACATATCGTAAGAAGCGCGCTCGCCCCTGTGGGTCTTGCTATGCTGAACACGTCATATAAATCTATCGTCTTCTCATTCACCGTATCCTCACCTCTTAAATATACTCAGTACGCGTCCGCGCGGCGGCAGCGGATTTTCAGCGCCGGTTCCAGACTTCTTTTTTCAGCAGCAGTTCATAGTGGGGTATACCGCCCTCATAGTAAATATCCGATGTCGCCGTGAAGCCAAGGCTCTCATAAAACTTCAAAAGATATGCCTGCCCCGATATACGTATAGCGTCCGAGCCATACTCCGTGAATGTATATCCTATAGCTCTGCTCAACCCGTCGCGTCCCATACCGCGTCCCCGCCAGGAGCGCCGCACCAGAACCCTCCCGATGGACGGCTCCCGGTATACCAGTCCCGGCGGAAGAATCCGCATATATGAGACGATAGCGTCTCCCTCAATGGCGTACATATGTTCGCAAAACACATCTCTGCCGTCAACATCTGGTTCCAGGCATTTCTGTTCCACAAGAAATACTTCCGACCGGAGCTTTAAAATATCGTAAAGCTCATCCTTCGTCAACCCGTTGTAATCCTTTACAAGCCAGCGCACAGTATCACTTCCCTTTAGCTGCCGTGCCGGTTCCGCTGAAAGGGCTGTCGTCACCCGTCAGACCGTCACGCCGTAGCATATTTTCCAGAACATCTATGTCTGAAGATATGTCCATCGCGTCCGCCTCATAAAGCTTGTCAAGCTGCTTGTGGAACCCGTCAACCAGCGTATCCAGAATACGCTCAATTTCCGTCTTGGCCTTGCGTATATTCTCGCCTTCCGCTCCAGCGCGTTCAAATTCGGCGTAGGAGCGCAGCAGCTTGAGTGTCGTTGGCAGATAATAGCTCATAAAGCTCTTTATCTGAGGCAGCTTCTCCGGTTTCTCCTGAACCGCCTTAAATATTTTCGCCGTCAGGTTCTCCATCTCGTCAATCCGTCTGGACACTTCCGGATCAGGTATAGCGTCATTCAGCGCGCGGATCTCTTTTAATATGGCCCTGTAGCGATCCTCATCGTCCTTAGGCGGCTCCGGCTCATCCTCTACCTTTGGGCTTGCCCCCGGACGAAGTACAAGCATATCGTCGCCCTGATCAATATACGCGGTAGGCGGAAGCAACCCCTGTTCAAGCATTGTCTCCAGATCCTTCTTCGCCTTTCTGGATGAAACTCCGGCTTTTGACGCAAGCTCAGATATTGGTACGAAGTCGCGTCCGAAAATCGCCGCCTCATATAGCTTGAACCGGTTGGAGCGTTTTTTCAGGAAACCGCGATAAAGAAATGAGAAAATTCCGCCGCCTATCATGAAAGTGCCGGGCACAAGTTCTGATATTGTATAAGAGTCAACGCCGAGATAAATAAGCCATTCCAACGGTTCGGATATGCTAATAGCTCCCACCGCGACAAGCACGATTCCGACAATCAGCAGAACCTTGCGGAGAGCGGAATCGGAGTTTTTCGCGTCCTTTTCCGCTTTGACGTTGCCGTCCCTTCCGGCCGCGTCGTAAGCGGATCGCGCGTTATCCGTTGTACCATCATTTCTGTTCTTCTGCTTTGGCCGCGTGTCAGTGCCGCTGTACCCGGCGGTCCGGGCTTTTTCACGCGGAATGATGACAAGAGTCTTGTCCACATAATTGATGTAGGCGCTGGCGCCGAACTGTCCCTCCGCAACCATCTGCTGCAGGTCCCTGATGCAGGTATCATATGGCACGCCCACAGCGGAGGCGAGGTAATCTATGGACTCGGCGTTTCGCCCTTCCGTCATTATCTTGTATTTGTCGAATCTTATGTTCCTGTGAGAATCGGAGTTTATGTTTCTGGTTTTAGTATGTTTCGGGAACAGCAGTCCGCACTTATACATAAGCAGCAGTATTCCGAGTGGTGTAAAGACGGAGAACGCGATTATCAGCGCTATAATAAATATAAAATTGTTGTCAAGCGGATTTTTCTTTTTCATAAAGCTCCCTCTGTCTTAGCAATATTTACAGTAAAAGGCACGAAATTTTACCGTTTGCTTCCTTGTTCCGGCCGATCCTGTGCCCGTTGTCGCGCGGTAACAGCAGGGCAGCCGCGGTGAAAGGCGCGACTGCTCACGTCGTTCAGATCAATATATCTGCTACTTATCAACAGTAACGTTGTCAATGCCATTTTCCTCAAACTCCTCAATGTATTCGTCAATTCTCGCGTTAAGCTCAGCGGCATTGGAACTGTCAACCGGTTCAAATTCCATGTCCCTGCGCGCAAGTTCCTCGGCAAGAATCTCAAAGAAAACCGCGTCCTCATAGTCCATTATAGCCTCATGGATCCCACCGCAGCGGAAAGCCTGTGATGGTACCGCTTTCCCGCCCTCAATATCAAAAAGCTGATCCATGCCCGAGTTCTGGAGACATTGGGCGAATATCAAACTCTCTACATCATCGTAATCTTTGAAACGATCGGTTCCGCGCGTGGCGTTCAATATCCAGTTCCCAATGTAGACCATATCCAAAAGTCTGCGAAATTCCTTATTTGTCAAATCAATATGAATCATACTGAACCCTCCTTTAAAAGCAAACGTCCAGATCTTTGATCATCGTTGAACATATTTGTTGCCCTCCACATACAGTATAGCAAATTATTTCGATAAATTCTACAATTTACTCTTGTTTTATTTTAAAATATTGATTATCATAATAGAGATTCAAGAAACAAATGGCAATGGGAGGCGCGGCAATGGATAAAAGACCCGTTGGAGTGTTCGACTCGGGGCTTGGCGGACTGACCGTCGTCAGCAAGTTAAGGGAAATCATGCCTTGCGAGGACATCGTCTATCTCGGTGACACCGGACGTGTCCCATATGGCGGACGCTCAAGAAGCACAATACAGAGATACGCCAGGCAGGACATAGCGTTTCTGCTCAGGTCTGACATTAAGGCGGTCGTGGCGGCGTGCGGCACGGTGAGTACAAACGGGCTTGATGAAATAGCCCCGGAGTTCAATATTCCGGTCTGCGGAGTAGCTGAATCCGCCGCGAAAGCGGCGGCTAAGGTCACTAAAAACGGTAAGATAGGTCTTATAGGCACCAAAGCGTCGGTGGCGTCCGGAGCGTATGACGCGTTTCTGCGCCGTTTTTTGCCTGAGGTGGAGATCATCAAAAAAGCCTGTCCGCTGTTTGTGCCGCTCGTAGAGGACGGGAGAGTTACCGACGAGGATAAAGCGCTCCGCGTTGTCGCGGACGAATATCTGGAGCCGTTAGCTAACTCCGGCATTGACACGCTCATCATGGGCTGCACACACTACCCGCTTATACAAAGTGTCATTCAGGCAAGAATGCCCGGGGTAACGCTTATAGATCCGGGAAAAGAAACCGCGTTGGATTTATTCGAGTACCTGACCGCCACGGATCTTAAAAACGGTTGTCCCGACACGGGAACGGTACGTTACTATGTCACTGACAGCCCGGATAGCTTTGCCGTAAACGCGTCGCTGTTCCTGCGCGAGGATGTGGAGGGCGATGTGAGGTTTGTGACCTTGGATGAGATATGATATAATATCAGTTCTTTTTAAAAAGCTTTATAGCCTTTACGCAAAGCGCCGAAGGCGCGTAAAGAACTTATAAGACGGCGTGACGCGTAAAAACGCGGCGCGGGCACGCAAAGCGTGCGTATCCCAAATCAAATCTTTTAATTTGGGATTAGTAT
>CAYQWH010000063.1:0-9187 GCA_964421265.1 uncultured Oscillospiraceae bacterium | reverse complement strand
GAGGATGACGGCGATCTGCCGTTTTAAGGCGTCGGCACCGACCGGAGGAGCCGCCCGCCGCCAATCGCGGGTTGGCTTAACCAGTTCTTTTATAGCGCAAAGGCGCGTAAAGAGCTTACAAGGCGGCGCGCGCGAACGCGTATGTTCCGAACTGAATCTTTTGATTTGGGATTAGTATTATCAAGCGAGAAGCAACATTGAAAGCGATACCCGCGCTTTTTATCATACCATAAAGATAAGGAGGTTAAGAGTATGACAAACGAGAGAGATCAGAAATCCGTCCGTCCCATGCAGCCGAACAGGAAACGCAGGAAAGTCTGCCAGTTCTGCGTGGAGAAGGTTGAGCACATAGACTATAAAGACGCCGCGCGGCTCCGCAACAGATATATGTCGGAGCGCAGCAAGATTCTTCCGCGCCGCGCCACCGGCACCTGCGCGCTGCACCAGAGGCAGCTCACCGAGGCCATCAAAAAGGCGCGCCAGATCGCGCTCCTGCCCTACGTGACCGAGTGACCGGCTCAAAGGAAACAGTAAATACACTGGAGAGGAATCGGCGCACGGTTCCTCTCCAGTTATGTAATAAGCGAACTGATAAAATCGGCAGCTACTTCTTGTCTTTTTTGTTTCTGTGAAAGACGCTGTCTATGAAGTCGCGCCTGTCCTGTCGCCGCTGCTCTTTTATTATCCGCCTCGTCTCGGCAAGCTTGGCAAGACGCCCGTTGCCCTTTTTCTTCTTCTTGTCCCAGTCCGGGTTCTCCTGGCGGTAAATCTTCCTGTTCTTCAGCCAGCACCCTAAGAGCGACACTCCCCCCAGCATCACAAACTCCACTATGTAGCTGACCCACGTCTCCTCAACCACCACAAAGAAGTTCGTGGCGACGTAGGCCGGTACGAGCATGGACGTGTAGTAATAGATGGGGATATATCCGAATAAGTTCGTCCAGTAGCGGCCGGCGATAAGCTCCTGTATGAGCAGCAGCACCAGAAAGACGGCGGGGAACACCAGCGTGACGCCCATGTTCCTCCACTTGTTGTCGCCCTTCTCGAAGAGCGAGTAGGCCGCGTACCCCCAGAGTATGAGGATGCCGTACTGCAGCGTATAGGACAGCCCCGTGGGCAGCACGTAGATGAATACGAGGATAAGGTACCCCGGCAGCAGCGGAGCTATTGACATAACGAGAAGCTTCAGCGTCTTAGCGCTGATAGGGAGCTTTTTCGGCTGGCGTTTGTTATTGTTTTTCGTGTTTCGCTTTTTGGACATTTCGCACCTCTTCCGTATCTGTAGTAAAGGATGGAGACAGTATAACATGAATAAGCCGAAGTTACAAGAGAAAAACGACTACCAGAGGGATATGGAGCGGATAATCGAGAACCTGCGCGGCCGCCCGTCCCTGCTGCTGCACGTGTGCTGCGCGCCCTGCGCAAGCGCCGCGCTTGAGCGCGTGTCGCCTTTTTTTGACGTGACGCTTTTCTACTGCAACCCCAATACCTGGCCGGAGGAGGAGTACGAAAAGCGGTTCCTGGAGATACCGAAGCTCCTCCGCCTGAACGGTCTTGCCGGTTCCGTCAACGTCATAAAGCGCGAATACGACCCCGCGCCGTTCACGGCGGCCGTCCGGGGACTGGAGGGCGAACCGGAGGGCGGTGCGCGGTGCCCGGAGTGCTTCAATCTCCGTCTGCGCCGGACGGCGGATGAGGCCAAGTCCCAGGGGTACGACTACTTCGCCACAACCCTGACCGTCAGTCCCCACAAGAACGCCGCCGTCATAAACGCCATAGGCCGGGAGATAAGCGCGGACACGGGCGTGGCCTGGCTGCCGTCGGACTTCAAGAAACGCGACGGTTACCTGCGCTCCATCCGCCTGTCAAAGGAGTACGGTCTGTACAGACAGTGCTACTGCGGCTGCGAGTACTCATGCTCAATGTGAGATTTTTTAAAAAAGTTTTAAAATATTGTGGCGATTTGATTGCCAATGTGCTATTATAGAACTGGTGGAAATTAACCACATGACAATTTAGCGGAATACCCGGTTTATCATTCTTATTCTGACTGGGAGGTCTATGAATTATGCGCAGATTATCAATACGCGATATTGCCCTTGCCGCGGTTGTGGCCGCCATATACTTTGTACTCAGTATGTTTTCCGGCATATTCGGCCTGACCTTCGGGCCTGTGCAGTGCCGGTTCTCGGAGGCGCTGTGCGTGCTGCCGTTCTTTTTCCCTCAGACGACGGCCGGACTATTTGTCGGCTGCCTGCTGACAAATCTCCTGAGCGCCTACGGGCCGATGGATATAATCTTCGGCTCTCTGGCGACACTGGTCGCCGGGCTGATGACGTCGCGGATGCGGTCAAGGTGGCTTGCGCCTCTGCCGCCGGTGCTGGCCAACGGCATTATAGTCAGCGCCGTCATAGCCTATTCGGAGGCGGGCAGCAGATCGGCGTTCCTGCGGCTCTGGGGCTTTAACGCCATCACTATCGCTGCGGGTGAGTTTATCGCCTGTTACGTTCTGGGCACGCTCCTTATCGTCTGTCTGCCGAAGGTGCCGTTCTTCCGTGACATGATACCGGAGGACAGGATACCGTCGAAGGCGGCGGACAGAATATGAAAGCGGGTTCCCGCGCGTACGCGCCGGGGACTTAAAGCGCGGCGCCTGACTGCTGATGGGCGCCGCCGGGATTGGATGGATATGCGCGGAGCGCGTCCGCCGGCCGGGCGGTGTGGCGCGGACAGCGGAAGCTTTAATAGAGAAAGGAGAGGGCTGTACCATGAAAGTAAGGAAAGCCGTGATACCCGCCGCCGGTCTTGGGACGCGTATGCTGCCCGCCACCAAGACGGTGCCGAAGGAGATGCTGCCCCTTGTGGACAAGCCGGTAATACAGTATATCATAGAGGAGGCGGTGGCCTCCGGCATAGAGGATATACTTATTGTGACGAACCGCGCTAAGTCGGCGATGGACGACTATTTTGACTACTACCCGGAGCTGGAGGATCGGCTGCTGCATGACGGCAAGACGCAGGAGGCGGCGATAGTCCGCGAGTCCGCCGACCTTGCCAACATATTCTATGTGCGCCAGAAGGAGACTCACGGTCTGGGCCACGCGATAGGCCGGGCGAGACGGTTCGTGGGGGACGAGTACTTCGCGGTGCTACTGGGCGACGACGTCATGATGTCCTCCAAGCCGGTGCTGGGACAGCTCATCAAAGCCGCCGAGACGTACGGGGCAAGCTGCGTAGGCGTCCAGCAGGTCAGCGATAACGCCATAGTCCACTACTCGTCCGTGAAGATGCGCCCCATAAGCGGCAGGGTGTATGACGTGGACGACGTGAACGAGAAGCCGACGTTAGAGGAGAAGTTCTCCAATTTCGCCATCCTTGGCCGCTACGTGCTCTCGCCGGAGATTTTCGACATCCTTGACAACACCCCGCCCGGGTGCAACGGCGAGATACAGCTCACGGACGGTATCGAGACGCTGTGCCAGCGGTCGCGTATGCTGGCTGTGGATTTTGAGGGCACGCGCTACGACACGGGCAATCTCCCGGGGTTCCTTGAGGCGACGATAGATTTCGCGCTCCACCGGGACGACTTCATCGGCTCGTGGCTCAAGCAGTTCATAAAAGAGAAAGCGAAAACCTTTGACGCGTAATTCGCCGCACTCGGGGTTACCGCGACAGCGCAAAGGCAGCCCACCTGGTTCCGTCGGCTGCCTTTTTGTTTATAACGCGCCCCGTCACGCGAACAGCTCATCCAATAGAGCCGCCCACGCGTCGGGGTTGTCCACGTAGTACTTCGGACAGATTTTCCCGGTAATGTCGTAGTGCCGAAGAATATCCTCGCGCTCAAGATCATATGTATCTATCAGCCACGTCAGGAGCTTCTTCAGTGACGACAGCTCCGCGTCGGTGAACTCGCCGCTCTCATCCAGGTGACAGCACTCGATAGAGATGGTGTCCGCGTTCCGCTCGTTGGAGCAGTACGCCACCTCGTCCAGCGGCACACACTGTATGACCGTGCCGTCGGTGTCAACGATGAAATGGCTGCTGGCGTATGTCTCGTGGGTCTGGGCCAGGTTCTGGAAATAGCTCCTGTTCTGAGCCGCCGTGGTGCCCGGGTTACCCACATAGTGCACAACCACGCCGTTCACGCGCTCCAGGGCGGTGCCCGGACGGGAGTAATCGTTTACCGTCAGCAGGTCCTGCGTCACCCAGTCGGGAACCTGCGCGTCCTCCGCCCGCGCGTCCTGTTCATCGCCCAGCAAGTGCTCCCAATTGCCCACGATGCTGCCCAGCGCGCCACCGGACGCCTCGCCGTCCGACACCGTGACAATAACGGCGGCGACAACGGCGACAATGACTAAAATCGCGGCGATTATATAAGGCTGCACCGGATTTTTATTTTTTCGCTTTCTTGCTGTCTCTGTACGCATAATACCCTTCCTCCTGTTTATTTTACGGCGGCGCGAGCGGACACACGCTCCGCTCCCATAAGACGCCCCGGCGGTCCTTGAACCGCCCGCCGTAAAACGATAATATCAGGACAATGTAACAAACAAGCATCATTTAATACTGTTTTAAGATTAAATTTTTAATCAGGGAACCCGCGCCGCCGCGCGCGATGACCTGACGGGCTTCGCCCAGTTTATGAGACATCTGATAGGCTTCTATCAGGTTCCGGTACCAGGTTCATTTTCGTAAGCTATATTGTATACCAAAACGACTGAAAACGCAAATGAGGTTTTGCCATGACATTAAGAGAACTTCCGTCCGGACAGATGGGCACAGTAGTACAGGTCGCCGGAGAGGGCGCGCTTCGACGGAGGCTTTTTGATATGGGCGTCCTTCCGGGCGCTGACATAACTATGGTAAAGGCCGCGCCGCTGGGCGACCCGATAGAATATCGCGTGGACGCGTATGAGCTGGTGCTCAGAGCCTGCGACGCGGAGCTGGTGCGGATAGAGAACGTCCGCGAGCCGACCGCGCCGATCGCGCCCTCTGACGAGGCCGGAGCGGTCAGCGCGGCCAGTCCCGGCCAGACGCGCAGGCTGAATCTGCCCATAGGCGGCGTACAGCTGTCCTTCGCCCTTGCCGGCAACCAGAACAGCGGTAAGACCACGCTCTTCAACCGTCTCACAGGCGCCAGCCGGCGCACGGGCAATTTCCCCGGCGTGACGGTGGATATAAAGTTCGGCGCTATCACGGTGATGCCCAACGCGACTGTGACGGATCTGCCGGGACTGTACTCCCTGTCGCCCTACAGTAAAGAGGAGCTTGCCGCGAGACAGTTCCTCCTTGACGGCGGCGCGTCGTGCATAATCAACGTGATAGACGCGACGAACCTGACGCGCAGTCTCCGTCTGACGCTGCAGCTTATGGAACTGGGACTGCCAATGGTGATCGCGCTGAACATGGCGGACGAGGTGCGCGACAGCGGCGGCGTGCTGTACGCGGATAAGATAGAGGAGATTCTGGGCGTACCGGCGGTGCGGGTGTCGGCCACGACCGGTGAGGGTGTGGATGAGCTAATCATGACCGCGTCCCGCGTGGTAAACGCCGCCCCTCCCGGAAAGCCTGACCTGTCCCGCGCGGGCGGGAACGGGGTCCGCGTGGCGGAGGCGCTGAGGAACGCGGAACGCCTTATCGCGCCCCGCGCCGACGAGAGCGGCGTGCCGTCGGCGTTCGCCGCCAGCGCCCTGTGCGAGGACGACAGCGACGTGCGCTCCCGTCTGAAACTGAGCGACAGCGAGGCGGCGGAGCTGGAGGAGATATTCACCGGCCTTGAGCGCGGGTGCGGCACTGACCGGAAGTCGGCTCTTGCCGAGGCGCGCTTCGCGTTCGCGAGGGACCTTACGCGGGCGTCGTCGGTTCCCCCGGCGCGTGACAGGTTCCGGGAGCGCAGCGAGAAGCTTGACCGCGTGCTGACCGGGAGGTTCACGGCGTTCCCCATTCTCATACTCGCCATGGCCGCGATATTCTGCCTCGCCTTTGTGCTCGTCGGACCGGCGCTGAGGAACATCCTGACCCGGTGGATGGGCGCGTTCACCCATACCTTTGGCTGGTACCTGGATCAGATCGGCGTCGCGCCGGTGCTCCGGTCGCTTATAACTGACGGCATATTCCTCGGCGTGGGGACAGTGCTGAGTTTCCTGCCGATGATTATTATACTGTTCCTCTTCCTGTCACTGCTGGAGGACAGCGGCTACCTCGCGCGGGTGGCGTTCATAACCGACAGGCCCGTTAAGAAGCTGGGACTTTCCGGGCACAGCGTGGCGCCGTTCATATTAGGGTTCGGCTGCACGGTACCGGGCGTGATGGCCTGCCGCACGCTGCCGTCGGAGCGCGACAGGAGGAACACCGTTCTCCTTCTGCCGTTCATAAGCTGCACGGCGAAGCTGCCGATATATACCCTCCTGGCCGCGCTGTTCTTCCCCGGCAAATCGGTTCTCATCATACCGGCGCTCTATGTGCTCGGTCTGCTTCTCGGCGTGCTGGCCGCCGCCGTGATGAATAAGACAGACAACGTCCGGCCCTCGCCGTTCATAATGGAGCTGCCCAATTACCGCGTGCCCACGGCGAAGAACGTCCTGAAGCTCCTGTGGAACAGGTGCAAGGACTTCGTGGGGCGCGTGTTCACTACAGTACTTATAGCGTCAATGGTCGTGTGGTTCATGAGCGCCTTTGACACTCATCTCCGCCTGACGGACAATCCGGAGAACAGTCTGCTGGCGACAGTCGCCGGGGCGGTCGCGCCGGTGCTCAGGCCGCTGGGACTGGACGACTGGCGCGTGGTGGCGGCGCTGGCTGTGGGGCTGCTGGCGAAGGAGAACATCGCATCCGCTCTGGTCATACTTTTCGGCTCCGCAGCCGCCTTAGGCGCGGCGCTGGATCCGCCGTCGGCGATAAGTATGCTCGTGTTCTGCCTGCTGTACACGCCCTGCGCGGCGACGCTGGCGGCAATGCGCCGGGAGCTTGGATGGAAGTGGGCGACGGGCGCCGCGCTGTGGCAGCTTGTCCTCGCCTGGTGCGCGGCGTTCCTCGTGCGGGCCGCGTTCATAGCGTTTATATAGAGCGGACATGGGAAGCCCTGGTTAAATCGGCAAGCGCTGGCGGAAAGACGGTTCAGACGCGGACGATTTAATCAGGGGTTCCCTTGAATATTTTCAGGCTTATTTCAACTGACGGATGTAGAATGCGGTCAAAGGGAGGTCTGGATATGAGAATACTTGTCGCCGAGGATGAAGTCTCCATCGCGCGCGCGCTGAAGGTGATGCTGGAGAAGAACAAGTACACCGTAGACGTGGTGTACAATGGGAACGACGCCCTTGACTATATTCTCGGATCGGAATACGATGTGCTGGTGCTCGATATAATGATGCCCGGCATGGACGGGATAGAGGTACTGAAACGGGCGAGGGAGAGCGGGGTAAAGACGCCCGCGCTGTTCCTCACCGCCAAGAGCGAGGTGGAGGACAGAGTTGCCGGATTGGACGCGGGAGCGGATGACTATCTGCCGAAGCCCTTCGCCGTCAGCGAGTTCCTCGCCCGTGTGCGCGCCCTGTCGCGGCGAAGCGGTTCCTACGTCTCCTCCGTGCTGACCTTCGGGAACACGGAGCTTGACTGCGGCAACTATACCCTGTCCGCCGACGGCAGGAGCGAACGGCTCAACAACAAGGAATACCAGCTCATGGAGCTGTTTATCAGGAACCCGCGCAGGATATTCTCCTCGGAGAACCTTATGGACAAGGTCTGGGGGCTTGACGCCGAGGCGGAGATAGACGTGGTGTGGACGTATGTGGGGTTCCTCAGGAAGAAGCTCAGGAACATAGGCTCCAATGTAGAGCTGAGGACGGTGCGGGGAGCCGGGTACGCGCTGGAGGAGATACGATGCTGAGGAAGATGCGCTGGCGCTTCATCGGCTCCGCCATGATCGCGTTCAGCGCCGTTGTGCTCATACTGCTTCTGGTTATCAACCTGTGGAACTACAGCATAACCACCAGCCGGCAGGACGAGACATTGGAGCTTCTGGGGGAGTTTGAGAACGCGGGCGTGTTCTGGGCGTCCGCGTCCCCCGTCCCTTACTCCAAGGAGATGCAGTACACCACGCGCTTCTTCACCGTCCGCTGCGACACACGCGGCCGGATCGTCAACGTGTACCGGGAGTATATCGCCTCGATCTCCACCGAGGAGGCGAAGAGCTACGCCACGGATGTGCTTAACCGGCGGGGTGATACCGGCTATTATAACGGGTTCCGTTACCTGGTGTGCCATACGAACAGCGGCGTCTCGGTAATCTTTCTGAACGCCGAAGAGGAGATAACCTCCATGCGCTCACTGCTGTTAGTCTCCGTGACAGTTGCCCTGCTGAGCCTTGTGGCGGTGTTCCTGCTCGTCCTGCTCTTCTCCAAACGGGCCATAGCGCCGTATGTGCGGAACATCGAGGCGCAGAAGCGATTCATCACCGACGCCAGCCATGAACTTAAGACGCCCCTGACCGCCATATCCACCAGCGCGGATATACTGTCCATGGAGCAGGAGGACAGCGAGTGGGTCAGGAACATACAGTCCCAGTCCGCCAGACTGTCGAAGCTCATATCGAACTTGGTCACGCTGTCCCGCCTCGGCGAGGAACAGCCCTTCCCGGAGCGCACGGATTTCTCGCTGAGCGACGCCGTGTGGGAGATAGCCGAACCCATGGCGGCGCTGGCGAAGGCGCGGGAAAAGACCTACGTGCAGAGCATAGACGACGGCATAACCGTCCACGGGGACAGGAACGCTATCCAGCAGGCGGTGTCGATACTGCTGGACAACGCCTTGAAGTACTCGTCGGAGCACGGCGAGATAAGCCTGCGGGTGTGCAAAAGACCCCGGAGAGCGGAGATAACGGTTTATAATACCTGCGAGATTGACGACTACAAGCATATAGATAAGCTGTTTGACAGGTTCTACCGACCCGACGAGTCCCGCTCCCAGAAAACCGGCGGCACCGGTATAGGACTGTCCATAGCCCGCGCCACCGTGGAGGCGCACGGCGGCAGGATCTCCGCCGAAAGCCCCGACGGTAAAAGCATAACGTTCAGAATAAGCATACCGCGATAAATCACGGAAAACCGACTTGTACCGGTTCTTTTTAAAAAGAGCTCATGAGACGGAGCGCCGCGCTGTGCGCGTATCCCGAATTGGACATTTAATT
>CAYQWH010000062.1:6771-9557 GCA_964421265.1 uncultured Oscillospiraceae bacterium | reverse complement strand
TCACTCACGGGAGCGCTGGTTAATTTACCGCTCCGGTTAACGCTTTATTTTTCCCATGCGGGAAATGCGTGACAATACTAAACAAATAACTTATATCAGTTCTTTTGAAAAAGCTCTTATAGTACAGAAGGTACGTAAAGAACTTATAAGTCGGCGTGACGTGCCGCGCGCGGCACGAGCGCGCAAAGCGTGCGTAACCCAAATTAAACCTTTTAATTCGGTATCAGTATTACATGGAGGTGTGCCAATGAGACGCGCGGGTACTGTGATATTTACTATCATTTTCTGCCTTTCCATCTGCATAATGCCGCAAGGTGTGTTGGCGGGTTCCGAGTCGTTGGATAACTTTGTGGTTATCAGAGAATATAGCGAACAGTTTACCGACGTCGCGGCTGATAGCTGGTACCACGAAAATGTAGCGCTGCTGTACGAGCTGGGGCTGACTAACGGTTCTGGTGCCGGGAAATACAGTCCGGACAGCGATGTGACCCTTGCGGAAGTCGCGATGTTTACCGCGCGCATACACAGCATATACTATACCGGCAGCGCGGACGCGTTTGTTTCCGATACCTCAAACTGGTATGATGGCGCGGTGGAATATCTGAAAAACTGCGGAATTATTGACAACACATTTGACGGCGACTTTGATAGAGCCGCGACAAGAGCCGAATCCGCCGGGATTCTTGCCCACGCTATTCCCGAATACGCTGTCGGCGCCATAAACTCAAACACCGTGGATATATGCTACTACGCCGGTACCTACATAAGAGATGTGACCTCGGCTACCGCCTATAAGGACGAGATCCTGACGCTCTATAGCTGGGGGGTGCTGAACGGTTCCGGACACTATGCCGATTTTCTGCCGGACGCGTCAATCTCAAGAGCGGAATTTGCCGCGATGCTCACAAGGCTCGTGGAGCCGTCACTGCGCATATCGCTGAACTGGGATACAACTCGTGAAAACTCCGCTGTCGGCACAACGCTGTCTGACCTGATTGACGAAGAGGCGGCGTTTATCCCGTGGCATGACGCTGATGATTTCGACGCGATAAGATCAAACGTCGCATATATGCTGAAGCGCAATGAGCTGTCATTAACATTGCGAAAAGAGGTCAGCAGCGTACCTGATAACGCGGAACTCAGCAACCTTATGCGGACAATGCTGACAAATTACCAGAGCTGCATACGCGAATTCTTTTTTGAGCAAAGCTGCGGCGGCGTGCAGATTGAGGGTTCCGTTGAGGGCAACGTTATCGTGCTCAATCTGCAGTTTGGCTACTACACCGGATCTACATATGGCAACCCTGTGGAAAAGAACATACAGGAACGAGAAAAGTCCATGAGCTGCGCCGTCTCTCTGCATGACTATCTCTGGTCGTCAGGTATGCTGAACGGCGATATGTCGCAGACAGAAATCGCGCGCGTTTATTATACGTGGATAATAGATAACTGCCGTTACGATAATGTGGATCTGGATAAATCCCATTCAGCGCTCGGAGTCTTTGAGGACGGCCTGGCGGTTTGCGACGGTTATACAAGAGCCTATAATCTTCTGCTGGAGCTTGAGGGTATCGACTGTAATACAGCCTGTACGGATACCCATATATGGACTGTAGCAACGCTCGACGGCACTACATATCATATTGATACCACATGGGGGGATTGCGGCGATCTCGGAGCGGATTACACATATTTCTGCATGACATCCGAATACGCGCGTTCAAGACCGGGTTTATAACAAGGAGGTAATTTTACTATGAACGTCAGAGAATATACCGCATACAACGAGACGGAAATTCTGGCGCTCTATAGCGCGGTAGGCTGGACAAGCTACACGGATAAGCCCGAAATGCTGAGAGCGGCTTTTAATGGGTCATTGACCGTTCTGGGCGCCTGGGAAGGTGACAAGCTTGTGGGTATCCTTCGAGCGGTGGGAGACGGAGCGTCCATTCTCTACGTACAGGACATTTTAGTGCACCCGGACTATCAGCGGCATGGCATAGGCTCAAAACTGCTCTACACAATCTTAGAGCGATACGCAACTGTCTATCAGACTGTGCTAATGACGGATAATACGCCCAGAACCATAGCCTTTTACCAAAGCTGCGGTTTCACGCAGATGGCGGATATCGGATGCAGTGGATTTATAAAAATCGCGAATGACAATTAGACAGATTTACGGAGGACAACAGTATGAGAAAATTCGCGGTTCTATTATACCCGGATTTCTCTTTGCAGGAGATAACCTGTCTGACATCGGCTCTGTCAGTCTGGTTTGATGAGAAGATTGATTACATCGCAAGTGAAGATAAAGAATATCGCAGCGAGGAGGGTATGCGCGTTATGCCTACCGGAATAACAACGGACGTAAAGGTTACGGATTACGATTGCGTGATATTGCCGGGGACAATCAATCCGCTGCCCGCGTTGTTTGACGACAGACTGATTGAATTTATCGCGAGCGGGAATGGCTCTGACGTGGTTTTCGCCGCGATTTCGTCCTCGCCGATTTTATTATCCAAAGCGGGTATTCTCGCGGGGAAGAAATTTACTGCCGGGTATTTCATGCAGATGGCGGACGCCTTTGACTTTGTGGAAAAGAACAATTTTACGCACAAAGGAATCGTAGAAGATGGGAATGTCATAACCGGAATCGGTATGTTTTTCAGAGAGTTCGCGGAAGCTGTATTGAGAAAATTCGGATACGATATTGGCGACGACTTCATGCGCGATGATCCGGATAAATACACAGAGGACGATCTGACGTTCTATTGGTCTGATAATGA
>CAYQWH010000062.1:0-6671 GCA_964421265.1 uncultured Oscillospiraceae bacterium | reverse complement strand
ACATGAAGCGCAAGGTGTTTTTAGTTTTGATTGCGATGCTTTTCCTGCTGAACGGATGCGAAAGTAACGAAAGCCCTGACGATTCGGTCACGGAAAGCTCGGATGGGACTCTCAATTATATTCTTGTCTGCCCGATTATGGAGACTGAATATTGGCAGGCGTGTGCCGAGGGCGCTGCCCGGGCGGACGCGGAGCTGGGAACTTCAACGAAAGTAATCGGCTCTAAGAGTACCGAAAACTACGCGGCGGAAATAGTCGGCTATATGGAACAGGCGCTGGAGGAGCAGCCGGACGGCATTATTGTCTATGCCGGGATTGACGCGCTGTCCCCGCTGATAGAAACCGCGACGGAGCGAGGGATCCCCGTGCTGGCGGTGGACAGTGACGCCCCTTCCACATCGCGCGTCGCTTACGTGGGACTCAACGATTACAATATCGGATGCGAGGCCGGGGAGACCATGATAGATCTTACCGGCGGAAGCGCGAAGCTTGGAATCCTGATAAGTTCCACATCCGCCGTAAGAGAAATGCGCGTAGTGGAAGCGTTTATGGACGCGGTTCAGGATTACGACGTGGAAGTATTAACGATGGAGGAAACTGACGCGGATCCCGATATTGCGGAGGCAAAAGCCAGAGAGATGCTGACAGAGCACCCGGATATCACCGCTATATTCAATACTGCCGGTTATAATGTTACCGGCGCGGCCCGCGCAAAGCAGAGTTTGGGGCTTTCTGACCTTGTACTGATCGGTTTTGATGATCTGCCGGAAAATATCCAGTACGTGCGGGATGGCGTCATAGACGCTCTCTTTGTGCAGCAGCCGGAACAGATGGGCTATACGTCAGTTTACCTTATGACCGAGTATATAGAGAAAGGCGGTCTCACGCAGGAGAGTTACGATACGGAAGCTGTTCTTGTCACCCGGGAAAATGTAGATACCTACGCGAACGTGGAGACAGCTTATTACGGCGCCGGGAAAACTGTTCGAGTGGGATATTACTCCGGAGACAGCAGGTTCCAGGATGGGTTCAGTGATGATGAACGCAAGTCGGGTTATGCTTATGAGTACTACATATCCATCGCGGCGCTGACAGGTTGGAAGTATGAGTATGTCTACGGTACCCGAACGGAGTGTATGGAACTTCTGTATAACGGTGAGATTGACATCGTAGCCGGAGTCTACAAAAACAGCAGCAACAAAGATGATCTGCTTTTTTCCAAGTATGACATGGAGCTCGACGGGCAGCCACGGAGCTTTGCCATCAACCCTGACCGTGAGGATCTTCTTGAAGAGCTGGACAACGCTATGGAACAGATCCGTATTTCCGCGCCGAATTATGCAGATAATCTGCGTCAGAAGTATTACAGCGAGACTGTCGGGCAGCAGCTGCTGTCCGAGGGAGAGAGAAGTTACCTGGATGAAACAGGGACGCTTCGCATTGGATATGTCCGTGGGAACCTTCCCCTGTCCGACCAGGACGAGGACGGGAACCCGACCGGAGTTGTCAAGGACCTGATAGAAACGCTCTCCGACTTCCTGCGGGTTGAAATCGTCGCCGTATGTTATGATAATATCACGTTGATGGAGGAGGGCTTGCGGCAGAGCGAGATTGACGCCGCGTTCCCCGCGTACTCCGATATCTGGCTGAATGAGAGCAAGGGCTTTATGCAGACCGATCCTTTCATCAGTGAGCGTGTAATGCTCGTGTACCAAGGCAGTTACAGAGACACTCTTCTTGACGACGTAGGTCTGAGCAGTACCGGCGTGGGACAGCGTTACTATCTGGCGGAATACTACCCCGACGCGCAGATCAGCTTCTACGATAGCCGTGAGGATTTGTTTGACGCCATTGAGAATGGCGAGGTCAGCTGCGTTGTAGGCTGCGCCAGTATTTTTCAGCGATTTTTAGCCCAGCACACTGAATACAGCAACATGAATGTAGCCTATTTAGACACGACAGAAGATTTCGGCATGACTGTCCGTCAGGGCGACAACATTCTTATCAGCACCCTGAATAAGGCAATCCGCCAGACAGACAGCGCTGAGTTCACGAGCGCCATTATCGCGTATTCCAATGTCACCGCGCCATTGACGCTCACGAATTTTGTCAGAGAACACGTGGCCGCGGTGATATTGGCACTGTCCGTGTTCTTCATCTGTGTTACCATGATATTTGTAACTTTCTGGAAAAAGACAGCCGCGCTGAACAATAAACTGGAAGCCGCCCTGGATGACGCAAAACACGCTAATCAGGCCAAAACCAACTTCCTTTCCAGTATGAGCCACGATATCCGTACCCCGATGAACGCCATTGTGGGCATGACGGCTCTTGCTTCCAAGCACTTGGACGACAAGGACAGAGTTATGGACTGTCTGGGGAAGATTGATCTTTCCAGCCGCCATTTACTCACACTCATAAATGACGTTCTTGACCTGTCCAAGATTGAGAGCGGAAAAATTGCTTTAAACCCGGTGAACTTCTCACTGCGGGATCTGATTACCGCCCTGATTAACATAGTGCGCCCGCAGGTCAAGGCAAAGGATCTGACCTTTGACGTACATATCCACAAAATTGAACAGGAGTACATCTTCGCTGATGAGGTGCGAATCAACCAGATTTATATCAATATCCTTTCTAACGCGATAAAGTATACCCCCGATGGCGGTCGCGTTATTGTTGACCTGACGCAGGAGCCTGTGGATGCGGATAACGTGCGGCTGATTTATCGTGTGCAGGATACGGGAATCGGAATGTCCGAAGAATATATGTCCGTGATGTATGAGACATTCACGCGCGCGCACGACAGCCGTGTGAGCAAGATACAGGGTACCGGCCTTGGACTTGCTATTGTGAAACAGATGACCGACATTATGGGCGGCGCCATTGATTGCCAGAGCACGGAAGGACAGGGCACCACCTTCACTGTCACATTGGAATTTCCTGTCGGAACAAAGACGACGTCGGAGCATATGCTGCCGGAAGGTACGCAGGTACTGCTGGTGGATGATGATGAAATCTTCTTAGAGAGCGCCAAGGAGACATTAGAGGACATGGGAGCCAAGGTGGAAACCGCGAACAGCGGCACTGACGCGGTAGAGATAATAAAGGCGAGATGTCAATCCGGTGAGCGTTACCCTGTCGCGATGATTATTGATTGGAAGATGCCTGACATGAGCGGATTGGAAACCGTCAGAGCAATAGAAGAAATCGTGGGCGGCAATCTTCCGTATATTCTTGCCAGCGCCTATGATTGGAGCGATGTCGAAGATAAATTGAAAGATAACGGAGTCCACGCCTTTGTCAGCAAGCCGCTGTTCCGTTCATACATTTATGAAAAGATGTGCGAGGTGCTGAATATATCTGATAAGCCGGAGGAGTCCGCTCAGGCGTCGGAAAATGACCTTGCCGGTATGCACATCTTAGTGGCGGAAGATAACGAGCTGAACTGGGAAGTCATTTCAGAATTATTGAGCATTCATGGCATCACGACAGAACTCGCGGAGAATGGGCAGGAGTGCGTTGATATGCTTACCGCCGCGCCGGAGGGCACCTTTGACCTCGTGCTGATGGACGTGCAGATGCCGGTAATGAACGGCAGGGATGCCGCCAAAGCCATTCGAGCCAGCCAGATCTCTTATGTGCGCGAAATACCTATAATCGCGATGACGGCGGATGCCTTTGCCGAAGATATAACCGCCTGCCTGGCCGCGGGCATGGACGGCCATGTTTCAAAGCCCGTGGATATGGACAAGCTGCTCCAGGAGATACGGAAAAGAATTTCACAGCATGGTTATCACGGGGACACGGATACGCGGCGGGAAACAAGCGAATAAATCCCCGCGCGCAGTCCCGGCGGTTCCCTTAATAATAACGGCAGCCGGCTCTTTTACCGAGCCGGCTGCCGTTATTATGGGACTGCCTCGCTTATTGGTCGGTCACAGCCCCCTGTTCTGGCTTATGGAACAGATATAATTTTATATGGCCGGGGCAAATCATTTGTCCATTGCTTTTCTCAGCCGGTTTATCAGCAGCCGGCTCAACAGTCCAATCAGTATTCCGGTTACAATACCAGTAATCGCCAACGGGATAAAATAATAAGCAACTCTCGCATTTTCCACAACAATCATCGCGACGATAATCTGCCCGATATTGTGCGCGATCCCGCCAACCATACTTACGCCAGTCAAATCGAGGTAGCCGGTTTTCTTAACCAGTACCATGCACAACAGGCTGAACATTCCCCCGGCCATGCTGAACCAGAGGCTGAATAGGTTCCCGAAAAGAAGTCCTACGCAAACAACGCGCACTGCCGACAGCGTAAGCGCCTCGCGCCAACTGTACAAATATAGCGCCGTGACCACGGCCAGATTCGCGAGACCCAGCTTCATGCCCGGAACGGTGAATATGGGCAGCATTGACTCAATATAACTCAGAATTATTGCCGCCGCGCAGAGCACAGATAAATATGCGACTTTTACGCTGGACCCGGACATCACTCGTCACCGCTCTGTATGTAAATTATAAGGCCATGTGGCAAACACGCTATAATTGCTCCCTCGTCCTGCTGAGCGCCAGTTTTTACGCATATCCGGTCTGAACAGTTTGCCTCCGTTACCGACACGCACCCGTCTGATACTTTCACCATATTATAGTTTCCATACTCGTCGCTCATCATCAGTTCTCTGTCCTCGCTTAAGTCAAGTTCCGCGACAGTCTCACCGTTTACTTGCACTACCGCGTACATCCCCGGATCCGACAGCAGCAGCTTCTGCGCGGCTAATCCCGCCCCCAATATTATAATCAGGCATACAGCTATAACTACAGTATGTTTTGTACTGACTTTCATATAGCTCCTTCTTAAAGCGCTCCACCCGAAACAGGCGGAGCGCTTTATATTCACATTTCACTCGGAAGCGCGCGCGGCAGTTACTTCACCGGCGATGTAGCCAAAGTCAAACGCATCCGCCACTCCGCAGCCGTCAACTCTGTACGTCCCGTGGAAACCACCAGTCACCTCGCCAGCGGCATACAGTCCCTCAATTGGATTGCCGTCAGTGTCGAGCACCCGCGTGTTCTCATCTATGAGTATACCACCCATGAAGTAGTGGGCGCCAACGCCAAAGTTATACCCGTAGAGAGTGCCTTCTAATTTATTGAGATTGTTCTCACGCCCAAATTGACTGTCGGCGCCGGCGTCGCAGTCCGCGTTCCACTTATCAACAGTTGCCGCTAACGCGTCAGGATCAAGCCCAAGCGCTTCCGCCAGTTCTTCCGGCGTATCACCGGAGACTACAAATCCAATGTCTGCAAGCTCCTGGAGCTTATCATTCAGATTTGCCTCGTTGAATACGCAGTACGCCATTCCGTTGGGCTGAGCAAGAATCGAGTCGGAAATTTCAAAGCCTTCAGCCGCAAAGCGCTCGGCATTTTCGTTTACATAGATAGCGTCAGGATTAAACCCGCCGGGCATATTCATTGGAGTCAACAGCCCATAGCCGTTGATAACGTGCGGGAACAGTTGTATGGAATCAAGGTTTACAGCGTCGGCGCCAATTGCCTGCGCCATAAGAAGTCCCTGCCCGGTGGTCGGCGCGATCTCGTCTGTGATGGCGGTTGCGAGGCTCGGATCTACCTCCGCCAACAGCTCCTGATTTTGTCCGAAACCTCCTGTGCACA
This sequence comes from uncultured Oscillospiraceae bacterium, assembly GCA_964421265.1. Lineage (GTDB taxonomy): Bacteria > Bacillota > Clostridia > Oscillospirales > Oscillospiraceae > RUG626. The sequence goes on along the minus strand of CAYQWH010000062.1, from coordinate 992 downwards.
GCACTATGGATTTACCCGTAAATGTAACGGTGGATCCATCCTCTCCGATTGCCGTTACTCCGGTCACCGCGCCGCTGTCGTCTGTTATGAGATCAGTAACCTCCGTGTTGAGGTATAAAATCGCGTCTGTCTTCTTCAGCTCAGAGTAAACAGCGTTTACAAGCGTTACACTTGTGTTGCCATCCGCTGTTGCCATAAGCATGAAATCCGAGTTGCCGCCCTCATTCGTGAATTCGACGCCAATGGAGGCCATCCAGTCAATGACCTCGCCGCTGATTTCGCAGAGCGCGGTGACAAGGTTTTCACGGGCGTCATCGTTATTTAACTGCTGTTCAATAAACGCCTCAACTGTTACGCTCTCATCAACGCCAAGTTCCTCCTGTACCTGGGAACCAGCCGCGTTGATGCCCATGGTGGCGCAAAGCGTGTTTCCGCCCACATTGCCGGACTTTTCAAGGAGAATAACGGACGCGCCGTTCTGCGCCGCGATAGTCGCGGTGGTCAATCCCGCGCCGCCCGCGCCTACTACTATGACGTCCGCGGTGGTTACATCATAGCTGATGGTGGACACTTCCGTATTGACAGATATGCCCTTGAGCGCGTCAACATTGCCGCCGGCCTGGTTCACGCAATCCTCAACGGCTGCCAGCAGCGCCTCACTGGAGATCGTCGCGCCGGAAACGGCATCCACCGCCAGGGACTGGTTCTGTATAATCGCCTCGACTATGCTGTCCATAGCTGTGACGCCTATCGTCTCCGTCTCCTCGCTCTCAACGTCGATTGAAACTATCGCGCTGTCAGAGAATGTGGCGGTAACTGTAACGTCACCGTTGCGTCCCGCGGCGGTTGCGGTATACGTCCCGGCGGTGAATGACGTGGCGGCTGATGTGGTATTGCCATCGGATGTTGGGGTATCGTCCGGCGCCGCGTTCTCTTCAGCGTCCTGCGTGTTGCCATCCGACGCATCCTCTGTCGGGTTTTCTTTGTCGGCA
>CAYQWH010000061.1:0-9612 GCA_964421265.1 uncultured Oscillospiraceae bacterium | reverse complement strand
ATCGCGTGCTCGTGCCGCGTTTTACGCGTCACGCCGTCCCATAAGTTCTTTACGTGTCCGGCGGCGTGCCGCCGGGGAGGGTCGGACAGATTTCCTCAAAACGGGGCCTGCCCGGTGCCGCGTCACGCCGAGCCGACGGGCTTTGCTGAAACCTCAGGCTCCCGGCAGGCCCCGTCGCGGTTTCAAAGACGCGCCGCGCAGGGCCGGTTACCGCCTGTGAACGACCCTGCCGTCCATAATGACGCAGGCGGCGGCGGCGCCTATGTCCGTGAGGGGGTTGCCGTCAAATATGACCACGTCGCCGTCCTTGCCCGGCTCCAGGGAACCGACCCGCGAACCGATGCCGGTGGACTGGGCGGGGTTGATGGTTATGGCTCTCCACGCCTCCTCCATGTCCATGCCGTCCTTGACGGCGAGACCGGCGCACAGCGGCAGGTACTGGAGCGGTATGACCGGCGCGTCGGTGATTATGCTGACCTTGATTCCGGCGCGGCTCAGTATGCCCGCCGTCTCGAAGCTCTTGTTCTTCAGCTCTATCTTCGACTTGGCGCCCAATGACGGCCCCACGAACGCCGGCAGGTTCTCTTTTTTCAGCTCGTCCACAATAAGCGCCCCGTCAGTGCAGTGGTCAAGGGTGATGTCCACGTTGAACTCCCGCGCTATGCGTATCGCCGTGAATATGTCGTCCGCCCTGTGCGCGTGGGCCTTCAGGGGTATCTCCCTCTTCAGCACCGGTACCATGGCCTCAAGCTTCATATCAAAGGGCGGCGGGTTGCCGCTCTCCTTCGCCTCCATGTAGTTCCTGGCCCTGAACAGCGTCTCCCGCAGCAGCGCGGCAATCGCCATGCGCGTGCCGGGGCTTTTCTTCGCCATCTGCCCGTAGCACCGCTTCGCGTTCTCGCCGAAAGCCACCTTCATGGCCGCCGGGTTCTTTATGACCATATTGTCAACCCGGTCCCCGAAGAGCTTCACCGCGATGAACGTGCCGCCTATGACGTTGGCGGAGCCCGGCCCCGTGACAGCCGTGGTCACTCCCGCCCTCACCGCGTTCATAAGCGCCTCGTCCTGGGGATAGAACGCGTCTATCGCCCGCATCTGGGGCGTGCAGGGGTCAAACGACTCGTTGTAGTCCTTGCCCTCCCAGCCGCAGCACTCGTCGTCCAGTCCCACATGGCAGTGCGCCTCCACGAACCCCGGCGTTACGAGCCTGCCCGCCGCGTCAATGACCTCCGCGCCCGGGCACCGCAGCCCCACACCGACGGCGCTTATCCTGCCGTCCTCAATAAGTACATCCCCGCCGTCCAGATCCGGCCCCGCCATAGTCTTGACGTGGCCGTTTTTTATGAGTATCGCCATAATTCCGACACTTCTCCTTTTACAGTCCTAAATTCATGCCGCCTGTCAGCTTGGACATGGTGGCCTCCATCTTCTCGCCCGCCTTTGACAGCGCCTCGTTCACCGCCGCCGTAACCGCGTCGGTCAGCATCTCCACGTCGTCGCTGTCCTCCGCGTCCAGCACGGCGCTCTCGTCAATGGCGAGTTTGACAAGCTCCTTCTTGCCGTTCACCGTGGCCGTCACCGCGCCTCCGCCGGCGGAGGCGGTGAACTCCTCCTCCTCCACCTGCTGCTGCATCTTGAGCATATCCTTCTGCATCTTCTGGGCCTGCCGTATCATGTTCATGTTCATGCCGCCGCCCATGCGTCCGCCGCTGAATCCGCCCTTTGCCATATCCTTCTCCTTTCAGTCCCTGTATGTCACAATGCCGTAATCCCTGAACCTGTCAAGAGGATCGCCGTCCTCCGCCACGTCCTCGCGGGACAGCGGCTCCCGGGAGACCCTGACCCACACATGGGTGCCCAGCACCTCTCCCGCGATACGCTCTATAAGCTCCAGCCTGTCCCTCTCTCCGAGACAGCCCTCGAAGAAATCCGCGCTCCTCTCGCTCACGTGCAGCACCAGCCCGTTTCCCGTGAACTCCGGCCTGACGCCGTTGCTGTCCCTGAGCAGGAACCCGGACTGCAGGTCCTCGGCCTCCACCCGCTCGGTTATCTCCTTCCACCAGCGCTCCGGATCGCTCCTGCGCGCCACGGGCGTGTACCCGGCGGGCCTCGGCGCGGTCGCCCACTCATTGCCTCCCTTGGCCCGCCCGGACGGAACCTCCGGCGGCCGCTCGCCCGTCCCGGCGCCCCCGCCGGCGGCTCCGACCGCTCCGTTCATAGAACCGGTCACTCCGTTCGCGGCTCCGGGCGCTCTGCCAGCCGAACCAACCGCCCTGTCAGCCGAACCGGGCGATCCGTTCACCGAACCGACCGCTCCGTTCGCGGCTCCGGGTACCCTGTCCGCCGAACCGGACGCCCTGTCAGCCGAACCGGTAACGGAACCGGCGGCCGGTTCCGGCGGCCTGTCCCGCGTCTCCGGCGCGGCGGCGGCAGCCGTGTCCTCCCATGGCGGCGGCGCGCTCTCAAACCCGGCGCTCTCCCATGGGGGCGGCGCGCTCTCAAACCCGGCGCCCTCCCAAGGCGGCGGTTCCGGCATGGGGGGCGGTTCCTCCGGCATAGGCGGCGGTTCCGGCATGGGCGGTTCCTCCGGCGCGGGCGGCTGCGCGGCTCTCCTGACGGCGGCGGTACGCGTCCTCTCCGCCCCGACAGCGACAGCGGGCGCGGGCGGCGGCGGGGCGGCGCTCCGTCCGGGCCCGCCGGTGGCCAACAGCGCCGCGCCGACCTTCACAATGCCCGTCTCCGCCGCCGTGCGCCTGTCCCGGACGGTTCCGAGGCGCGTCAGCGTCTCCTGCAGCACGTCCGAGACGCGCAGCAGCTTCTTGAGCGTCAGGCCCTCCGACAGCTCCAGTATCTCCTGCCGGCCCACGGCGCCGGACACGAACTCCCCGCCGCCCTCCGGCGCGATCCTCAGCACCATCATATCGCGGCACAGCGACAGCAGATCAGACATTATCGACGCCGGATCCGCGCCGCCGCCGTATCCCTTCTCAAACAGCGCCAGCGCGTCCTTCAGGTCGCCGTCCCGCAGGTGCCGCCACATCCGCGCCATATCCCTGGCGCCCATCAGCCCCACGGAGGACGCCACCGACTCCTCGTCGATAACGTCGTCTCCCCTTATACACTGGTCCATCAGCGACAGTCCGTCGCGCATTGAGCCGTCGGCAAGGCGCGCGAGCAGCTCCGCCGCGCCGTCCGTCAGCGTCAGCCCCTCGTGTTCGGCCACATACCGGAGCCGCCCCTTTATTACGTCCGGCGTTATCCGCTTGAAGGAGAAGTGCTGGCACCGGGACTGTATGGTGGCCGGCACCTTCTGCAGCTCCGTGGTGGCCAGGATGAACACCAGGTGCTCCGGCGGCTCCTCCAGTATTTTTAGCAGCGCGTTGAACGCGGATGTGCTCAGCATATGCACCTCGTCCACAATATAGACGCGTTTTTTCACCGAGGCCGGTGTGTACACCGCCTCCTCCCGCAGCGCGCGTATGTTCTCCACGCCGTTATTGGACGCGGCGTCAATCTCCACCACGTCCAGCACCGACCCGTCCTCTATGCCCCGGCACGAGGGGCACCGGTTGCACGGGTCGCCGTCAACCGGGTGCTCGCAGTTCAGCGCCCGGGACAGTATCTTGGCGCAGGTGGTCTTGCCCGTGCCGCGCGTGCCGACGAAGAGGTAGGCGTGGGACGTCCTGCCGGAGGCCACCTGCCGCCTGAGCGTCCGCGTGATGTGCTCCTGCCCAACCACGTCGCTGAAGCTGCGCGGCCTGTATTTTCTATACAGCGCCATATACATAATATAGCCTCATCTCCCAAAAAGCCCCGACTCCAGTGAGGGAGCCGGAGCGGTAAAGCTTCGAAATAAATCCCGGAAATCAGTTCACGGATCCGGTTCCCAAAAATCCCCCGGACCCGGCCCCGCCCGACTGCCGGGAAGTCCGCCGCTCACCGCGTGAGCGCGCGAACGCGCGCGCGTCCCAAATTAAAATCTTAACTTGGGAGCATATCTATATACGGGAAACGGCAGGGAAGCCGGCGGCCGGGACGCGAGATCGTGCCTTGCGGCGCTGTCCGCGTGAACCGCGCGGCGCTGTGGAAATCCGATTATCTTCACAAGGTGAGCCATGAATAAATGGGACGTTGGCGCGAGGCGGAACCGTACACCTGCCTTTGATGAATGTGATATGCCCGGAACACCGTGTCAGAACTCAGAGCCGGCTGCCTCACGGCACACACCGGGTTCCGCTTAATGCTGCTCGGTTCCCCGCCTGACATGGTTCACGGTCCGACGTTGCGCGAGACCGGCTCATCATCGCCCCTTCACGGCGGCAGTCAACACACCACACCACCGGGGACAGGAATTCATCCCCGCTGTAGCGGATTGCGGGTTACAGGGCACCGCTATCTCCCCAATTAGTACGGCTCCGCCCCGCGCCAATTCCCAAATACCTTCATGGGACTCTCATGTAACAACTATACCACAGTTTTTCCATTTTTACAACCCTTTATTTTCACTTTTTATAAAAATTTCACCGCCGCCCTCCCCGCCGGCCTGTCCCTTTTACACTTTATTCATATTTAAGCCCGCAAATTGCTGTATAATGACACTTGATACCGATACCAAATCAGAGGATCTGACCCGGGACGCGCCCGGCGCGGAGGCGAGCTTTTTAAAAAGAACCGGCGCGGGATAAAGGCCCCTCTTTCCCCTGGGGCGATTTGCGAATAATATTTTAATGTGGATGGTGGAAGAGATGAGAGGAAAAAGACTTCTCCTGGCGGTCCTGTCCCTGGCGGTGCTGCTGCTGGCCCTGTCGGGCTGCGGCGGCGGCGAACAGCCGTCGGAACAGGAGGACACGGAAACCGCTGAAAGCACCGACGGCGATAACGGTGACGTCGGCTCCGACGACAGCGACGACAGCGGCGATACCGGCGCGGATGATGCGGATGACGCGGACACGGATGACGGCGGCGACGCGGATGACGCGGACGCGGACGCTGACACGGACTCGGAGGAGGCGGAGGCGGAGGAGCCGGAGTTCGTGTTCAATGAGGGACTTGACGAGAACGGGTTCTTCAGCGGCATTACCGCCACGGACTATGTGACGCTACAGCCCTACATTGGCGTTGAGGTGTCCCCGTCGGTGACTACCGCCTCGGAGGAGGAGCTTAACGGCTACATCAACTACGTGCTGGCGGCATACGTGGACTACACCCAGGTCACGGACAGGCCGGTACAGTACGGCGACGCCGTGGACATAGACTACACCGGCTACATGGACGGCGAGGCGTTTGAGGGCGGCAGCACCAACGGCGGCGGCGTCGAGGTGTTCATCGGCGTCTCCTCATTCATCGACGGGTTCCTTGAGCAGATAGTGGGGCATATGCCCGGGGAGACCTTCGATATAAACGTGACCTTCCCCGACCCCTACCAGAACAACCCGGACTACGCCGGGAAGGACGCGGTGTTCACCATAACCGTGAACTACATCGAGTCCTTCGAGCTGACGGACGAGAACGCTGTGACCAGCGGGTTCGAGTCGGCGGAGGATATGCGCAAGCAGATGGAGGAGGAAGTGGTAAGCTCCAAGAAGAACGAGTTCTTCTCCTATCTGATTGACCAGCAGGAGGTCAGCCAGGTGCCCCAGCAGGTCATAGACTGCATAGTGAGCATCAACCTGAACTACAACGCTGTCATGGCGTACTACTATTACGGCATGACGCTGGACGACTACCTCTATCAGGGCTACGGGTTCGAGAGCGAGGAGGAGTTCGTGGACTATTACGCCGACTCCACCCTCAGCGACGCCAGAATATCTCTGGTGGTGCAGGCCATAGCCGAGACGGAGGGGCTGCGCGTCACCACGGACGACATAGCCGCGGCGGAGGCCGAAAGCTCCGTGGAGTTCTACGGCGAGGAGTTCGTGAAGTTCAACCTCCTCAGCAACGTGGTCATGGACTTCATATTCGACAACGCCGTATACACCTGATACCGGTTCCGCGCGCCTCCCCGCGCGGGAATGGCCGATTGTCAGCCCGCTTTAACGCGTGACGCGGCGGGGCTGTGGGAAAGCTTGTTTCCCACAGCCCCGCTTTTTTCGGTTCCCGTCAGTTTTTCAGGCTGTTGATCGGCGCGGGGATCCTGCCGCCGCGTCTTATGAACGATTCGGCGGAGCAGCCGCTGACGGCCATAACGGGCGCGCTGCCCAGGAGACCGCCGAAGTCCACCCGGTCGCCCACGTCCTTGCCCGGCACGGGTATTATCCTCACCGCCGTGGTCTTGTTGTTGATGACGCCGATGGCCGACTCGTCGGCGATAATCGCCGATATTGTCTCCGCCGTGGTGCTGCCGGGGACGGCTATCATGTCCAGTCCCACGGAGCACACGCAGGTCATGGCCTCCAGCTTCTCAATAGTCAGCTTCCCGCTGGCGGCGGCGCGTATCATGCCCGCGTCCTCCGACACCGGTATGAACGCTCCGGACAGGCCGCCCACGTTCGACGAGGCCATGACGCCGCCCTTTTTCACGGCGTCGTTCAGCAGCGCCAGCGCCGCCGTGGTGCCCGGAGCGCCCACGCTCTCAAGACCCATCTCCTCCAAGATGTCCGCCACCGAGTCGCCCACAGCCGGTGTGGGCGCCAATGACAGATCCACTATCCCGAAGGGCACGCCCAGTCTCCTGGACGCCTCCTGAGCCACCAGCTCCCCCATGCGCGTAACGCGGAACGCCGTCTTCTTTATCGTCTCCGCCACCACGTCAAATGGCTCCCCCCGGCACTTTTTGAGGGCGCTGCATACGACGCCCGGCCCGGACACGCCCACGTTAATCACCCGCTCCGGCTCCCCCACGCCGTGGAACGCCCCGGCCATGAAGGGGTTGTCCTCCACCGCGTTGCAGAACACCACCAGCTTGGCGCAGCCCTGGCCGCCGGTTCTCTCGGACGTCTCCTTGATAACCCTGCCCATCTGCGCCGCCGCGTCCATGTTTATGCCCGCCCGGGTGGAGGCGATATTGACGCTGGAACAGACCCGCTCCGTGGCGCCCAGCGCCTGGGGTATGGACTCTATGAGCCGCCTGTCGCCGTCGGTGTACCCCTTCTGCACGAGGGCCGTGAACCCGCCTATGAAGTTCACCCCAACCTCCTTCGCCGCCCGGTCAAGGGTGACGGCTATCTCGGCGAACTCGTCGGACCGGCAGCACTCGCAGGCCACGGCCACGGGAGTCACCGAGATCCGCTTGTTCACAATCGGTATGCCGTACTCCCGCTCTATCTCCTGGCAGGTCCTTACCAGGTTCTCCGCGCTGCGGGTTATCTTGTCGTATATCCTGTCCCGGCAGCGGTCCAGCTCCGGGTGGGCGCAGTCCCGGATGGAAATGCCCATGGTGACTGTCCGGATGTCCAGGTGCTGCCGGCTGATCATCTCTATCGTCTCTTTTATCTCGCCTGTTGTTATCACTGTGCACGTCCTCCCGCGCCCGTGGAGCGGCCCTTGAACCGGTACCCGCCCCCGGGCGCTGTCATGTCATATCCTGTGCATGGCCTCGAAGATGTCCTCCCGCTGTATGCGTATCTCAAGGCCGCGCTTCCTGCCGTGTTCCGAGAGCGCGTCGGCGATCTCCGCGAAGTCCGCGCCGGCGTCCGATATGTCCACCATCATTATCATGGTGAAATACTCCTGCATCACCGTCTGGCTTATATCCAGCACGTTCACGCCCTTACCCGCCAGCAGCGCGCACACGTCCGCTATTATCCCCACCGTGTCCCGGCCTATCACCGTGACTATAGCTCTCATAATCTCCTCCTATATGCTTATCTCGTCCAGGGTCATGCTGAACGCCGGGAGCAGGTTCTCGATGAAATAGTCCACCTCCGGAAGTCCCATGCCCCGCAGCCTCTCCATAGTCGTCCCGGCGGCGGAACGGAACTCCTCGTTCCCGGTTTTCAGCTCCTCCGCGCACTTTATATACGCCGCCAGCCTGTCGGCGGCCTTTATAAGCTCCCCGTCCACGTCCTCACGCAGTATCCTCTCGTACTCCGGGCGCATCTCCTCCGGAATGGACGACAGCAGCTTCTCCTTGGCCGCGTCCTCCACTCCCCTGTACGCCAGCGTCATGTGGTCGTCGTGGTACTTGACGGGCGTAGGCAGGTCGCCGGTGAATATCTCCGGCGCGTCATGGAACAGCGCGGCGGCGGCGCAGCGCTCCGGCGAGCACTCCCGCCCGTACACGTCCCGCCTTATCACCGCCAGCGCGTGGGCCAGCACCGCCACCATGTGGGAGTGCTCCTGCACGTTCTCCCGATCCGCGTTCCTCATAAGCGCCCAGCGGTCTATGTGCTTGAGCCTGGAGATGAGCGCGAAAAAACTGTTGACCATATTCTTGCCTCCTGATAATCCGGTACCGGTCCCGCGCAATACCGACGCGCGCGCCGCGCCGTCCCGTAAATCCTTTACGCGAAAGCTTGGGCGCTTTTTAAAAGGAACCGGTATAAAAAACCGGAGGCGCGGCTCCGCCTCCGGTTCTCGATACTGTCTATTGATTAAAGCCTTTAATCAATAAGTCCACGTGCCGCGCACGCTCCATCGCGCTGCCGCGCGGCGCGTCAGTTCATCGCGTTCATCTTCGCGTCAATGCTGCTCTTCTTGTGCGCCGCGTTGTTCTTGTGGATAATACCCTTCGCGGCTGCCTTGTCAACGCATTTGACGGCGACTTTATAGGCGCTTTGAGCCTGTTCCCGGTCACCGGCGGACACCGCCGCGTCAAACTTCTTAATAACTGTCTTAAGCTCCGAGCGGTCGCTCTTGTTCCTCATGTTCCGCACCGCACCAATCTGTACACGCTTCTTCGCTGATTTAATGTTAGGCATTTCTCTGGCCACCTCCTCCTATAAAGTCACGTTTCCCGTGCGACAACCATTATACCACATTCTCAGAAAAATGCAACCCCTTTTTTAAAAATTATGGTAAATCTCCGCGATTTCTTTTCCGCCCCGCCGCTGATTTTTCCGGCCATCCGCGGCATAATAACCTATATAAAATACAACAAACCGGGAGTGACACGATATGATAAGACGCAGGACCGATCTTGCGGCGGAGTCCAGGGCAATATGGGCGGAGGACAACGGCCGCGACCTTGCCGGAGCGGAGGAACAGACCCGCGTGGCTGACGGCTTTACCGTCACCACTGTCAGGATAACCTCAGAGGCGGCGGCGCGGGAACTGGGCAAGCCCGTCGGCAGCTATATAACCATAGAGCTTGGCGCCTTCATGCGCCGCGAGGAGGACGCGTTCCGCAACGGCGCGCGGGTGGTGGCGGATCAGCTGCGGGCGCTGGCGGACACCAGCGTGCCCACGCTGGTGGTCGGGTTGGGCAACCCGGCCATCACCCCGGACGCGGTGGGCCATCACGTCTGTCGGAACACCCTTGTCACCCGCCACCTGCGCCGGAGCGCGCCGGGCAGCTTCCGCGTGTTCGGCGACGTGGCGGTATTCGAGGCGGGCGTCCTTGGCGCCACCGGCATAGAGAGCGCGGATGTTATCAAATCCATCGTCGCGGAGATACGCCCGCAGCTTGTGATAACCGTGGACGCCCTGGCCTCCAGGAGCACGGAACGGCTGTGC
>CAYQWH010000060.1:0-9644 GCA_964421265.1 uncultured Oscillospiraceae bacterium | reverse complement strand
CTGGAACGGCGATTACAGCGGTATCTGCGGGGGCTTGGTCTGAGCGCGACGGCCGCCGTGTTCCATGTGCGCGGCGGCAGGCTGCGCGTGGAGCTGCGCTGCTCGGATATGCGAAAGCTGACAGGCGACGGGGAATACCTGAACCGGCTGTCCTCTCTCTTAGGCACGCGGCTGTGCACATCCGACGAGCGGGTTGACGGGGACAGGCTGGTGCTGTTGGAGGCGGAGCCGCTGTCGGTGACGATAGGCGTCGCCGGTAAGCGCCGGGACGGTGAGACTGTCAGCGGCGACAGGGGCGTCTTCTTCCGGACGGACGAGGGGTTCCTGTACGTGCTGCTGTCGGACGGGATGGGCAGCGGCGAGGGCGCGGCGAAACTCAGTTCCTCCGCCACGTCCACGCTGGAACGGTTCCTCCGCGCCGGGGTCGCGCCGGAGATCGCGCTGCGGCTGCTGTCGGATCTGATGCTCCTCCGGAACGACACGGAGGTCGTCAGCGCCACCGTGGATATGCTGTGCCTCAATATGTTCAGCGGCGAGGCCAGGATTTACAAGTGCGGCGCGGCGCCGTCGTACTTCAAGCGCGGCGGTTCCGTGAAGCGGATGCGGTGCGGGTCCCTGCCCGTGGGCTTCTCCGGCGGCGTCTCCGGTCACGGCGTGTCCGCGTCCGTCAGGATGTCCCCCGGTACCTTCGCGGTACTCGTATCCGACGGCGTCACCGGCGGCGACGACGACAGATGGCTCCGCAAAACGGTTGCTGAGTTCGCCGACGGCGGCGACCCCAAGGAGCTTGCCGGGAACATCCTGTCCGGCGCGTCGTCCCGCGCGGACGGCGGCGACGACGACATGACGGCGCTGGTCGTCAGGACCCAGGCGCGGCAGTGACGCCGGTTCCGGACCGAAAGCTCAATCCGGGACTCGCGCATCCGCCGTCTCGCAACGCTAAGGAACCTCTGAATAAATCGCCTGCTGCCGGATCGTGTTTTCGCCAAAAGCGCGCCGCTCAAGCTTGGAATGCGCAAAGTATTGCCGCGCTCTCGCGCCTTTTTCTGACGTGAAGTCCTCGCTCTCGCCGATTTAATCGGAGGTTCCCTGATCGCAAATTAAAAGATTTAATCTTGAATCCGCGCGCTTTTACGCGGCGCGCCATCTCGCGTGTTCTCACGCGTCCTCGCGCTGTGTATAAAAGCCGGAGCTTTTTAACGCGGGCGGCTCCGTTACGCGCTTTCGGGAAAAGTTCGGTCGCGGCGTATATTCACGGGAAAATCCGGGGATACTGGTAACAACTGGATTTTGGAGGTGGCGTACATGGTCAAGGGGCTGACGCGGCGTGTGGTCGTCATAAAATCCCCGGATCCGAGGATATTCGAGGAGGCGATATTCTTAGTCCGCGAGGACGGCGCGGGGCGAACGGGCGTTACGAATGAGGAGATACTGCGCGAGGCGCGGGACGTGGCGGAGAGCTATGTCCGTGAGCAGAACGGGAGGCGCTTATTCGCGAAGCTGCCGCCCGGCGCCTGCGCGCTGTTGGGCGCCGGAGGCACAGCCGTCCTGTGGCTGCTGACGGAGTGTTTTATTTTGTAAAATTTCAGTGAACGGCGGCGGGACGCGGGGCGAGATGGCTCAAAATGGCGCTCCGGCGCGGTGCGTTGACCTTTAAAAACCGGGCTTGCTCCGAAAAGTTATCGGCGCGAGCCTTGTTTTTGTGGATTATTTGTGCTATAATTAACTATATAGTGCCAATATTCGTCAATAGTATACATACATTTTCCTGAGCGTAAGGAAGTGAATTCCGATGAAAAAAATAATGCTCGTCTTCGGGACACGCCCGGAGGCGATAAAAATGTGCCCGCTGGTGAATGAGCTGCGCAAGCGGGGCCGTCACGCGCAGACGCTGGTGTGCGTCACGGGGCAGCACCGGGAGATGCTGAAACAAGTTCTGGACGCGTTCCACGTTGTCCCCGACTACGACCTGGCGGTGATGAGTCCCGGGCAGACGCTGTTTGACCTGACGACCCGCGTGCTGACGGGGATGAAGCAGGTGCTGGAGGAGGAGAAACCGGACATTGTGCTGGTTCACGGCGACACGTCCACCACCTTCGCCTCCGCGCTGGCGTGCTTCTATCTGAACATTCCCGTGGGGCACGTGGAGGCGGGGCTGAGAACCTATGATATTCACGCGCCCTACCCGGAGGAGTTCAACCGCGAGGCGGTGGGGTGCATAGCGGAGTACAACTTCGCGCCCACGGAGCTTGCGAAGATGAACCTGCTGCGGGAGGGCAAGCGCCCTGACAGGATATTCGTCACCGGCAACACGGGCATAGACGCGCTGGGCACCACCGTCGTGAGCGACTTCGACCACCCGGATCTGCAGTGGGCGCAAGGCTCCCGGCTCGTCATACTCACCGCCCACCGGCGGGAGAACTGGGGCGCGCCGCTGCACCGCATATTCCGAGGCATACGGCGGGTGGTGGAGGAGTTCCCGGACGTGAAGGTGCTGTACCCGATACACCTGAACCCGCTGGTGCGCGAGGCGGCGGATATGGAGCTTGCGGACATGGACAGGATACGGCTCATTGAGCCGCTGGACGTTATAACCTTCCACAACTTCCTGGCGCGGTGCTACATGATACTGACCGATTCCGGCGGCATACAGGAGGAGGCACCGTCCCTGGGCAAACCCGTTCTCGTGCTGCGGGACGTGACCGAGCGGCCGGAGGGCGTGGAGGCCGGGACTATAAGAGTTGTGGGCACGCAGGAGCAGGACATATACAGGGAGTTCAAGGCTCTCCTGACGGACGAGCGCCTGTACAACTCCATGGGCCGCGCCAAGAACCCCTACGGCGACGGCCTCGCCAGCCGGAGAATCGCCGATATTCTCTTGAAAGGCCGCACCGATCTGCCCTTTACGCCGGGTAACGGCTGACGCGGAATGCGTTACATCGCGGAGTTTAGCGCCGGTTACGCCGTCTGACGCGTTCCTTACGCGCCTTTGGCGCTACGCGACGGGGTATCTTCTGTACGCGGCTCCGCCGTGACAGCGCTTTGACCGCCGCTGCGGGCGCGCGGTGAGCGGCACGAATCGGGCGGCGGCGACGCCCGGAATATTACTGGAGGCCGACAGGATGCAATATGTTATATACAACGTCCCACAGAAAAAGTACATAAGGACAGCGACAAGCAGCGTCGGCTACACTCTGACAGGCAGTCTGCCTGACGCCACGTTCTTCGACTGGGACAAAGCCGCCGATTTCTATCTCAAGCGCATATCGAAAAGCAAGAAGAACGAGTTCTGCATTACCCGTGTGGAGATTGAGTGCAACCAGTTCGCGTCCAAGCCGGAGGCTGCCGAACCTGCGCCGGTACCGTCGGCGCCGCCGGTGCCGATTGACTGCGAGAGACCCGACGGGTCGCACGGCATATGTTTCATGGTGGACTATGAGAACGTCAAGGAGTCGGGGCTTGTTGGCGCGGAGTACCTGACGGACGAGGATCGCGTCACGCTCTTCTACAGCGTCAACGCGAAGTACATGACAAAGCGGAACTTCGTGACCATCGTGAACTCCAACTGCGCCTTTGACATATGCGCGCTGGCGAACACGGGCAAGAACGCGCTGGACTTCTATCTGACAAGCCGGATGGGTGAGGTGTTCGGCAGCGGCTACGCCGGGCCTGTCTGCATTGTGAGCAACGACAACGGGTTCAACGCCGTTACGGAGTACTGGTCCAACAGGGCCTACACGAGGCACACGGTGACGCGGGCGGATAACTTCGCTACGGGAATACTGTACCTGGACGGCAGGAGCCGACGGGCCGACGAAATACGCGAGCTGTCCGGCAGGATCTCCATCGAGACGGAGTACGCCCGGTACAACGAGTGGCGGAAGTCCCGCAGGGCGCTGGCCATGATACTCAGGAGCATTGGCTGTCTGGATCGTCTTGACGAGACGGAGGCGCTCATAAACGCCACCAACGTGCGCAAGACCATCTATGTACAGGTGCTGCACATATTCGGAAAGGCCCATGGGCTGGAGGTTTACAATCAACTTAAATTGAACGGGTTCGTATGATTGCGGGAGGTGAAGCGCGATGCGCGTTATGGCAGTTGATTACGGTGTGGCACGGACAGGCGTCGCGGTATCGGACGCGACAGGCACGCTGACAGGCGACGCGTTTGTGATTAAGGACAAATGCATGGGCAGAGTGGCCAGGCGCATAGTCAGGGAGTGGAAGACGCGTGGTGTGGATCGTATAGTCGTCGGGCTGCCGCTCAATATGAACGACACCGAGGGCGAGAGCGCGGCACGCTGCAGAGAGTTCGCGGGACTTATCGAGGGACTTATCGAGGACCGGTACCAGGGCGCGACCAAGCCCATCATGTGGGACGAGCGCGGGACGACGCTGGACGCCTACGAGGTGCTCAACGCGAACAGGCGTTACGGCAAGAAGCGCCGGGAGAGGATCGACGCGGTGGCGGCGTCACTGATATTGGAGAGCTATCTGGCGTCGATGGGAAAGGAGTAAGAATGCGTTTTACAAAGATGCACGGCACGGGCAACGACTTCATCCTCATAGACAACATCAGCGAAAAGCTGCCCGAGGGCATATTCCCGGAGCTTGCGCGGGCGCTCTGCCGGAGACGGTTGTCCATTGGCGCGGACGGTCTCATGGTGGTGGACGCGGCGCGGGGCGCCGGGGACTTCAGGATGATATTCTACAACTCCGACGGCAGCGAGGGCGAGATGTGCGGTAACGGCGCCAGATGCGTCACCCGCTACGGGTTCGAGCGCGGCCTTGCCAGCGGCGGCACGGTGACTGTTGAGACGGCGTCGGGCGTCGTCACGGGCGAGGCGCGGCGGGACGGTCTGTACACCGTGCGGCTCGCCGACCCGTCGGTGGCGGATCTGGACGTGGCCGTGACAGCGCGCGGTCACGAGTACCGCTGCTCCTATGTGGAACTGGGGTCGCCGGGGCTGCCCCACGCCGTGGTGCTCGACGGCGGCTACATGGACGTGCCGGAGGATGAACTGCGGGAAATATGCCGCGACATACGCCACTGGCGCGGGTTCCCGAAGGGCGCGAATGTCACGTTCTGCGCTGTGACGGGCGCGGACAGTGTCTCCGCGCGGACGTTTGAGCGCGGCGTGGAGGACTTCACTCTCGCCTGCGGCACCGGCGTGGGAGCCACCGTCACGGCGCTGACGCTCAGAGGTCTTGTCAGCGGCCATGACGTGGCCGTCGCCGTCCCCGGAGGCGCGCTCTCCGTGACGCTGACCGTGGAGGATGGCGCGGCGCGGGACATCCGTCTCACAGGCCCCGCCGTCGTCGTGGCGGAGGGCGATGTGCGCGACCCGGACGCGCTGGCGCTGCTGGCGCACGTCCCCCGCTGACCGCGCAGGTTCACCGGCTTTTCCCCGCTTGTTCCGGGTGACGGCTGTCGGTTATATATAAATTTGCATAAAAATTTTTTAATTGTTGCAAAACCGCCTTGTTATATCCTCCAAAATGGCGGGAAAATGAAATTTTACCGTTGACAAAAACCAGATTAAGTTTTATAATTTCAGATGTAATGGGCAACGGGGCTTTTTGAACCGGTTGCCCATTTTTCAGACAACAATACATTTAATCCGCAGGCTGTAGTCATGCGGCAGAAAGGGGCAGGCAATATGGGTAAGTATACTAAGGAAGACATAATTGAAATGGTCAGGGAGCAGGATATTGAGTTCATCCGTATGCAGTTCACGGACATATTCGGCAGGCTCAAGAATGTTGCCATTACCGCGTCGCAGATAGAGAAGGCTGTCAACAATCAGATAATGATAGACGGCAGCTCCATTGACGGGTTCGTGCGTATTCAGGAGTCCGACCAGTATCTGTATCCGGATCTTGACAGCTTCAGTCTCATACCCTGGAGGCCCCAGTCCGGCAAGGTGGCGCGGCTCATATGCGACGTGCACAACCCCGACGGCACTCCTTTCGTGGGCGACCCGAGGAACGTGCTCAAGAACCAGTTGGCGGAGGCGGCGGAAATGGGCTACTCCTTCAACGTGGGGCCTGAGTGCGAGTTCTTCCTCTTCCAGTTGGACGACGAGGGCCTGCCCACCACCAAGACTGACGACGAGGCGGGTTATTTTGACTTGGGACCGATTGACCACGGCGAAAGCACCCGGCGCGAGATCTGTCTGAACCTTGAGGAGATGGGCTTCGAGATTGAGGCGTCCCACCACGAGGTGGCGCAGGGACAGCACGAGATCGACTTCAAGTACTCCGACGCCCTCACCACCGCCGACAGGATAATGACCTTCAAGCTGGCCGTCAAGACGATCGCCCAGAAGAACGGTCTCCACGCCACATTCATGCCCAAGCCCATCTTCGGCATTAACGGCTCCGGAATGCACACGAATATGTCGCTCTTCCGTGACGGCAAAAACGCGTTCTATGACCCGTCGGATCCGAAGGGGCTGTCGAAGGAGTGCTACAGCTTTATCGCGGGTATACTGGCGCACATGAAGAGCATGGCGGCGGTGACGAACCCGCTGGTGAACTCCTACAAGCGGCTGGTGCCGGGTTACGAGGCACCGTGCTATCTGGCGTGGTCGGCGTCCAACCGCAGCGCGCTGATACGTATACCGGCGGCTCGCGGGAACGGGACGCGTGTGGAACTGCGCTGCCCGGATCCGTCATGCAACCCGTATCTGGAGCTGGCGGTCTGCCTGGCTGCGGGACTTGACGGCATTAAGCGCGGCCTTACCCCGCCGGAGGAGATTACGGAGAACATCTTCGCCATGAACGAGCGGGAGCGGTTGGCTAACGGCATCGAGAGCCTGCCTGCGGACATCTACGAGGCGGTGGAAATGCTGGAGGGCGACAAACTCATATGCGACACCCTGGGCGAACACATCCTTACCCAGTACGTTGAGGGCAAGAAGCGCGAGTGGGACGAGTACCGCACTCACGTGTCCGACTGGGAGGTAAAACGCTATATAGTGAGATATTAAGCGGCTGTCCGGCAAACTCCGTTGGCTGCTATGGATATTTCGCGTATTTTGACAAGGGGGTGGCGTAAGTGACACGGACAGTTGTGGCGTTTGATAACGCGGAGGCTCGCGGCAAAGTGGCGGGTATGCTGGAAAAGGCCGACGTTCAGGTCCGTTACCAGTGCGGAACCGGCGGAGAGGCGGCGGGCGCCGTAAAGACCATGGGCGGCGGCGTGGTCATATGCGGTTACAGGCTCCGGGATATGTCGGCGGACGATCTGGCGGATGAGCTGGAGGGGCTTGCCTATCTGCTCGTCATGGCCACGCCGCCGCAGTTGGAACTTCTGGGGAGCGGCACCGCGTTCCGTATGCCGCTCCCGGTGACGCCCGGTGAGTTTCGCGGGTCGGTGAACATACTGCTGCAGATGGATGAGATACGCAGCCGCCGCAATATTCCCCGCCGCAGCGAGGCTGACGAGGCGGTTATCACCGAGGCGAAGGTGCTCCTCATGCAGCGGAACTTCATGACCGAGAGCGAGGCCCACAGATATTTGCAGCACAAAAGCATGGAGAGCGCGATGAAAATGGCTGACATGGCGCGGAAAATATTGAACCATTACAAAAACGAGGCAAGGAAGTGAACTGATGGATAAGGATAGTCGGGAAGGACTGTACGATAAGTCGTTCGAGCACGATAACTGCGGCATCGGCGCGATAGTCAGCATTGACGGCGTAAAGACCCACGAGACGGTGGACAACGCGCTGAAGATCGTGGAACGGCTTGAGCACCGCGCCGGCAGAGACGCCACCGGCGAGACGGGAGACGGCGTGGGGATCATGCTGCAGATCTCCCACAGCTTCTTCACAAAGGCGGCGGCCAAATGCGGTATAACACTGCCGCCGGAGCGGGATTACGGCGTCGGGATGTTCTTCTTCCCCGCCGATATTGTCCGGCGCAGAGCGGCGAAGCGTATGCTGGAGATTATCGTCGCGAAGGAGGGGCTTGAGTTCCTGGGCTGGCGCGACGTTCCCGTTGTGCCGGAGATACTCGGTCAGCGCGCGCGGGACTGCCAGCCCTTCATCGCCCAATGCTTTATCAGGAGGCCGGAGTCTGTCGAAAGGGGTCTCCCCTTTGACAGGCTCCTTTATGTCGTCCGCAGGGAGTTTGAACAGTCAAGCGCCGACACCTACGTCCCCTCCCTGTCAAGCCGAACTATCGTCTATAAAGGGATGTTCCTTGTGAGACAGCTCCGGGGGTTCTATCCGGATCTCCAGGACGAGGACTACCGATCCGCTATCGCCCTGGTACACTCCCGGTTCTCCACGAACACCACGCCCAGTTGGGAACGGGCGCATCCGAACAGGCTCATACTCCACAACGGCGAGATAAACACCATCCGGGGCAACATCGACAGGATGGCCGCCAGAGAGGAAACTATGTCGTCGCGGGTGCTGGAGCCGTATATGGACAAGATCCTCCCCGTGGTCAACGCCGACGGCTCGGACTCCGCCATGTTGGACAACACGTTGGAGTTCCTGATGATGAGCGGTATTGATCTCGCCAAGGCGGTCATGCTGCTCATACCGGAGCCGTGGAGCCGGGACGAGGACATGAGCGGCGTGAAGCGGGACTTCTACCACTACTACGCGACGATGATGGAGCCGTGGGACGGGCCGGCGGCGCTCCTCTTCTCCGACGGCGACGTGGTGGGCGCGGCGCTGGACAGGAACGGTCTGCGCCCGGCGAGATATTACATCACCTCCGACAACTATCTCATCCTGTCCTCCGAGGTGGGCGTGCTGAGTATCCCGGAGGAGAAGATTATTAAAAAAGGCCGTCTGCAGCCGGGTAAAATGCTGCTGGCGGACACCGTGGCCAAGCGCGTCATACCGGACGAGGAGCTTAAAGAGCGCTACGCCTCGGAGAAGCCGTTCGGCGAGTGGCTCGACAGGAGCCTCGTCAAGCTGCGCGATCTGCCTATCCCGAATATGCGAGTCCCTGTTCACACGCAGGATATCCGCGACAGGCTCTACAAAGCTTTCGGGTACACCTATGAGGATGTACAGAACGTTATACTGCCCATGGCGCGGTCGGGGACGGAACAGACCGCTTCCATGGGCACGGACATACCTCTGGCCGTTCTGTCGGAGAAGCACCAGCCGCTTTTCAGCTACTTCAAGCAGCTCTTCGCTCAGGTCACGAACCCGCCCATCGACGCCATCCGCGAGGAGATTATCACCGACACCACAGTCTATGTGGGTTCCGACGGCAACCTGCTGGAGGACAGCGGCGAGAACTGCCATGTGCTGGAGATACACAACCCCATCCTCTCCGGCGTCGATATGCTGAAAATACGGCAGATGTCAAGGCCGGGGTTCAAAGTGGAGACTATATCGCTCCTCTACTACACCAGCACGCCGCTGAACCGCGCCATTGACCGTATGTTCCTGGACTGCGACAGGGCGTATATGCGCGGCGCGAATATACTCATCCTGTCCGATCGGGGCGTGGACGAGAACCACCAGGCCATACCCAGTCTGCTGGCCGTGTCAGCCATTGAGCAGCACCTGATACGCACCAAGAAGCGCACGGCTGTCTCCGTCATATTGGAGTCCGGGGAACCGAGAGACGTGCACCACTTCGCCACGCTCCTGGGTTACGGCGCGCGG
>CAYQWH010000059.1:0-9661 GCA_964421265.1 uncultured Oscillospiraceae bacterium | reverse complement strand
AAGTTCTTTACGTACCTCCGGTACTATAAAAAGCTGAAGCTTTTTAAAAAGAACTGACATGATACTGATCCCAGATTAAAAGAATTTTAATTTGGAATACGCCCGCACTTGCGTGCGTGCTCGTGCCGCGCAAAAGCGCGTCACGACGTCTCATAAGTTCTTTACGTACCTTCGGTACTATAAAAAGCTAAGGCTTTTTAAAAAGAACTGACATGACACCGAAAATCGCCTGAGACGGACTCTGTTCCGTCTCTTGGCGTATGAGGGGGTGGATAATACTGAAGCTTTCGGATCGTCTCAAGACGGTTATCGACTTAGTGGGTGACGGCAGCCGTATCCTGGACGTCGGAACTGACCACGGGTACGTGCCGACGTATTTCGCGCTCAGCGGCAGAGCCTCCCGCGTCGCCGCGTCAGATGTGCGGAAGGAGCCGCTCAAACGGGCCATGATTACAGCGGAAAGATATGGCATGGCGGACAGCATAGAGTTTTTCATGTCCGACGGCCTTACCGGGATTGACCGGGAGTTCGACGATATAATCATTGCCGGCATGGGCGGCGAAGCCATAATATCAATACTCGCCGACGCGCCGTGGACACGCGGCGCGCATCTCGTCCTTCAGCCGCAGAGCAAGCAGGAGACGCTGTGCAGCTGGCTGGCGGTCAACGGTTATGGACCGTTGGACGCGCGCCTTGCGGAGGATGACGGAAAGCTGTATCAGATAATGTCGGTGACAGGCGGGAACACCCGGGGCCAGCCGTTTGAGGAGTTTATAATCAGACCGCTTCTTAAGAGGGCGGACGCGCTTCTGCCGAAGTACCTGTCATTCCTGAGGGCAAGGACAGAGCGCGCGATTCAAGGGATGGAACGGGGCGGCGCCGATACGTCAGCGGAAAAGCGGCTGCTCCGTGACATAGCAGTATGGGAGAGTGCATATAAGAATGGCAACTATACGTAATGTGTATGAGGCGCTTTGTGAACTTGCGCCTATTGAATGGAAGATGGATTTTGACAATCCGGGACTGTTGGTGGGTAGGCCTGACCGTGAAGTAAAAACGACGCTGGCGGCGCTGGACATAACGAATGATGTTATATCTGAAGCGTCCGCGATGGGCGCGGAGCTTATAGTTTCACATCATCCGTTGTTTTTCGACGCCAAAAACGTGCTTTATGACACGCTTGTCGGAGAAAAGATCATATCCCTGATAGAGAATGGCATCGGGGCGATATGTATGCACACGAATCTGGATGTGGCGCCGGGCGGCGTAAACGACGCGCTGGCGGACGCGCTTGGCCTTCACGACACGCATCCTGTAGTGGAGGACGGCGTCGATGTTCGCGGCACGGCCTATGGCCTGGGCAGATATGGTTCGGTCGGGCCGATGGATCTTGACGGCTTCTTGCGGATCGTCAAGGCCGCTCTCGGCGCAAACGGTATACGGTATGTGGATGGCGGAAAGCCCGTGAACCGCGTGGCGGTCTGCGGCGGCTCCGGCGGGTCGGAACTTGCGCGCGTCCGCGCTCTTGGGTGCGACACTTACGTGACGGGCGACGTGAAATACAATCAGTTTCTTGACGCGCGTGAGCTGGGCGTTAACTTAATTGACGCGGGACATTTTCCCACGGAGAATGTGGTGATGGAGCCTGTCGTAAAGTATATTTCTCAACGGTTCCCCGAAATGTGTGTCGCCGTATCAAAGGTTCACCGCCAGCCGGAGATGTTCATATAATAATACCCCGCGATTAAACTCTTTAATCGCGGGGTATTCGCCCCTCGGCAGGCTGCCGCGTACAATCTCCGGCGCTTCTCCGGAGCTATACACATAAAGCGGCTTTTTATAAAGAATACATAAGTCAGAGCGCGCGGTATGGCGGGCAGAACTTTGGCCTGACAGGACGGCGGCGTAAGGGCGCGGGAGTACTTTGCGTATTCCCGCGCACTTACGCCGTCGGGAGGGGAAAGGCTCCGCCAGACCGCGCGCCTGGGTTTAATCAGTGTCTTTAAGGAACGGGTCACCGCTTTTTGCTGCCGGCTTTAAACACAGGCTCCGTGCCTTTTATGAGACGCACTATATTTGAGCGGTGCATAAAAATAACAAGCAAGGCGATGAACAGAAAACAGATAAGCCTGTACATCTCCCTCTCGCCAAGAACGTATGCCGCGATTGGCAATAACACGCTTCCCGCGATAGAGCCGACTGACACGCGGCGCGTCAGAGCTACGCCTATTACAAACGCCAGCAGCAGGACAAGGAACAGGATCGGCCTTGACAGCAGGCATACAGTCGCGCCGACAGCTATGCCCTTTCCGCCGCGAAAGCCGAAGAACACCGGAAAGCAGTGCCCTATCAGGCACGCGCAGCCGCCGATAAGATAGCCCATATCTCCGCCAAGGAGCCTCCCTATCAGCATCGCTATCACTGTTTTCGCCACATCGCACAGGAACGTCACGGCTCCGGCGCCCCAGCCAAACACGCGTGTCATGTTTGTCGCGCCCGCGTTGCCGCTGCCCATGCTCCGTATGTCCTTCTTCTCAATAAACCGCGACACCAGCACAGCTGATGACAGGGAGCCTGTTAAATACCCCACTGCCGCGCAGATCACAAGCTTTATAACCGTAATCAAACCCTCTCACCTTACCTGTTTTCATTTATCTTTACATCAAACCGCCGCGTGACGCGCCGCGCGCGGCGCGGCGTCTCATCGGTTCTTTACGCGCCCTTCGGCGCTGTGTATAAGCGCATTAAAGCCTTTTAAAAAACCGGTATTATTCCTTTTATAATCTCAACGAGCGCAAATGTCCAGATATTTTCACGAAATTCAACGTTTAGCTGTAAAAACGTTCAGTTTATGTACCAATTATACGCCGCACAATATGGCCAGCCATTGTAAGCCCCGCAACTGACGGCACAAACGCTATGGATCCCACAGGCCCTCCCCCGTTCGGGGTTACAGGCTCTTCCCGGGAGAACACCACATCCAGTTCTGTAATGCCGCGCCGCCTTAGCTCCTTTCGCATGACGCGTGACAGGGGGTCAACGCTTGTCCGGAATATATCCGTTACTTCAAATCCCGCCGGATCCATTTTGCTGCCGGTACCCATAGATGAGATTACCGCCGTTCCGCGTTTCCGGCAGGCTTCAATTATCAGAAGCTTTGATGTCACCGTATCTATCGCGTCGGCCACATAGTCGAACGCGGTAAAATCAAAGCAATCAATGTTCTCATCGGTAATATACGCGGGAATGGCGGTTACGTCCGCGTCCGGGTTTATGTCACGCGCCCGCTCTGCCATGACCTCCGCCTTGTTCCTCCCCAATGTTGAGTGAAGGGCGACAATCTGGCGGTTGATATTTGATTCCTCCACCGTATCGCCGTCAACGAATGTCAGATGGCCTATACCGGCGCGTGTCAGCGCCTCGGCGGCATAGGATCCCACGCCTCCGATTCCGAAAAGCGCAACCCTCGCGCGCTCCAGCTTCTCAGCGTTTTCCCCGCCTATCAGGAGCAGCGTCCTCTCATTCCAGCTCATCGGGGATCACCTTCGCGTAATAGTCATTTTCCAGTATAAGCTTTGAGTAATTGAACCTGTCATTCACGATCTGCAGCATGGCGGCCGGGTATGTCTCCGATACCTCAGCGCCGTCGTTCGGCGTAAATGTGTCGGTCTTGGAGTTGTACCGGCCATAGTCTGTTATATAGCTACGATCGTTAAATATCACAAGCGCCTGAGAGTCGGATAATATATCTCGGCCCATTATCAGCCGGGAATCGTAGTTTATACCGAAGAGGTTCAGAAGAGTTGGCAGAATATCAAGACTCGAACAGTATTTGTCAACCGTAACCGTCTCCATGTCCGGTGTCCAGATTATACAGGTGGAACGGTACAGCTCAAAGGTGGAGTCAAGCGTCTCCCCGGCGAGTTCCTCTATCTGTGACTGCTCAAGCCCATAGGGATAGTGGTCGCCGGATATGACAATGACAGTGTTGTCGAGCACACCCGCGTCGTCAAGCGCGTCTATCAGGTACGCGACGGACTGGTCAAATTCCATCTGGCAGGCGACATACGCGCTGGCGGCTGTTGAGTATCCGTCGTCCAACATACCCTGTACATCGTCGCGGTGCTTGGAGGCCATGGCGTTTCCGCCAAAGTTATACTCAAGGTGTCCGCTGACGGTCATATAATACACGTGGAACGGCTCTTCGCCCACATATTCTCCCACGGTTTTCTCCATCATCTCAAGGTCCGACTCCGGCCATGTGGCTTTCACATCCAGCCCGTTCCCCAGACCCTTGTACTCATACCCCATGTTCGGGTGGCTTTTGTCGCGGTTATAGTAGGTGTATGTGTGATCGTGATACGCCAGCGTCTTATAGCCCAGATCGCCCAGCAGGTTGCCCATGGAGAAGGCCATGTAGTTCTCACTGCTCCTGGAGAAGCTCCAGACTCCGGTCTTGGGTATCAGCCCCGTCAATGTGACATACTCGCCATCGCTGGTGGAGACACCCCATATGGGATTATAGAAGTTCTCGAATACGAATCCCTCGCCGGCCAGCTCCGTCAGGGTCGGAGTGTATGTCTCGCTGAGAGCGTATCGGGAAAAGCCCTCCGCGACTATCCAGATGAGGTTCTTGCCCTCAAACATCCCTGTGTACTCGTTCTGCATTGTCGGCTCCACCTGCGAGAAATATGTGTGCATATCAAGGAGCGTCTTGTCCGTCTCGTTCGCAATCAGCGCGTCGAAGTCTATATCCATAACATTTGCGGCGTACGTCACCGGCTGAGGCTCAGCGGCTTTCTCGGTACGCGACATGAGCGCGGGCTTTTTCGCCCCCGGCTCCCATTCGCCGCGGTTTGTCGCGCGGGTCGCGTTATTTACCGCCGCCGAATCCGCCATCAGCTTCGACACCAGCGCGTCCTGCGCGTCTTTACGGACAGTCACCAGCACCCCGAACCGAGGAGCCGATACGGTCGGTGAAAACGCGCCGTAATAGGCAAGCCTGTATGACATTATACCGCCGGTATTCGCGCCTATCATGATCGCCGCGACGAGATAAAGCACCGCGCCGAACCAGACGCTCCGCCAGAATCCGTATCTCCCGTCCAGAAGCGGCCGCCGAAATATGATCAATAATACGAGCGGCGCAATCAGCAGAAGCAGCCACAAGCCGCTCCCTATTATACCGTTCAGCGCCTCCCGCCAGAAGTCACCGAGGACCTCTCCGGCACGCGTGACGGAAGATAATACCATATATGTGCGAAAGATCCTGTAATATACTATCTGCGTGCCAAACAGAATTGTGAGCAGCGCCATGAGGCTTATGGACACGGCTGTCCTCGCCTTTCCGCGAAAAAGCGACAGGAAGCCGTTCAGAACAAACCCCGCTGACATGGAGAACAGCAGAATATACAAAAGGCTCCAGCCGCTCGATGTGCCTGACGTGGCAGCCGCCGTCACCATCTCCATGAACAGCGCGGAAGCCGGGAAGAACAGCGCCCGCGCCGCCGACGCGGATTTCTTTTTTCTCTCTGCACCTGTATATACCATGTTGTCCTTTCACGCGGTTCAGCCAAAGACCGCTTCCTGGAGTACTTTATTCGCGACCTCGCCTGCCGCGCTGCTGCCCCATCCGCCTTCCTCTATTACAACCACGAACGCAAGCGGCGCGTCCTCGTTGTCTATGAAACCCACGAACCACGCGTTCGGGCGTCTGTCATTGCCCACCTCAGCGGTTCCCGATTTGGCGTGAAGCTCCAGACCCGGAAAGTTTTCGCTGCCATAAGTCCGCGTCACGCAGTAATTCATCATAGACGCTATCTTCTCCGCGGTACCCGCTGACAGGAGTCTGCCGTCGGACGAGCCTTTAGAGGTTTTAAGCTGTGTCATTTCCACAGCCGCGCCGTCATTAGCTATCGCGGCGACAAAGCGCAGCATGGCGGCGGGGTTCACCGCGTCATTATACTGCCCCACGCCCGACCACGCGATGTCTATGTCCTCCACGCCATAATCGTAACGTCCGTCCGCTGTCGCTATCATATCCACCGACTGGGAAGAAGTAAGCCCGAAAGCGCTCGCGTATCGCTCTATAGTTCCCGCGCCAAGCTCTACCGCGAGGCCGGCAAACGTACAGTTGCAGGACACGGCCAGCGCGTCCTCTATCTTCATGCTCCCGTGCGCGCCGGTGCAGCTGACCGTATCTCCGCCGAAATCAACGGAACCGTCACAGTAGAAGTCACGGTCATAGAGATCAGGTATGTTTTCGATCGCTGCGGCTAAAGTCACAAGCTTGAACACCGATCCGGGGGTATACGTGGAAGAGAGGAACCGGTTGATATACACGCCGGAGGTGTCATTCTCGTCAATCTCAGGCGGGTCGGAAGGATCAAACGTCGGCGAGGACACTTCGCAGAGTATCTCGCCTGTTCTGTAGTTCATCACGGCCACAACACCGCTGCGGCCATCCAGAGCGTCCAGCGCGGTTACGTTAAGACGCGCGTCTATGGACAGCTCCACGGTTCCGCCGTTTCCGGCAAGCGAATATATGCCGGTAATCGGGTTGTAGCCAAGGAGCCTGCTCGTGTATTGCTTCAGCGCGCCTGTGCCGATATTGCCCTGCCTGTCACCGACTATATGCAAAGACGCCTTTCTTACACTCGCGTCCTCCGCGAAGACCCGGGCGCCGTCCTGTATCTCCGCCAGCACCAGACCGTTTCTGTCGGTTATTGTCCCAACGGCGACGCGTCCGTTTACAAACGCGTTGCCGTTCACAGCCGCGCCCGCCCATTCGTCGCCGTTCACAATGAAGCGTATTACGTATAAGCACACTCCGGCGACTATCAGCGCGGCCAGAACCAATACGGCCGCCGCGCGATGCCTGACCTTGTTCATTACTCAGACCTCCCGCTCACGTCTTTTTGGGAGACGAACCGTAAAGCTGCCGTTCTGCCTTGTGTCCGCGGCTTTTACAAACGACAGCAATCCCCACGACGCCATAAGGCTTGACCCGCCCTTCGACACGAACGGGAATGTCACGCCTGTAAATGGCAGTATGTCCAGAGAACCGAAAACATTTAAGATTACCTGCATCAGCAGGATAGACACGGCGGCGCAGGAGGCTATGGCATAAAACGCGCTTCTCGCGCCGGCGGCGGATTTCACTACGAACAGCGCGGCGACTATCAGCCCCGCGACCATCGTCAGCGCGACTATCAGCCCCAGCTCTTCGCAGACCATACCGAACACCATATCCGTATCGGCGGCGAACACGTTTTTGACCCACCCGTTCCCGGCGCCGAGGCCAAAAAGTCCGCCCGACGCGGCGCTTGCCATCGTCCGCGTCTGCTGATAGCCGCCGTCATTCATCTGCTCCCAGGCGTGACCCCATGTGGAGAACCTGTCGGCTATATAAGGCTTCGCGGTAACGGCGATAAACGCCGCGAACCCCGCGCCCGCCCCGGAGAGCAGCACCGTCGCGAAGCTGCCGGAGCGCATGAACGCGATTACAAGATATGCCGTAAAGAACACAAGAGCGGTGCCGAAATCGCTCATCATAACAAGACAGCCGACGCAAGCGGCGGCAAATCCGACAAACAGCACCAGGTTGCGCTTTGTAAAGAGCTTGTCCAGAGTCGCGGCTCCGGCGAACACGAAGCAGATTTTAACAAATTCCGACGGCTGAAACGATACGCTGCCAATGGATAACCAGTTTTTAGCGCCAAATATGCTCTCCGCCGTCACCAGATTCACCGCCAGGAGCAGCAGCCCTGCGCCGGCGATCGGTACACGGAGCCTGCGCGCCCTGTCCAGATCCCTCAGGAACCAGCCCAGTCCCCAGAAGAGCGCGACGCCGCCGATTAAGCATATTGTCGTTTTCAGCAGAGCGCCCGGGTCGGAGCTTGCCACTACCCCGAAGCCGGTGGCGGTCAGCAGGAACGCTATCGTCTCGATTTCAAATCCCACGCGCCCCAGCGCCCGCGTCAGTATATAGCATAACCACATTACGGCTATGAGAACGACAAAGGCGATCGGAACATCAAGCGTAAGCTCCGAGCCTTTTGAACAGCATATGGCGATCGCCAGGAACAGTATATACTCAGTCAGCAGCGCCAACGTCAGCGTGGGGCCGATCTCGCCGCCGGGCCGTTCCCTGTCCGCTGCCTGCTCGCGCTCCTGCGATATGGAGCTTTGCATGAAAACAAGGTCAACGCCGCCAAGGGATATTACGCTGCCGGTGCGCACACCGCACGGCCCGTCCGCTTTCCTGCCGTTTACCTTTAAGCCATGTTTGGAGCCAATATCGAAAATTGTCCAGTTGCCATCAGCGTCGCGGGTCAGCGCGGCGTGGCTTCTGGACAAAGTCGGATACTCAAGTATAACATCTGAGGACGCCGCCCTGCCAATAATGTTCTCCCAGTGGGTAAGCTCTATTCTTGCTCCGTTTGGCAGTACCAGCGCCCCCCAGACCTCTTTCTCGTTCGCGCCGGAAAGGAGAGATCTGGCGCAGCGGATGATAATCACTACCGCGGCAAGGGGAAGAATAAACCGCGTCGCGAAAATTATCCATTGTGCCGCTCTCTGCACAGTCGCGTTCGCGAACGCCTCGGCCATACGTTCAGAGAACCAATCCTCCCACGCGCCTGGATTCATCCGATACCTCCTCGTATAATACGCTTCAAGTTAATTGATACCGAACCCTGTCCGAAAACCGGCGATATGACCCGGAGCGGGAAATATTTCCGTGTCGTATTTCAGGGAAAACCGACGCGGCATGACGAAAAGAGCCGCTACCCGGGCGCGCGGGCATTCTTCGGGCAAGGCCCGGTACGAGCGCGTCCGGTACGGCGGGTGGCGGGGAACCTGTCATCCGCCGTACCGTTCCGCGACCGCTTACCCGCCGCGCGATGCTCAAGCACATCATCCGCCCGTCAGCGCCGTAAGGCCGGAAAGCGATCGCGCCGATTGTTAATGATAATCAGTATATGTCCATTTCTTCTTGGGCTTTTTATCAGGCTGTTCTATTTCATCAGCCTCAACTAAAATTATATCATCGCCGATTTTGCGGATCGAGTCCCAGGGTATGACATAATCTCCGTTTTTGCCAAAAAGCCCTAAGAACTTATACGGCCCGGGCACGACTATGCTTGTGAGCTGTCCGCTGACTATGTCGAACGTTACATCGCCGACAAATCCGAGTCTGAAGCCCGTACAGACGTTGATAACCTCTTTGCAGCGAAGATCAGCGATTCTGCACTGCATATAACCACCTCCCCGTACACCTTATGCGCGGACGGGGATATATTATGCGGTCAGTTAAGAAAATCCTTCAGCTTTTTGCTGCGGCTGGGGTGGCGGAGCTTTCTCAGAGCCTTTGCCTCTATCTGCCTTATGCGTTCCCGCGTCACATTGAACTCCTTGCCGACCTCCTCCAAAGTCCTTGACCTGCCGTCAATCATGCCGAAACGCATCTCCAGCACTTTCTTCTCCCTCGGAGTCAGCGTGTCCAGCACCTCCATGAGCTGTTCCCTCAGCAGCGCGAATGACGCCGCCTCCGCCGGCTCGGACGCGTCCTCATCAGGTATGAAGTCGCCTAAATGAGAGTCCTCCTCTTCGCCGATAGGCGTCTCCATGGAGACAGGCTCCTGCGCGATTTTCAGTATAT
>CAYQWH010000058.1:0-9707 GCA_964421265.1 uncultured Oscillospiraceae bacterium | reverse complement strand
CCGCCAAGCCGCCCTCTACGCCTTCACCCCCGTCCCCCCGTCGAGCGATGGCGCGACCCCGGTGAGCGAGGATGCGTCGGTGGGTGCCGATCCGGTGAGTGAGGACGCGTCCCCGGTGAGCAGCGGCGAGGTGAGCGGGGACGAAGCAAGCGGCGAGACACCCCCGCAGCCGTCGAGCGACAGCGCGTCCCCCGCCGATTCACCGAGCGATGGCGCGGCCGTTGGCGTGAGCGCCGAGCCGTGGACGTGGACGGAGGGGATTGCCGTTGACCCGCCCGACGGCGCGACCTTCGACGCCCCCGATCTGGGCATCGCCTGCGCCGCGCCCGTGACCGGTGCCGTCACCTCCGGTTTCGGCTATCGCGCGGATCCCGCGTCCGGCGACATCCGGTTCCATTACGGCGTTGACGTGGCCGTTGCCGCCGGGACGGAGGTTCGCGCTTTCGCCGACGGCACCGTTTTCGCCGTGGGCGACAGCTCCGGTTACGGCCTGTACGTGATCCTCGACCACGGAGTGTGCCGCACCCTCTACGCCCATCTGTCGGACGTGACCGTCCGTTCCGGCGACGCCGTTTCCATGGGCTGCGCCATCGCCCGTTCCGGCAGCTCCGGCAACGCCACCGGCGACTGCCTCCATTTCGAGGTGACGGTTGATGGCGTGTACGTGGATCCGTCCCGCTATGTGCCGGACTATGCTTCCTGAGATCGCCGTGACGCCCGGCGCGGCGCTGCTGTTCGCCGCGTTCCTCCTGCTGGCCGATTGGCCCACCGTCGCCGCCGTCCTCGCAGCCGTCCTGCTCCACGAGGCCGGTCACGTGACCGCGCTGTACCTGCTCCGCGCCCCGCCCCGCCGCGTCACCTTCCAGGCCACCGGCGCGTGCATCAGCTGCGACCGGCTGCTGACCTATTCCGGCGAGATCGCCGCCGCCCTTGCCGGTCCGCTGGCGAACCTGTTCTGCGCCGCGCTCATCGCCGCCGCCGTGCGGCTGTCCGGCGCCCGTCAGTTCTCCGTCTACGCCGGCGCCCATGTGCTGTATTTCCTGCTGAATATGGTTCCCGCCGGCTTCCTCGACGGTGGCCGCGCCCTCAGCGCCGCCCTCTCCGCCGCGTTCGGCCCCGACGCTGCCGTCCGCGTCCTGTACGTGACCGACCTCATCTGCGCCGCCGTTCTGTCCCTGTTGGGACTGTACATATTCGACAAAACCAATGGCAATTTTACCCTCATCCTTTGTGCAGGATTTTTAGTTGCAAAGACGCGGAAATTAGGGTAGAATGTTTGTATATTTAAGAAACGAACGGTGAATGCCATGACAGGAACCCTTGAGCGAATTTTGCTGAATGTCCAGAAGCCCGCCCGTTACACCGGCGGCGAGTACAACCAGATCGTGAAGGACAGGCGCGACGTGGATACGCGCTTCGCGTTCTGCTTTCCCGACACCTACGAGATAGGGATGTCCAATCTCGGTCTGCACATCCTCTACGGCGCGCTGAACAGTGAGCCGGGCGTCTGGTGCGAGCGCGCCTTTGCCCCGTGGGGCGATATGGAGGAGGAGCTGCGGCGGCACCATATCCCGTTGTACGCGCTTGAGAGCGGCGATCCGCTCTCGGAGTTTGACATAATCGGCTTCTCATTGGGCTACGAGATGGCATACACGAACGTCCTGAATATGCTGGACCTGGCCGGGCTGCCCATCCGCGCCGAGGACAGGACGGAGCTGACGCCCATAGTGTTCGCCGGCGGCACGGCGTGCATCAACCCGGAGCCGATGGCGAAGTTCATGGATCTGTTCGCCATCGGCGAGGGCGAGGATCTGGATCTGGACATAGTGCGGCTGCTGCGCCGCGCGAAGCGTGAGGGCTGGACGAAGCGCCGGTTCCTTGAGGAGGCGTCTCGCGTCCCCGGCGTCTATGTGCCGTCCCTGTACGACGTCAGCTACAACGGCGACGGCACCCTCCGTTCCGTCACCGGCGGGCCGGGCAGGGTCACGAAGCGCATAATCGAGGATCTGGACGACACGTATTTTCCCTCGAAAACCATAGTGCCGTCCACGGAGATAGTGCACGACCGGGTGGTGCTGGAGCTGTTTCGCGGGTGCGTGCGCGGGTGCCGGTTCTGTCAGGCGGGCTACGCCTACCGTCCGGTCAGACGGCGCAGTCCCGGCTTTCTGCTGGAGAAGGCGCGTGAGGCGCTGACCGACTCCGGCTATGAGGAGATAACCCTGTCGTCGCTGTCCACCAGCGATTACAAGGGGCTTGGTGAGCTGTGCGACGGTCTGCTGGACTGGTGCGAACCGCGCAAGATAAGCCTGTCGCTGCCGTCCCTCCGCGCCGACAATTTCTCCATGGCGCTCATGGAGCGCGTGCAGCGCGTCCGCAGAACGGGACTGACGTTCGCGCCGGAGGCGGGGAGCCAGCGCCTCCGGGATGTAATCAACAAGAATGTGCGGGAGGAGGATCTGCTGCGCTCCTGCCGCGTGGCGTTCGAGGGCGGCTGGAACAATCTGAAGCTGTACTTCATGCTGGGGCTTCCCACGGAGACAGACGAGGACGTTCTGGCTATCGCGGATCTGGCGAATAAGGTGCTGGACACGTGGCGTCAGTACGCGTCCAACAGGTCGCGGGGCATAAAGATAACCGTCAGCACCTCCTGCTTTGTGCCCAAGCCCCATACGCCGTTCCAGTGGGAGCCGCAGGTGACGATTGATGAGTACCTGCGCCGCGTGAAGCTCCTGCGGGACAATATGCGTTCCCGCGCCATCACGTACAACTGGCACGAGTCGGACGTGAGCATGGTTGAGGCCGCGCTGTCCCGTGGCGACAGGCGCGTGGGCGACGTGCTGGAGAGCGCGTGGCGATCCGGCGCGAAGCTGGACGCGTGGAGCGAATATTTCGATTTTGACCGCTGGCGCGCCGCCTTCGCGGAGAACGGCCTGGCCATGGAGGATTACGCCAATCGCGTCCGTGACACGGCGGAGCTGCTGCCGTGGGATGTCATATCCGTTGGCGTGACGAAGGAGCACCTGCTGCGCGAGAGGGAGCTTGCTTACGAGGGCAAGCTGTCGCCGGATTGCCGTGCCGCGTGTACGGGCTGCGGCGCGTCGGAGCTGCTTTTCAGGAGGCGCTGCGATGAGTGACAGATTGCTTATCAGGAAGGACGGCCGCGCGCGGTACATCTCGCATCTGGACATAATGCGTACCATGCAGCGCGCGTTCGTGAGAGCCGGTGTCGCCATAAAGCACACCGAGGGCTTCAATCCGCACCCGTATATCTCGTTCGCGCTGCCGCTGCCGCTGGGTACGGGCAGCGACTGCGAACTGATGGATTTTGAGCTTCGCGGCGGTACCGCCCTTGAGGATGTCCCCGGACTTCTGAACCCCAAGCTGCCGGAGGGCATCACCGTCCTGAAGGCGT
This sequence comes from uncultured Oscillospiraceae bacterium, assembly GCA_964421265.1. Taxonomy (GTDB): domain Bacteria; phylum Bacillota; class Clostridia; order Oscillospirales; family Oscillospiraceae; genus RUG626. The sequence continues at coordinate 6,295 of CAYQWH010000058.1, read as the reverse complement.
ACAGAAGCGACAGGAAGTTCAAGCAGATCTGTTGGCTCCAGGTTCAGATCGGTCTTGAGTACGATAACGGCATCTCGGATAACGATTACGATCGCCTGCGGGCGCTGTACGATTCGGATCCGCTTGTTGTGGACAAGCGGTCGAAGCGGGGCGTCTCGGCGGTTGATATACGTCCCCTGTACCGGAAACCGGAATGGCTGCGCGTGTCGGCAAACGAGCTGCGTATTGTCGCGCGGCTGGCGGCGCAGGAACCGTCGCTGTCCCCGGCGACGTTCGTCTCCGCCATCGCCCAGCGGCTACCGGAGCTTGCGCCGGATTTCGCGTCCATCAGGCGGCTTGAGGTTTTCGACAGGGACGACAAAGTTTTCAGATAAATAATAAAAAGCTGGAGGGAAGAGAAATGGAATCGAAGGTACACAGAATAGGCGTCCTCACGTCCGGCGGCGACGCGCCGGGGATGAACGCGGCAATCCGCGCCGTTGTTCGCACATCGCACTATTACGGCATTGAGTGCATAGGCATACGCCGCGGCTACAGCGGATTGATAAACGGCGATATGCGTCCCCTGTCGCCGAAGGACGTGTCCGGCATAACCGGCATGGGCGGCACGATTATCTACACGGCGCGGAGCGCGGAATTTCAGACGCCTGAGGGACTTAAACGCGCCGCCGACACGTGCCGGTTCCGTGGGATAGACGGGCTTGTGGCCATCGGCGGCGACGGCACGTTCCGTGGCGCCAGCGAGCTTTCCAAGTGCGGCGTCGCGGTAGTCGGCATTCCCGCGACTATCGACAACGACATAGCGTGTACGGAGTACACCATAGGCTTTGACACGGCCTGCAACACAGCCATTGAGTGCGTGGACAAGCTGAGCGATACCATGCGTTCCCACGAGCGCTGTTCCATCGTCGAGGTTATGGGCCACAAGGCGGGGCACCTCGCGCTCTATGTGGGCATAGCCGCCGGCGCCACAAGCGTCCTTGTCCCTGAGAAACCGGTCGATTACGAGCGCGACGTGGTGACACCTATCCGTGACGCCAGGCTCTACGGGCGCACGAACTTCACGATCATAGTCGCCGAGGGCGCGTCCTCCGCCAACGAGGTCGCGCGCGTGGTGCACGAAGAGACGGGCATGGACACGCGCGTGACGGTTCTTGGCCATATACAGAGGGGCGGCAGACCTCTCGTCCGTGACCGGGTAAACGCGACACGTATGGGCTATGAGGCGGTGAAAGTTCTGGCCGAGGGCGGCAATGACCGCGTTATCTGCATGAGCGGCGGCGCGTACACAAGCATGGATATTCAGGAGGCCGTGTCCATGAAGAAAGGCCTTGAGGAGGACATTTACAGCATCCTTGAAGCGCTGCACAGCGGCGTGTAATGCTGTTCCAAAATTAAAAAAATTAACTTGGAACACGACGCCGCCTCACAAGCTCTTTGCGTATGTATGAGGCTTTTTAAAAGAACTGAAATACCGTGCGCCGGGCGGGAACCGGTACTTTCACGAGAGCGATCCGCGAGGTGTACGAGGATTGACCTTTGGCGAATTTATAATTATACTGACAGGAGGATATGGACGTGACTGACAGTCAGCTTAAAGCATTACCGGGAGCCGTCAGTGATGAGGAGAGCGCCCGGGAGCGGGAACATCGGGAGGAGACACGGCGCATAGCCGCCGAGGGGATTGTGCTGCTGAAGAATGGCGGTATGCTGCCGCTTGCGCGGGACTGTTCACCCGCCCTGTATGGCGGCGGCGCGCTGCATCTGGTGACCGGAGGAACCGGTTCCGGCAGCGTCAACGTGCGCAAGTCCGTGAGCGTAGCGGAGGGACTGCGCAAGGCGGGCGTGCGGATCGCGAACGAGCAGTGGCTTGCCGACTACGAGGACGCTTACGCGAAAGCCGAGGTGGAGTGGCGGGAGCTTGTGTACCGGGAGGCGGGCGACCGCAACGACTTCTTCAAGCTCTATCACGCCCACGCGTCCCACCCTATGGTGATGCCCATGGGCGAAGCCGTGACAGAGGACAGCAAGGCGGACACGGACACCGCCATATTCGTTGTGAGCCGCGTGTCCGGTGAGGGCGCGGACAGAACGGAATCGCGCGGCGACTATTTCCTCTCAGAGGCGGAGGAGACGCAGTTGGCGGGGATATGCGGCGCGTATAGCCATGTGGCCGTCGTTCTCAATATAGGCGGCATAATGGATCTGAGCTTCATGGACAGGTACCCCGTGGAGGCGCTGGTGCTGCTGTCCCAGCCGGGCATGGCCGGCGGCGACGCCCTGGCGGACGTGCTGACGGGGAAAGTGAACCCGTCCGGGTGCCTGACCGACACTTGGGCTTACCGCTACAGCGACTATCCGTTCAGCGAGCACTTCAGCCACAATGACGGGAACCTGGAGCAGGAGTTTTATCGCGAGGGCATCTACGTGGGTTACCGCTGGTTCGACAGCCAGGACATCACGCCCCGGTTCCCATTCGGCTATGGCCTGTCGTACACAAGCTTCGCCGAGGAACCGGAGCTGACGACCGCGCCCGGAGAGGCGGGGAACGACGAACAGGTCACCGTAGCCGTGCGCGTGACGAACACCGGCCACGTGCCGGGCCGACACGTGGTGCAGCTCTATGCCGCGTGCCCCGTGGGAAATATCCATAAGGAGCGGCGCAGACTCGTCGCCTTTGGCAAGACGAAGCTGCTGGCTCCCGGCGATACGCAGACGCTGCGTATATCGTTCCCATTCAGGGCGCTGGCGTCCTTTGACGTGGACAGCTACGTTTTGGAGCGGGGCGATTACATACTTATGTGCGGCAGCAATATCCGTGACGCGAAGGTCTGCGCGGCGCTGACGCTCCCGTCGGACGTGCGTTACGGCGAGTGCGAACGCGTCTGCCCGCTGGTGGATGAACTGACCGAGACGGTTCCCTCAGGAGCGGCGCATGAGGCGTGGCGGGAGAAGCTGCTGGCGGACGCCGGGGAGATTGATAAGATTGCTCTGGACGCGGACGCGGTGCGCGCCTGCGTGGAGCGGAATCTGCGCCCGGAGATTCCCGTCACGGACGCTGACAGAAAGGCCGAGGAGCTTGTCAGCAAGCTCACAAGCCGCGAGAAGGCAATGCTGGTCTGCGGACGGCCATCGCAGGGCAGCGCGGAGTTCATAGGCAGCGCGGGCGTGTCCGTGCCGGGAGCGGCGGGGGAGACGTCCAACGTGCTGGCGGGCGCCGGTGTGCCGGGCATATCCATGGCGGACGGCCCCGCGGGACTGCGGCTCCAGGCGAAGTGCGAGTTTGACCCGGAAACAGGGGAGCTGTACGCGATGAACGCGATTCAGCGGCTTGAGAACCGGATGTTCAAAACCGAGTTCCCACACGAGGGCGCGGTGGTGCGTTACCAGTACTGCACGGCGATACCCGTCGGGACGCTGCTGGCGCAGACCTTTGATACGGAAGTCGTGGCGGAGGCCGGACGGTTAGTGGGACGGGAGATGGAGGAGTTCCACGCGCCGTTGTGGTTGGCTCCGGGGATGAACATCCACAGGAACCCCCTGTGCGGACGGAACTTTGAGTATTTCTCCGAGGACCCGGTGCTCTCCGGTCTTATAGCCGCCGCCATTACCGATGGCGTGCAGAGCGTACCCGGCAAGGGTGTTACCATCAAGCACTTCGCGTGCAACAATCAGGAGGAGAACCGGGGCGGCGTATCCGCTGTAATCGGTGAGCGGGCGCTGCGGGAGATATATCTGAAGGGCTTCGAGATCGCCATACGGAAATCGCAGCCATCGGCGATTATGACGTCCTATAACCTTGTGAACGGCGTTCACTCGGCGAACTGCGCGGATCTGTGCACAACGGTGGCGCGTGAGGAGTGGGGCTTTGCCGGACTGATAATGACGGATTGGGGCACCACCAACACCATGGGCAATGCCACGGCCTGGGGATGCGTTGCCGCCGGCAATGACCTGACCATGCCCGGCACGGAGGAGGACATCCTGAATGTACTGGCGGCGCTGGAGAGCGGGGAGTTATCCCCGGACGCCCTTGATAAGTGCGCCGCGCGAGTGGTCAGCGCCATGCTCAGGCTCCACTGAGCAACGGAGGGAGACGGGGTTATGGAGCGCGCGAAGAGACGCGCGGTGCTGTTTGTGTTCATTGCTTCGGTGCTCTTCAGTATCGGCGGTCTGTGCGTGAAGCTTATACCCTGGTCGCCGCTCGCCATAAACGGCAGCCGGAACCTGATCGGGGCGGCGGTGGTGGGAACGTATCTGCTGCTGTCCCGCCATCGCCTCCGGTGGAACCGGGCGGTAGCTGTGGGCGCGCTGTCGCTCGTGGGCACCACTACGTTCTTCACCGCCGCCAACAAGCTGACTACCGCTGCCAACGCGATAGTGCTGCAATTTACCGCGCCGGTGTTTGTTATAATTTTCTCACTGCTCATCTTCCGCAAAAAGCCCACAAGACGCGACGTTATCACCTGCGCGCTGGTGCTTTTGGGCGTGGGACTGTTCTTCGCGGACAGTCTGCGGGCGGGTGACGCTCTGGGGAACGTGACGGCGGTGCTGTCGGGAGTGTGCTACGCGGGCGTGTTCATGATGAACGCGTCGGAGAAGTCGGACGCGCTGTCGTCGGTGTTCTTCGGGGAGCTGCTCAGCGGCGTGATATTCACGCCCTTCTGCGCGGGCGAGGAACGGTTGGCGCCGGTACCGCTTATAGCGCTTCTGACGTTGGGAATATTTCAACTGGGGCTTGCGTATGTGTTCTTCTCGCTGGGAGTGAAGTACACGCCCCCGGTGACGGCGTCGCTGATAGCCGGTCTGGAACCGGTGCTGAACCCAATCTGGGTCGCCATATTCTATAAAGAGACAATAACGCCTCTCGCCTGCGTGGGCGCGGTGTTCGTGGTGGGGGCGATCGTGACATACGACGTTCTGAACGCCCGACAATCTCAGGTACCCGGGGAGAACGGATAAGGGATATAAAGAACGCGGGGACCCTGATTGCGGGGTTCCCGCGCGTTCGCGCTTTCGTCATGGCCGGTTCACAATTCCGATTCTGTTGAGTCGCCCAACGGCGCCCGGAAGAAGCGGGGCTTCCCGCGCAATCCGGGCGGGCTTATCGCATAATTCCGGAGCTGCCATAAGGAAGCTCCATTTCCAAAGGAGGAATTTCTATGAACATGATCCACATATCTGTCCCTGACCATCCTGAGGCAAGTCTGGAGGGTTATCTGCTGGACTGCGAAATTACCTACGGTCAGGAAGTCAACCGTCCCGCTGTTCTGGTCTGTCCCGGCGGCGGCTATCTGTACTGCTCGCCCAGGGAGGGGGAGCCGGTGGCACTGAGCTACGCGGCCCGGGGGTTCCACGGATTTGTCCTGCGCTATTCTGTGGGCTGGGACGCTAAGGGCTTTTCGCCTCTGGCGGAGGTGTCCTGGGCTATCGGTTATATCCGGGAGCACGCGGAGCAATGGCATATTGATCCTGAGAAAATTGCGGTCTGCGGCTTCTCCGCCGGGGGCCATCTGGCGCTGTCCGCCGGGCTGCTGGCGGAGAACAAGCCCAACGCCATGATCCTTGGCTACCCTGTAGCTTCCATCCCAAGCCTTCCCGGAGCGGATTTCATGCTGAAGCTGCTGGAGGGCAAGGAAACGGTAACAGACGCGGACGCGGAGAAGTACGACCTGATAAAGAAAATTACGAAGGACGCCCCTCCGGTGTTTCTGGCAGCCACAGCGGAGGATATGCTGACGGGCTTTGGCGCTATGCCTGTGGCCAAGACTTACAGCGACTTGGGTATGCCCTATGAGCTGCACATTTTCCAGTATGGCCCCCACGGATACTCTCTCGCCAACGAGGTGACTGCCGATGGCAGCGCCCAGATGGTGGAGCCTGCCTTCGCCCAGTGGCAGGAGCTGAGCGTTCAATGGCTGCAAAAAACCTTTGGCAAGCCTGTCCTGATTGATAAATCCACCAGCAAAATTGCGCAGATTATGAAGGATATGGGCTTTATCCCGGAAGATAATAAAATGGCTGACTTTGCCTGACCCAAACGCGGGAGCCATGCCCAACAGGAGTGTAGAGGAGACGGAGAATCCCGGCTCTTTCCGGATAGGTCGGCTGATACGGGTTCTTTATCAGGATGTTCCTTTCAGCCCTTCGGGTTCCTCCCACTGCGGCTCCCGCTGACTTCTCACAGCGCGCGGAAGCCTGTTCCGCGCCGACCGGAGCGCGGGAACCCTGATTACGGGGTTCCCGCGCGTTTGAATCTTTATCATGGCCGGTTCACAATTCCGATGAACAGGGG
>CAYQWH010000057.1:0-9824 GCA_964421265.1 uncultured Oscillospiraceae bacterium | reverse complement strand
GGGGAGTAAGGAAACTCGGTGTCCTCAAGAAAATGCTCAAGCGACGTCTCGATCGTTAATTTCAGATACTCGTAGTAGCTTCCCGCCTGATAGGTTCCCTCGTCGCTGGGAGTCAGCGTGAGCGCGTTGCCGTCGCTGTCAGTCAGCCCAAGATCATTGATATATAACGCGAAAGCTTCAGCCATACCGTCTGAGAGAGCCTGCGTATCCTCATCCAGTCCCGCGCGGCTCATGCCGAGGTTCCACTCGTACGCCTCGTTTGCCATATCGAGGTTCGTTATGGGGCACCAGCACATGGAGCCGAGCACCGCGTCGCTGTAGCCCTGTACCGCCCCGATAGCGTCGAGGTACTCGTCATAGAGCGCGCTGTCGCCGGTAGCGCCCAGCAGGGCGCTCTGCGCGCCGCCGCCGCTCATGCCGAAGGAAAAGAAGCGCTCCGTATCACCGGGAATACTCTCAGAGCTGTATCGGATATATCGGATCGCCGCTTTCAGATCCGTGACGCCCGCAGGAGCGCCGGCGTCACGTCCACGGCACCCCGCCGCGACGTATATAAAGCCCGCCGCCGTGTATGTTCCCGCCTCGCTGGTGTAACCGGTCGGAGCCGCCATCGCGGAGTAACCGGGGGTATTCACGGGAATTACAAAAGGCGCTGTTTCGGCGGTGAAGCCGTCAACGCTCCCGGCGGCACTGACTGTGCAGGTGTAGGTGCCGTCGCCGTTCTCCACGGCGTCAAAGTAAGCGCCGGGGACGAACACGCCAAGCGTCTCGTAGTCCGAGTCGGCGGGATTGGCACAGTAGGGAATGCCCACCTGCCAATAGACATCACTCTCCTCGTTGTACTGCCAGCTGTCCTGTGAGATAAGCGCAAGCTCCACGCTGCCCGCGTCTGAAGCGGTACCATCCGCTCCTTCCACGGAAGTGTCTCCGATTGTCTCATCGGACGCAGTGGGATTCTCGGTGTCTGCGGTACCTGTGCCGCTGTCCCCGGTCTGCCCGCAGCCTGTGAGCGCGAGGCCAAGACTGAGCATTACAGCTATTATACGTTGCATATATTTCATATTGAGCGCGTCTCCTTGTCAATAACATTACTGTAATTGTAACACGGATTCCTAAAATGAGGTTAAAGCCGAAAAAATATTACCGCGCGCGATTCGCCGTCAGCCACGGTTACTTTCCGCAGTACGCGATAGCGTCAGCCTGGAACTGCAGCCCGTTTTCACCGCCCGTATGCGCGAAATTGGTCTGGATTGATTTACGCGCCGGATAATGCCCGTTAAATCTCTCCTTTATAACCTTCTCCATAATGGGGATGTTCCACACATCTCTGAACAGGCAATCCATCTGGACCACATTCTCAAGCGCCAATCCGAATATCGCCAATCTCTTTTCCATCGCGTCAAAGGCCCCGTTGACCTGTTCCTCGACTGAGCCTTCCGCGTTTCCGACACAATAGCTCAAAAAGCAGTAGTCCCCCGCCTTGATAATGCCCGAATGCGCCCACTCCTCGTTGACATCCGATCTGATTATCGTACTCATAATTTTACCTCCGTCTTTCATATTCCGGGAAAGCCTGATTAAATCAGCGCTTTCTCAGGTTCGCTTCCCGTAAATGTCCAGAAGCTTTTCACAGGTTTGCGTGATTTTGCCTATAACGCTCAGCGGCTCTATGATTTTTACATTGTCACCGAACGAAAGCAATACGCCGAGCCAGAATGTTTCGTTTTCCGGGACACGAATGGTAAACTCAAAATCTCCGTTTTCCAGCTCTTTCGTGATTTCCACGTTCAGATATTCCCGACATTTTGCTCTGATTTGCGCGCGTCCCACAGCTTTGACTTCTATGATATTTTGCGTATCACTCCATCCGTCCATGACTTTTCTGAGGGAATGCTCTGCCGTGACGTCACGGTCTGTAACAGACAGCGACTCCATACGGACTAATTTGTACATCCGGTAATCTTTATTCTTTAGGCAATAACCGATGAGGTACCAGTTGTACCATTTGTAGACAACGCCGACAGGCTCCGCCAAGACGACATGAGTTTCATTCGCGTTATTCGTGTATGAGAATCGGACTGCCTTTTTATCTTCAATCGCCCCGTCCAGAGTACTTATCAGATAATTTGTATCCACGTTTTCGTGAGCCGCGGATAAGTCAAGTTCAACAGCCGCTTCTCCGTCCTGCGCTAATAGTGTTATCTTATCTATTGTCTCCTGAATTGTTTTGCTTTTGTACGCGGTTGACATCGACCGCAATGCGCTGATTATGTTCTTATAATCATCTCCACTCGCCAGGTGCTTATCCAGCACGTAAGTACTCATTATCTCATATCCGCCGTTGACACCGCGTGTGGATGTGATGGGGACGCCCGCCTGACAGAGGGTGTCTATATCACGCATGACAGTTCTCGCGTTTACTTCAAACTTGTCGGCAAGCTTCGCTGAAGAGGTTTTCCCATATTTCAGCAAATGCAGCGTGATACCCATTAAACGGTCAATTTTCACAGTTCCTCCTTTCTTTTCAAGCCTATCATACAAACTATGACACCACTATGCCATAGTTTGAAAAATAATTTTTGATACTATCCGCTGAATCCGCGCCGGGAGCTTCATCTTTGAGCCATTTATAATAGGGGAATGACAACACGGGGGAAACGGGGCATGGAAATAAGTGACGATTATTCCGCGATTTTCCGAAAAAGCATTGACAAACGGTTGGAGATGTGTTACAATACGCTGTACACAAGGGAGTAGTCGCCGCGATCGCGTGGGGATGATCAACACACTGAGAGTTTTCTCTGGTCATTCTTAATTGACGAGACTTGCATTTTCGCAGGCTTGGACTATATCCTTTCGTGTATACGCCTCTGAGTCTGCTGTTTACGGGACTGGGAGGATTTTTTATGGGATTTATAGAACTTTTCGCCCTTGCTGTTGGGCTGAGCATGGACGCTTTCGCGGTATCGGTCTGCAAGGGCCTGTCCATGAAGAAGACGAATCTGAAAGGCATGGCTATTTGCGGAGCCTGGTTTGGCGGGTTCCAGGCGCTCATGCCGCTCATCGGGTTTTTCCTTGGCGGATTGTTTGCCGATGCCATTGCAGCGGTTGACCACTGGGTCGCGTTCATACTGCTGGCGCTAATCGGCGTGAATATGCTGAAGGAGACGTTTTCCAAAACCGAGGACGCGCCGGACGCGGATTTATCCTTCGGGACAATGCTCCGCATGGCGGTGGCCACGTCCATTGACGCGCTGGCGGTTGGCATTTCCCTCTCCATGGCGGGCAATGTGAACATCTGGGCCGCTATTGCGCTCATCGGGTGTACGACGTTTGTACTGTCCGCTCTGGGCGTCAAGATAGGGGGAGTGTTCGGGAACAGATTCGAGAAAAAAGCACAGGCCGTCGGCGGTATAATCCTGATTATTCTGGGAGTGAAGATCCTGCTGGAACATCTGGGTGTGACGTGATGGCGCGAAGGGACGCGCCGCACGAGCGCGCAAGCGCGTGCGCGTCCCGTGTGTAATCTTTTAATTCCGGATCAGTATGAAATGTCGGAGTGAATATGAAGGACAGTTCACTCCGACTTGCTGTTTGGTTATGGAGCTTCATTTGCGGCGAGGGATTGTTACGCGCCGCTCAGGAACTTTCCGATCCGTTCCCCGTCCTTAAGGCCTTTCCTGTACAGATGATCCAACGCGTCTTTCTTACGGGTGGCGATGCCGACACCGCAGGTGTCGTCCGGGGAGATAATGAGCACCTTCCCGGTCTTGACGTATTCCCGCGCCAGAGCGACACCAAAGTTGTATTTTTCCGCCCGGTGACGCAGCGCTTCCGCTGCTTTGGGGTACTGCTTCTGTATACGGGCGGCGTATTTCTCATCCCGCTGCGGGGTCCTGGGCACATCTTCCGGCCTGGTCAGGATCAGGACCACCTTGTCGCAGCCCTCGTCCAGCGCTTTTCTGACAGGTACCGGATCACCAAGCGCCCCGTCGTAATATTCCGTGTCCCCGATCCGGTAGGGACGGCACATGAAAGGCAGAGCGGAGGAGGCTTTCATAATATCATAATTGTCCTGTCCTACGTCGCGCTTCGTGAAATATACCGGCATTCCTGTTTGCGCGTTCGTACTGATTACCAGAAGCTCTGCGGGGTTATCCGCCAGCGCCTGATAGCGCAGAGGGTCCTCTCCGGTGGAATTGCTCAACGTCCCATAGACATAGTCCATGTCAAAGAAGGACTTTGTTCTCAGGAAAAGTCCGAAACCCATGTATTGCCGGCGGAAGGAGTATTCCGTGTAGAAACGGTAATTTCTCCCGCGCTGACCGGCCATGAACGAGGCCACGTTCGCGCTTCCGGCGGATATGCCAATACACAGGTCGAACCGCACATTCTCATCTATACATCTGTCAAAAACACCGGCGGCATAAATCCCACGCTGCCCGCCGCCGGTGTCAATTACTCCGGTTTTCATTGCTCAGACTCTCCTTAAACAGTTTCAATAAAAAGCATCAGCGCCCTCGGCTCGCGCGCGCCCCATAAAAGCCCGACGCGCCATCCAACATCGCCGCCCGCGCCAAGTAAGCAAAAGCTTTTCGTTTCATTTTCGTAGATATTATACATCACACGGAAATAAATGCAACATGGATAAATTAAAACAATTTGAACAAAATGTAAATATTACATAATAGCGGCACCGCCAGCCCAATAAAGCGGAGGTAATACGGCGCGCGGGACGCCGGGTTCCAAATCTGACCTGATAATGAGCCGCGCAAAGGCCAAGCGGGTTTATAATTTTTATAAGATTATATTATCTGAAAATCAGGCCCGTCCCCGCGTTTTGATGAACGGGGACGGGTAATCGGGGGAACTTGGTCCAGTCGAAACGCGCGGGGATTTTCGCGGACAATCCCGGTCTATCTGTCCTCCATAGGCACATACGGTCTGTGGACGGCGATGGAGCGGTAAGCCGGACGCAGGATCCGCCCGCCGGCAACCAGTTCTTCGAGCCTGTGGGCGCACCAGCCTGAGATACGCGCCATGGCGAAGAGGGGAGTGTACAGATCCTCCGGGATGCCCAGCATACTGTAGACTATGCCGGAATACAGATCTACATTGGCGCAGACCGGGCTTGTCATGTTCTTAATCTTCATCAGCTTCGGAATGCCCAGCCGCTCAATTTTCTCGGCAATAAGGAACTCGTCGGAAAATCCGCTGTCCTCCGCGGTTTCCCTGATGTACCTCTTGAGGATAACCGCCCGGGGATCGGAGATGGTGTAAACGGCGTGACCTATGCCATATAGCTTTCCGGAGCCGTCACCGGCCTCGCCCGCGAGAACCTTGTCGATATACGCGCCGACCTCATCGTCGTCGTTGACGTCGCTGACGTGGTCAAGGATGTCGCGTATCTGGGACATAACAGCGGAATTGGCGCCGCCGTGGAGAGGCCCCTTCAGGGACCCTATGGCCGCGGATATCGCGCTGTAGGTATCGGAGCCTGTGGATGTAACGGAGCGACAGGTGAATGTGGAGTTGTTGCCTCCTGAGTGCTCGGCGTGGAGAATGAGCAGCGTGTCCAGAAGCTTCGCTTCTTTATCCGTGTATGACTTATCTTTCCGCACAAGGCGCAGGAAATTCTCAGCCAGCGACAGCTCCTCTTTGGAGTAGTGTATGTACAGCGAGTCACCGTCAAAGTAGTGACGTTTCATGGAGTACGCGTGGGCGATAATTGTCGGGAACCGGGCGATAAGCTCAATTGACTGGAAAAGTACGTTATTGAGGGAGAGATCGTCGGGGTTGCTGTCATAAGCGTACAACGCGAGAACAGCTCTTGACAGGGTATTCATTATATTTCGGCTTGGGGACTTGAAAAGCTCATTTTCAAAAAACCCGTTCGGAAGCGATTTGGCTTTGGAGAGCGCGTTCACGAACCGATCCATCGCGTCCTGACGCGGCAGCGAACCGCGAATGAGCAGATACGCCACTTCTTCATAGCCGAACGTGTTGGATTTCCTGTGCGCGGCCACAATGTCGTTTATGTCAATGCCGCGATAGTACAGATGCCCCTCCTGCGGGACGCGTACGCCATCCTCGATGTAATATCCTTGCACACTACCGACCTTTGACATTCCCACGATAACGCCTGAACCATCCTCGTTTCTGAGGCCGCGCTTGACATTGGCCAGATCAAGGGAGCCGTAATCAATGGCGTACTCCCGCTGCAGGTCATCAGCGAGGGAGCTGACGTAATCTCTTGGAGACTCAACAATTTCTGAATACATAGTCAGATTCCTCCTTTAATATCTATAATACATTTTTTCTGGAAAATTGCAAGACGAAAGGGCTGATTTTGCACGCGCCGCGACAAAAAATGGAGATACAACGGATATTTGACATTATTTTGTTTATTTTCCGTGCGAAACGACAGAATACGATTTGCGCCTTGCATCTTTCGGTATTTGCTGATATAATTGTGGGTGCAGCAGCAAAGACGAGGTGATAATATAATGCTTAGACTTCATGACAAAGGTGTGCTCTGGAGAAACGGCGCGTGGGTGGAGGCCGATGACGGCTCATCGAAGCAGGCGGGGCGCGAAAAGACTATCGCTTACTCAATTCTCGCGCGGCACAATGAGGGAGACGGAACCAGGCTGAAAATCCGATTCGACAGTCTGGTATCTCACGATATAACATATGTTGGGATTATACAGACAGCGAAAGGCAGCGGGCTTACCGAGTTCCCTGTGCCTTACGTAATGACCAACTGCCATAACTCCCTGTGCGCGGTTGGCGGGACGATAAACGCGGACGACCACGCCTTTGGACTTTCGGCGGCGAGGAAATATGGCGGGATATTCGTGCCGCCTAATATGGCGGTTATTCACCAGTACGCGCGGGAAGAGCTTGCCGGGTGCGGCCGCATGGTTTTAGGCTCCGACAGCCACACCCGCTACGGCGCGCTGGGAACCATGGGAGTGGGCGAGGGAGGACCGGAAATCGTAAAACAGCTCCTCGGCGAGACGTACGATGTCGCGTACCCGGAGACGGTGCTGGTATACCTGACCGGCGAACCGCGAAAGGGCGTGGGGCCGCACGACGTGGCAATCGCCCTGTGCGGCGCTGTATATAAAAACGGGTTTGTGAAAAATAAGGTTCTGGAATTTGCGGGACCGGGAATAAAAAATCTGCCTATGGATTTCCGCATAGGCATTGATGTCATGACCACGGAAACCGCGTGCCTCAGCTCCATCTGGCAAACGGATGAAAAAGTGGAGGAGTACTACGCCGTTCACGGCAGACCCGGCGACTACAGGGAGCTTGCGCCGCAGGATGGGGCGTACTACGATTCGCTTATTGAGATAGATCTTTCGGCGGTGGAACCGATGATAGCGATGCCGTTCCATCCGTCGGAGGCGTTCACTATCCATGAGCTTCAGGAGAACCTGACAGATATACTCAGGCATACGGAGCGAATGGCGCTTGACAAGTTCGGCGGAGAGGTTACGCTTGACCTTATGAGCAAGGTTAGGGACGGGAAGCTCCTCTGCGACCAGGGCGTGATCGCGGGATGCTCCGGCGGTATGTATGACAATATCGCGGAAGCGGCGGCGATATTGGAGAGCGGAAATATAGGCAGCGGCGTGTTTGAGCTGACAGTGTACCCGTCGAGCGTACCGGTGTCAATGGAGCTTATGGAGAACGGCGTGACACAGCGGCTCACCGCTATGGGCGCGATGTTCAAGCCGAGCTTCTGCGGCCCGTGCTTCGGCGCGGGAGATGTACCGCTGAGCGGGGGACTGTCAATACGCCATTGTACGCGGAACTTCCCCAACAGGGAAGGCTCCAAGCCCTCCGAGGGACAGCTTGCCGCCGTAGCGCTTATGGACGCCCGGAGCATAGCTGCCACGGCGCGGAACGGCGGAGTCCTCACATCCGCCGCGGATGTGGACTACGAGGCGCCCGGGAACGTGACGCGACGTTACGACAGAAGCGCGTATGATAAGCGCGTTTATCAGGGGTTCGGAAAAGCCGATCCCGAAACGCCGCTGCGCCTTGGCCCGAATATCACGGAGTGGCCGGAGATACCTTCCCTGCCGGACAGCCTCATCATGGTATTAGCGTCAGTTATACACGACCCTGTGACCACGACGGACGAGCTTATACCGTCGGGAGACACGTCAAGCTACAGGTCAAACCCGATGAAGCTTGCCACTTTCGCGCTGTCAAGGCGCGACCCGGCATACGTTGGGAGAACGGAGATAATCAGGGGCAAGGAGGCGCTTCGCGCCGCCGGGAACGCTCCGCAGGACATAATGGACGCGTGGAAGCTTCTCGGCAACGACCCGGCGGATTTGGCACACTGCGCGATAGGCTCCGTCATATTCGCCCGGAAGCCCGGCGACGGCTCGGCGCGGGAACAGGCGGCGTCATGCCAGAGAGTGCTTGGCGGATGCGCCAATATCTGTTATGAGTACGCCACAAAGCGCTACCGCTCCAACTGCGTAAATTGGGGTATGCTGCCGTTTAATATCGACGCGGACACCGCATTCCCGTATGAGCCTATGGACATTATTTTCGTTCCGGACGCGCGGCGGGCGGTGGAGGACGGCGCCAGGACTGTTGAGGCAAAGGCTGTGCGTGACGGTGCTGTGTCGGATTTGACCCTCCGGCTCCCGGAACTAACTGACAAAGAGCGGGAGATTCTGCTGGATGGATGTCTCATGAACTGGTACAGGAACCGCGTATGAAAGGACACTCTATGGAAAAGATAAACATGAACCCCATCGTGGAGATGGACGGGGACGAGATGACGCGTGTTCTGTGGAAATGGATAAAAGACGAGCTTCTGCTGCCGTTTGTAAACCTGAACACCGAGTACTATGACCTTGGATTGGAGAACCGTGACAGGACGGGTGACAGAGTGACCGTGGAGGCGGCGGAGGCGACAAAGCGTCTGAAGGTGGCCGTGAAGTGCGCCACCATAACGCCGAACGCCCAGAGGGTAGAGGAGTATAATCTCCACGCCATGTGGAAAAGCCCGAACGCCACGATCCGCGCGGCGCTGGACGGCACGGTGTTCCGCGCGCCGATTCTCACGGACAGGATTAAGCCCTTTGTACCGGCGTGGACAAAGCCCATAGTCATAGCCCGTCACGCCTACGGCGACGTATACAAGGCGACGGAATACAGGGTTCCCGGGCCGGGAAAGGCGGAGCTGCTGTTCACGGGCGCGAACGGAGAGAGCTTCCGGGAGACGATCTATGAGTTCGAGTGCGGCGGCGTGCTGCAGTCCCAGTACAATAAGGACAGCTCCATAGAGGCGTTCGCCAGGTCATGCTTTACTTATGCCCTTGACAGACATCTCGACCTGTGGTTCTCCACGAAAGATACCATATCAAAACAGTACGACCAGACATTCAAGCTCATATTCCAGGACATCTATGACAGAGAGTACAGAACAAGGTTCGAGAGCGCGGGGATAAATTACTTCTACACGCTCATTGACGACGCCGTGGCGCGGGTAATCCGCTCAGACGGCGGGTTCGTGTGGGCGCTGAAGAACTACGACGGCGATGTCATGAGCGACATGGTATCGACAGCTTTCGGGTCACTGGCCATGATGACATCGGAGCTGGTGTCGCCCTATGGGTATTTTGAGTTTGAGGCCGCCCACGGCACGGTCACGAGACATTATTACAGGTACTTAAAGGGCGAGGATACGTCAACTAACCCTGTGGCCACGATTTTCGCGTGGAGCGGAGCGCTCAGGAAACGCGGGGAGCTTGACGGCAGCGTCGAACTTGCGCGGTTCGCGGATAAGCTGG
>CAYQWH010000056.1:0-10277 GCA_964421265.1 uncultured Oscillospiraceae bacterium | reverse complement strand
GATCCGATTGATTCGCTGGAATGGCATGAGAAGATTGCCGCCGACCCCTCGATTTCCGTGAAGGTGTGCCCGTCATTCCGCCCGGACAAGGCAGTAAATATTACAAAAGAGGGATTCAAGGAGTATATAGGCAAGCTTGCGGCCAGCGTAGGAAAAGAGACGCTGAACAGCGTACGTGAGGTATCGGACGCGCTGTCTGAGCGTCTGGAACATTTTAAGAAGATGGGCTGCCGCGCAAGTGACCACGGCCTTGATTACGTGCCATTCCGTCCGTGTTCCGAAGCGGAGGCTGACGCGGCGTTCCACAAAGCGATGAACGGTGAGCCGCTGACGACAGAGGAAGCGGAGGGGTACCAGACGACAATCCTCCTGGAGCTGGGACGCGAGTATCACCGCCTTGACATCGCTATGCAGATACATTATTCCTGTGTCCGCAATGTGAACGGAAGGATATTCCGTGCCATGGGAGCGGATGCCGGTATTGATATGATAGCTCAGAACACCTGCGGCGAGAGCCTCGGTAAGTTTTTGAGCGCGCTGGATATGGAGAACGCCTGCCCGAAGATGATTCTGTACTCGCTGAATCCGGCGGATAATGAACAGCTTGGGACACTTATTGGATGTTTCCAGACTGACGAGCTGCCGGGGAAGATTCAGCATGGTTCAGCGTGGTGGTTCAATGATACAAAATCCGGTATGGAAGCGCAGATGACGTCATTGGCCAACTTGGGGCTGCTGGGTAATTTCATCGGAATGCTGACCGATTCACGTTCATTCCTCAGCTACGCGCGTCATGACTATTTCCGCAGGATTCTCTGCAACCTTATAGGGAATTGGGTAGAGAACGGCGAGTATCCCAATGACGAGAAGGCGTTAAAGACTATCGTTGAGGGAATCAGCTATAATAACGCTGCCCGTTATTTTGGGCTATAAGTTCGGGAAGGCACTGATAAATACTATACCGCGATTAGCCGCCGCGCGAAAGCGCGTCAGCCAGTATTGCAACACAATCTCCCTTAAAAAACTTTTCACGTTTTTTAAGGGAGATTAGTATAAGTCAAAGCGCGCGGTATGGTGAGCGGATTTTTACGTATGACAGTCGGACGGAAAGAAGCTGCTTCCAAACCGTTTGCGGAGATTAAATCAGAGTTTCCTTGGATAGAAATCGCGCGGACTACACAAAAGCCGTGCCGCAGACTTGAATCTTTCGCGCGTTGTTATAAGCGCGAAAAAGTCAAGCTTACGCGGCACGGTTTGCTGTTAATGTTGGTCGGATTGGGCTACATATTCGCTGGGTTCCGATTTTTCCCATATAAGAGCGGCTGCGCTATTGTACGGTTGAAAAAGTCGACTAATGGCCCCATAAAAAACGCTGTTACTATCGTGCCAATTCCTGGCATCTGGCCGTCCTGCGCGCCTAACAGTACGCACGCTGTACCAATGGCGACACATATGCAGTCACAGACGATCCTCACGAACCGGAAGGGGAATTTCGTGCGGTTTGAGATGACAATGGGAATCGCGTCATAGACGGAGACGCCGAGGTCGGCGGTCATATAGAGCGACGCTGACAAGCACATGAGTAAAAGGCCGAAGACCAGGAACCCGATACGCAACGGAAGTCCCGGCTCCGGGAAAAAATAACTAATCACCCACTCTGAAAACGACACAATATACCCGGTTAGGAACAGATTTATGAATGTCGCTATACCTATGTAATGTTTATCAAGAAAGAAATCTAAGATAAGCAGCAGGATGGACAGAACGGCGTAATATGTACCATATGCCATGTTGGGGACTATGCGTCCCCAACTGTTCATGGCAAAGCACTGGAATGGGTCGACCCCGAAGGCTGAGCACTTGAAAAATCCGACAGCTATCGAGCAGAGAAGTACCCCGATTACGGTCATAATGACTCTCGGTCTGAAATTCTCAGGAAGTTTCATGTCTTACACCTACAAAAGTGTCGCGCCCGCTGTCAGGCCGTTGTCGATTCGTTGTTCAGGAACTTTTCAAGCCGGTCAAGTCCCAATTTGTTAGTCTCCAGGCTGACGGCGTAAGACCAGCGGATATAATTGTCATTTCCGAACGCGATACCGGGCACGGTTGCCACCAGACCATGTTTCAGGAGCGCCTGCGAAAAATCGGACGCGTTATGAATTTCCTCGCCACATAGCGTAGAGCCGAATGTACCACTGACGTTGATGAAAATATAGAACGCTCCGTCAGGATCAAGACAGCTTAAATTTTTCATGGAATTGATGCGCTCAACGATATACTGCCGCCGCCGGTCAAACTCCAGCCGCATGGATTCGGCACTGTTCTGCTGCCCGGAATAGGCTTCAAGCGCGGCGTATTGGGCTACGTTTGACGCGTTTCCGGTGGAGTGGCTCAGATACGTGGACATGAGCTTGATTATTGCCGCGTTGCCTGACGCGAATCCTATACGCCATCCGGTCATGGCGTATGTCTTGGAGACGCCGTTTATGATAATCGTTCTTTCCTTCATCTCTTCAGACAGAGCCGCTGCGCTGATAAACGTTCCCTTGTAAATGAGCGTCGCGTAAATCTCATCACTGATAAGATAAAGGTCGTTCTTTTCAATAACCTCCGCAAGCCCTCTGAGTTCATCCTCGGAATACAGCATACCTGTCGGGTTAGAGGGGTTTGTGAGAATTATACATTTAGTTTTATCGGTAATGGCGCTTTGAAGCTGTTCCGGCGAGATTTTAAATTTACTGTCCTCCCCGGTCTGCAAGATTACAGGAACCGCGCCGCACATTTTCACCGCTTCCTCATAAGTTACCCAGTAGGGGGCAGGGAGGATGACCTCGTCCCCCGGATTCAAAAGCACTCGGAGGGCGATGTAGAGGATGTGCTTCGCGCCGCTTGAGACGCATATGTTGTTCGGTTCATAATCAACATGAAATGTCTCAGACATATACTTGCAAATTGCCTGACGAAGAGGCAGAATTCCCGAGACTGCCGTATAATATGACTTATTTTCCGTTATAGCCCGTATTCCGGCCAGCTTGATGTTATCCGGCGTCACGAAATCCGGCTCGCCCGCGCCGAATGTGACGACGTCCACGCCCTGTGCCCTTAGTTCCGCCGAGAGCGCCGACATTGCCAGCGTCGCGGATGGCTTGATGGATGATGCAGCTTGTGAGAGAGATTTCATTATTGTCAATCCTCCATTTTTTATTTGTCAATATAAAGTTTGGGAATATATGTTCAATTCCCACGCTCTCTATTATATGCGCCTTTTGAATTTTTTCAAGTCGAAACTTGCATTTTTATTTGATTATTTGTTTTTTCATCTGTGTTGAGTGGGTATTTTGTGCATTCCGACATGAAAACCGGGGAGGCTGAATGTCTCCCCGGTTTTTAGAGTCCGCTCATGTTTTTCCTCTCCGTACCGCTACAGTATAATGCAAATAAGTCCGCCGGCGCCCTCGTTAATAATACGCTGGATTGTGACCTGAAGTTTCGCTTGAGCTTCTGGAGGCATTTTCTTTATTTTGGTCTGCAGACCTTCGGCGGCTATATCATGAAGAGATTTACCAAAAATATTGGACTCCCAGATTTTGCTTGTATCTCCCTCAAACTCCTGGAGTAGGAAGTTGATAATATCCTCGGACGATCTCTCGCCGCCGACTGCCGGAGAAACCTCTGTCTCAGTCTGTACCGCGATCAGATGGATTGAAGGCGCGCTTGCTTTCAGCTTGACGCTGTACCTGCCGCCTCGCCTGACTATTTCAGGCTCCTGAAGAGTTAATTCCTCCGGATCGGGCATGACTATACCGTAGCCTCGTTCCTTTACGTCCGTTAACGCCGCGGCAATCCGGTCATATTCGCTCTTGACATCCGCAAGCTCTTTTAGAAGCCGTATCAAGTCGCCATCGTCATCTATCTTAAATCCGGACACATCGGCGATGGTCTGA
Organism: uncultured Oscillospiraceae bacterium; assembly: GCA_964421265.1. GTDB lineage: Bacteria > Bacillota > Clostridia > Oscillospirales > Oscillospiraceae > RUG626. The sequence goes on along the minus strand of CAYQWH010000056.1, from coordinate 6,333 downwards.
TAAAACAACGTCCTTGGCAGTTGAAGCTCTATTCTTACACAGCCGCTTCCCAAATCAAGTTCTCGCAGCTTCGCGCCGGTGATTTCTTCACACTTCTCCATTGCCGATATGTACTCATTGACATCGCGTATAAGCTTTGCCTTTTCCGCTCCGGATTTCACACTATCGAGCACGGAAGCCTTAACAGGGTTCTCCAGAGTGAGCGCATCAAACCACTTTGGCAGATATATGCTCGTTTCCTTGATCGGGAACTCATATAGCGCCGCGCGTAATACCTCGGTAAAATCCGGCTCCTGAAGCGTCAGACAGTTTAACGACATACAGCTCACGCCATATTTCCCTGACAATTCATCGCGCAGGCTTTTTGCCTCATCTGATTCGGGGTGAGCTGTGTTAATGATGAGTACGAATGGCTTACCCAGTTCCTGGAGTTCACGGACTACCCGCGCTTCCGCTTCCTCATAAGCCTCACGCGGTATATCCGTGACGGAACCGTCGGTTGTAATAGCTATTCCGATAGTTGAGTGTTCAGCTATGACCTTTCGCGTGCCCGTTTCCGCCGCCTCACGCATTGGTATCGGCATATCTGACCAGGGCGTTGTGACTTTTCTGTCCTCACCGTTCTCTTTGTCTCCAATAGCTCCATCAATCATGTATCCCACGCAGTCCACAAGACGCACTGAAACGGTAGCTGCGTCATCGAGACGCAGTGCCACGGCGTCCTCAGGAACAAATTTGGGCTCTGTAGTCATGATTGTGCGTCCGGAACCGCTTTGGGGAAGTTCATCTTTCGCGCGCTCCCTGACATATACGTTGTCAATCCGCGGGATAACCATAGTCTCCATAAATCTCTTGATAAATGTGGACTTTCCAGTGCGTACAGGTCCCACTACGCCTATGTATATGTCCCCTCCCGTGCGCAATGCCATATCCTCATATATGCTTGTGCTTTCCACTTGTCTGTCCCCCTTACTGCAAGTCAATAGTAATTCATATGTGGATAAGCTCGACGATATGACAGGTGAGGAGATGACTTTTAAGGCTGGCACAGAATTATATATCCGGATTTCCGCGCCGCTATGGGTTGAAAACGTGGAGCAACCGCGTGTTGCGCTTGTACCGTGTCCATGGGAGGTTCTTGGCGTTATCCGGAAATTACCATCGCAAATTGTGGTTTTTACTGAATATCAGACGTATTTGCTGCTCATCCTATTTTAGAGACTTTTCAGCATACCGTTGGTACGCACACATTCGCGTGCTCGTGCCGCGCGCAGCGTGTCACGCCGTCTCATAAGTTCTTTACGCGCCTACGGCGCTATGTATAAAGGCTAAAGCTTTTTAAAAAGAACAAATATGAAGAGCATGGTTCCGGGATGAGTTCCTGGTGAACGCCATATCCGATATAGTCGTTTACAATCAGGCAGAAAAGGAGCGATAACGATGAGAATAACAAAAAAGGCAGCGGTTCTTTGCGCGACATATATAGCTGCGGCACTTGCCGTTATGGGCGGGTTCGTACTGCTGGCGACGCGGACACAGCGGGATCTTCAGCGCCAGGTTGCGCGCCAGTACAGCCAGTCGTTTTCCGAACTTTGCACAGAGCTTGGAAAGCTGGACACGACACTCAAAAAGGCGACTTACGCGTCGTCAACGGCCATGGTAAGCGCGGTTTGCGCGGAGGCATACGCCGAGGCGTTAGAGGCGCAGGCCGCGTTGGGCGCGCTTCCATACGGCAATATGGAACTTGAGCACACGGCGGCGTTTCTCTCAAGAACCGGAGACTATGTTTACTTTATCTCCAGAAACGCGGCTGCCGGAAACGGGTTTTCCGAGGAAGAACGAACTAATCTGTCGGTTCTTCAGCAAAGCGCGAGAACTGTGTATGATACTATGTCGGATCTGTACGCCCAGGTTTTGACAGGCGGCATCAGTGTGTCGGAGCTTGAGTACGCGGAGAGGATAATCGGCGAGACGGAGGACACCGTTACATCCGGGTTTGCGTCGGGATTTCAGAAGTTAGAATCAGAGTTTCCGGAGTTTCCAACGCTTATATACGATGGGCCATTCTCAGAACACATCAGGCAGGCTGTGCCGAAGCTCATAGAGCATGAGAGGGAGATTACAGGCGAGGAAGCAATTCACGCCGCGGCCAGGTTCCTGGCTGTGGAGGAGAAAACGCTTAACCTTGAATACGAGCGCGACAGTGAGGTTCCTGTCTATGTTATCACGCGGCAGAACGGCTCTGATATATCCACGGTTGAAGTCACTAAAGCGGGAGGGAAGATATTATATTTCGGGACCACTCGCGCCGCCGGAAGCCCAATGATAGACGCGAAGGATTGTGTCAAAGCGGCGGAAGAGTTCCTTCAGAAACATGGCATACCGTCTATGACCGCGACATACTGGGCTATAGAGAGTGGAGATGTTATTGTGAACTTCGCGTACGCGCAGGATGGAGTGGTTTGCTATCCTGACCTCATTAAAGTTTCTGTTGCGATGGATACAGGCAGCGTAAGCGGCTACGAGAGCCTGGGATATATCATGAGCCATACGCCGCGCGATGTACCGGAAGTAACCGTAAGCAAAGAAGACGCGGAGGCGAGTATCGCGAGCAGCCTGTCTGTGAAATCGCACAAGCTGACGATCATCCCAACGAGCGGTAAAAATGAGGTCTTCTGTCATGAGTTCCTATGCGAGGACAGTGACGGACTGCACTGCCTGATTTACATTAACGCGCAGACGGGAGCCGAGGAGAAAATTCTCATGCTTATTGAGGACGATAACGGTACGCTCACGATATAAGTGAATGTTATAAGACATTGTCCGGAGATGAAGCGCATATGGCAAACGACACAACTGTTTACCATTGCTTATCTCCGGACAGATTTTATATTGTTTATCATGAGATATTTTGAGCATCCGTTGTATCCCTTGTCTCGGCGAGGAAGCTGTTGTTTAACTCAACAGGAACGCGTACCGGATGGCCGCGTTCAACCATGCTATAGAGCTTGAAAGCGAAAAAAGGCGCGGGAATACAGAGAGTTTTAGCTACGCTGAAGAAATCCGCTCCGCATGACTGTATTTCGTCGAGTGCCTCATCGTCGCCAATCAGCAGGTCAGCGGCAAAGAAATTTGCTTCTCTTTCTAATTTACCGACAGCGCCGTATATATTGAAATCCTTCATAAGGCAGGTGCGCAAACGCGATTCGTGCCGTATGATGTGAGCAAGCTCGTGCCCGGCTACGACACGCTGTTCTTCTTTTTCGAGCAAAGCGTTGACTACGACATATTTTGTGCGGTTCTGTATAGTGGCGAAGCCCTTCAATCCGTTCGCGGCGAAAGAGTTAGTTGACCAGAGCTTGATGTCAGGCGCTTCGCATATGATCTGAAATGGGTCACGGGTTCCATATTTTGCGACTAATTTTTGAGCATCATCAAATGTGCTGCTGCAAGTCACTGAATCACCGGCTTTCGGGCTTTGACAGCTCAGTCATAGGAATTCGCGCCTGTCCGATATTTTTTGGGCGTGAATTTCTCACGCGCGACCTTTTTGGAATCCAGAAAAATCATCTGCATCTCTGTCAGAAAAGCAACCTTTTCCTCGTCAGACAGTGTGCCTCCGGCGAACAGTTCACGCGTCTGTCCCAATATTTTTTCCGCCTGGACCTGCCCTTTGCGTCCGTACATCTCACCGACCTCAGTCATAAATTCCTCGTTTTCGGCAAGCAGATAGTTTACATTTACTGAGAAGATTTCGGCAAGCTTATAATAAACATCTCGGTCGCGGGGATAACAATCCCCGGATTCATATCTGTAGATTGTGCGCCTTGAAGTTCCAATCCTTTTCGCAAGATCATCGGGCGTCATCTGCTTCGCTAACCGAAGATCCTTGAGCTTTTCCCCAAATGTCATAAGGCATCCTCCCTTTTGAGTATTTAGATAGTAAAGGTAATTGCCGCTGAACGACACATTCATATTAACATATGCAGCGTTGAATGTCAACATTCTTTTCAATATTTATCATATTTTTGCTCAATACAGTGTTCAGGCCGGGAAAAATGCTCATTCCCGGCCCGAACACTGTATTTTAATGACATTCAAATATCGTTATATTATAGCCGCCATGTTCTGCGGTTTTACGCGGTAACCGATGGTGTGCGGTTAATAAGTATAGTTGGAAATCACAATAGATACAGGATCATCCCCGTTTGTCTCGTAATATTTCAGCAGCTTACCGGTGATCCGGCTGATCCTCAATATCCGTAAAGGAATGTTTAGCCGTTCACCGATACACAGAGAGTTCCCGGATATACCGTTGATCCTCCGCAAGTCACATTGCGAGACATTAAACTTTGCGGCGATAGAGGGGATACTTTCACCGCGCTTTACAATATATTCACGCAAATGAATCGCCCTTATGAACTTAGTGCGTGCCATGTCTGGCAGCTATTACAGTATATGCCCGGGAGAAGAAGGGTGTGCTGCCATGAGATGCTGACGATCCGACCCGGTATGCTTTGGTTTCCCCGCCGGAAGCAGACCTGCCATTGCGAATGATCCGGGCAATGGGTGCCGTAGCGGAACCGTTGACGGCGCTTTGGACGATACGCCCTTCTTCCGGCACCGGATGGACATAGGCGTTTGCGTTTTCTACGTTTCATGGAGGCAGCCGCCGACAAGTAAATTGCAAGACCCGGCGCCACTTCCGCTTGCGCCGCCGGAGGGTGGAGCCAAGACCTTCACTGCGCCAATCAATTAAAATTGATTCTATTGCCACATGAACGCTTGACGTGTCGAAAACTTTGTGATATGATATATGTATTATTTTTCGGTTCGTTGCGTAAATATATAATCAACAGGAGGGTTCAACTATGGCAGTAGTACAGAAGATCAAGGGACTATTTGCCCCGAGGGACATGACGTCCGGTACGCCATGGAAGTGTATAGCCGCGTTTGCGTTTCCTATGCTTATAGGGAACTTTGCGCAGCAGCTATACAATACGGTAGACGCGGTAATAATTGGCCGAAGCAAATGGGGGTCGTTGGGTCTTGCCGCTGTTGGCAACGCTTCGCCTATACTGAATCTGCTTTTGGCACTTTTTGTGGGGATCGCAACAGGCGCCGGAATTTTAGTATCACAATATTTCGGCGCGAGGAACAGAAACAGGCTTGAGCATACTATCGGGACTTGCATAACCATAACCGGAATAGCGTCGATATTCATAATGATTGTCGGCCCTATGCTGACCGGGCCGCTGCTCCGTTCTGTCGGAACGCTGGACAGCATATTTGATTGGTGTAAGGATTATCTGGATATATACTTTTATGGAATAGCGGGATTCTTCTTTTACAATATTCTTGCGGGAATATTGAGAGGCTTAGGCGATTCGTTCTCCGCGTTGATGTTCCTTTTTATCTGCGCCGCGCTGAACGTCGTAGGAGATTTACTGCTGGTGGAGAGCATGGGCGTCGCGGGCGTCTCATTATCGACAGTAATATCGCAGGCGATTTCGGCGATTCTGTGCTTCTGGAAGATCATGCGCCTGAAGAACGTGTTTACGCTCTCCGGAAAAAGCTTGAAGCCGGAGAAGTCATATGTGGTCGATATAATCAAACTCGGAATACCGTCAGGTCTTGCGCAGGCGATTATGTCGGCTGGCGGACTTGTTGTACAGTCACTTATCAACAGCTTCAACGACGAGATGTTTGTTGCCTGTAATGTTATGGTTATGCGTGTTGATGGCTACTGCATGCTGCCGAACTTCAGTTTTGGCCAGGCAATGGGTACGTATGCCGGCCAGAATGTTGGAGCGGGCAGACTTGACAGAGTAAAAAGCGGTACGAAGCAGGGGACTATAATGGCGTTTCTGACAGCGCTTATACTAACGCCGATTATCGTTCTGTGCGGGCCATGGCTGATGGAACTGTTCACGCCTGACAATCCGGAGCTGGTGGATCTGTCTATGACAATGCTGTATTTGCTCGCGCCGGGTTACATAGCAATAAGCATTTCGCAGTCGCTGCAAGGCGTGCTCCGCGGCGCGGGGGATACTATGTCGCCAATGTGGATTACGCTCATAACGACGATAGCCATGAGAATACCTCTTGCGTACCTGTTGGTTCATATAGCTAAGAGCAACGGCTCCAGTGTAGTGACTCAGCAGAAAATGGTGTTCCTGTCAATGCTCATATGCTGGCTCGCCGGACTTGTTATGACGGTGTTCGTGTACGCCAAGGGCAAGTGGAGAAAAAGACTTGCGCAGAGTCAGAAGGTAGAGAGCGGACTGCTGGATTGACCTGTAGCGTATTTACTATAAAGTCCATCCTCGCGTA
>CAYQWH010000055.1:0-10324 GCA_964421265.1 uncultured Oscillospiraceae bacterium | reverse complement strand
CAAGGCCGTGATCTATCATATACGGCGCCGCTATGTCGTCGGAGTCCACAAAGGTTAGGTATTCTCCGGCGGCATGGGCTATACCAATATTGCGGGCGGCGCCGCAGCCGCCGTTCTCGCTGTGGTATACGGCTACGCGGTCGTCGCGCCGCGCCATCTCGTCCACCATGTTGGCGCACCACTCCTCGCTGCCGTCGTCCACCAGTATGATTTCCAGGTTCTTGTACGTCTGGTTTATGACGCTCTCAAGGCTTGGCTCGAACAGCTCGCGCTTCGTGTTGTAGACCGGGATCACCACGCTGACCAGCGGGCGCTCCGCCATTTCGTTTTTTCTCTCTTCTGTTGTTGACACCGCTTTGACCCCCTGTTTTTGTAAAAATATAATAAATTTTACCACATACTGCCGGAAATTGCTACCGGTTTTTCAAAAAATATTGAGAAAAATATGCGGGCGGAGTGAGGAAACGGAAAATGCGCTTGACATTTTTTAGAAAAGTGTGCTATACTGTAGCAAGCGAATGGATCTTTTGAAAAAATGTAAGTGAGGCTGAAAAATGAAAAACAGTATACGTCAACTGCGGAAGGAGATGAGAATAAGCCAGGAGGAGCTTGCCAGGGCGGTCGGGACGACACGTCAGACCATAATGTCCATTGAGACAGAGAAGTACACGGCGTCGCTGCTTATGGCTTATAAAATCTCGCACTTTTTCGGTAAAAGCATTGAGGATATTTTTGATTTTTCGAGCGCTAAGTGAAGATATGTTCTGCGGCGGCTATGCGTGAGCGGGCACGCTGTCCTTATGGGGTTATAGAGTTGGGAAAGGAATTGGTAAGAGTACAGTGAGAAAGCCAGAGCTGCTTGCTCCTGCGGGAGATTGGGAGAGCCTGACAGCCGCTGTCCGGTTCGGCGCGGACGCGGTATATGTCGGGGGCGATATGCTTCAGCTGAGAGCGAAGAAGGCGGGATTTGACAGAACCGACCTTTCGAGGGCCGTGGATTACGTCCACAAAAACGGAAAACGACTCTATGTGACGGTAAACGCCATAGCTAAGAACCGGGAGATAAAGGCCGTTGGCGATTACGCGCGGTTCCTGCGCGATATTGGCGCGGACGCCGCGATAATTTCGGATCTCGGCGTTCTGTCAGAGTTCACCAAAGCCGCGCCGGATCTTGAGCGGCACATCAGCACACAGGCAAGCTGCATGAATTATGCCGCCGCCAACGTTTACTTCGATATGGGCGTGCGGCGCGTTGTGCTGGCCAGGGAAATAACTGTTGACGAGATAGAGGAGCTTAGGAACAACGTACCGGATGAGCTGGAGCTTGAGATTTTTGTGCACGGCGCGATGTGTATGGCCATATCCGGTCGGTGCCTGCTAAGCTCTTTTCTGACGGGGAGAAGCGGTAACCGTGGCGAATGCGCGCAGCCCTGCCGCTGGAACTACAGGCTGCTTGAGGAGAAACGGCCGGGTGAACTCTTTGAAGCTGTCGAGGGGGACGGGTACTCGGCCATATTAAGCTCGCGGGACTTGTGCTGTATAGGGAAGCTCGATCAGTTGTCAGACATCGGCGTGTCGTCGTTTAAGATTGAGGGCAGGATGAAAACAGCATATTACGTCGCGTCTGTGGTAAACGCTTACAGAAGGGCCATGGACAAGACGGTTCCGTTGGACGATTGTACGCGGGAGCTGATGTCGTGCAAGCACCGTCCGTACACAACAGGTTTTTATTTCGGGGAGCTTCCGGATAACCACAACAACAGCGGGCAGTATGAGTGGGACTGCGTTTTTATTGGTAACGTGCTGGGTTGGAGCGACGGTGTAGCGGAGATATGCCAACGCAACAGATTCGCCGTAGGAGAAATGCTGGAAATTCTGTCGCCTGACAGCTTTGGCCAGAGCTTTTATGTTGAGGAGATAAGGGACGCCAATAGAACAAGCGTTGAGGAGGCTGTACACCCTATGGAGACAGTCTATGTGCCGTGCGGAATACCCCTCAGGCCCGGCGACTTCCTGCGCCGCAGAGAGGTGGCGCCATGAGCTGTGAGATCCTGGCTCCGGTGGGCGGCGGCGAACAGCTCAAAGCCGCTGTGCGCTGCGGGGCTGACGCGGTATATTTAGGTGTGGGGGACTTTAACGCGCGGCGCGGCGCGGATAATTTTCAGGGCAGGCTGCGCGAAGTGGTGTCGTACTGTCACGTCCGCAACGTGACCGTCCACGCGGCTGTGAATATTCTGGTCATGGACAGCGAGTGGGACCGGCTCATCATGGCGGCGGACGAGGCGGCGCAGTCCGGCGTGGACGCGGTAATACTCCAGGATTTGGGAGCGGCCGCTGTCTTCCGCGAAAGGTATCCATCTCTGCCGCGCCACGCGTCTACACAGATGACGATCCACAACCTTGACGGCGCTAAGCTCATGGCGGATATGGGCTTTTCCCGGGTTGTCCTGTCAAGAGAACTCACGTTGAGGGAAATCGAGTACATCACCGCTAACTGCGGCATTGAAACCGAAGTTTTCATACACGGCGCGCTCTGTATGTGTATGTCCGGGGCGTGCTATTTGTCGTCAATGCTGGGCGGAAGGAGTGGGAACCGTGGATTGTGCGCCCAGCCGTGTCGGTTGAATTTCCGCTCCGGGACACGATCCCACGTTCTCTCGCTCAAGGATATGTCGCACCTTGAGTATCTCAGAGATCTGGCTGACGTCGGCGTGACATCGTTCAAGATTGAGGGCAGGATGAAACGTCCGGAATATGTCGCTGCGGCTGTCACGGCGGCGCGCAAGGCTATCGCCGGTGAGGATTATGACAGGCGCACATTGAGAGCCGTTTTCTCAAGGAGCGGTTTTACAGACGGGTATATAACGGGCAGGCGCGACGCGAATATGTTCGGTACGCGTCAGAAGGAGGATGTAACCGCCGCGCCGGAGGTTCTGGGCGATCTCGCCGCGCTTTACCGCGGTGAGCGTCAGAGCGTTCCGGTCGATATGACGTTTGTGTGCGGTACACAGGGTTCGCTGCTGTCAGTTACCGACGGCACCAGGCGCGTGTCTGTGGAGGGCGAGAGCCCGGAACCGGCAATAACACGACCGCTGACATCGGATATTGCCCGTAAGAACCTTGTTAAAACAGGCGGGACGCCGTATTTTGTGCGGGACTTCGAAGCGCAAATTGAGAGTGGTCTGAGTATGCCCGCGTCCAAGCTTAACGATCTCCGCCGCCGCGCGCTTGAGGCGTTAAGCGCGGAACGCGCCAAACTACCGGAACGCGCGCCATTGCCGACGCCGTCCGCAGCGTCCGCTCCGTATGAGAGCGCCGCCGCCGCGCTGTGGGGGCGTTTCCAGTGTGCCGAACAGTTCAATTGCGCCGAGAGCTTTGACAGGATAATCATGCCGGTTGACGAGCTTATACGCAAACCGGAAATTCTGGAAAAATATGGAATGAAAATTATCGCTGAATTGCCCGCCCTCCTTTTTGGCGACGAGCGCGAACGTCTTGTGGAGAAGCTTGAAGCGCTTCGCCGTTCCGGTCTTGGCGACGTCTATTGCGATAATCTGTACGGCGTGCGGGTCGGACGTGAATTGGGGCTCAATGTCCACGGCGGATCCGGGCTGAACGTCATTAACACCTGTTCTCTGAACGAGTGCGCGAGACTGGATCTGCAAGATATTACCGTATCGTTTGAGCTGCCAATGAGGGAAGTGCGAGTCCTCGGCGGAAGCATCCCGCGCGGCATAATAATCTATGGGCGGTTACCGCTTATGAAGTTCCGTGTCTGTCCCGTCAGGGATAAAACCGGCTGTCACGGGTGTAACGGGCGCGCCGCGTTGCGCGACCGGAAGAACATAGAATTTCCCGTTATCTGCTCTGACAGGAAGTTTGGGACGCTGTTGAACTCCGTCCCGCTCTATGTCGCTGATCGCGATCTGCCGAAATTGGATTTTCATACGCTGTGGTTCACGACTGAGTCACGGGCGGACGTGGACAGCGTCACGGCGCTTGTAAAGCGGCGCACCGCGCCGGATTTTCCCGCAACGCGAGGGCTTTATTACCGGAAACTGTACTGATTCCAGACACAGTTTTTTATGTCCCGTATGTAAGTTCTTACGCGCCTTCGGCGCTATATATGATAAAGCTTTTTAAAAGCCTTTAAGACATGATAGCCGTTGGCGGCATGGCCGCCAACGGCTATCTATACACAGTAAACGGCACAGAGATGTTGGTCTACGCGTAAAGGAAATTCACACGTTCTTCGGTCTCTTCGCGGTTTTCATCCTCTTCGTCTTCGGCGCTTTCAAAAAGCGGACGCTCTAAAATTACGCGTATCGCGTTCTCGCTTATGTCGCTGTCAGGAAGAAGCGATGTCTGGATTATTTCAACGTAATCCTCAAGTTCCATCCCGGAACCTGACGCGCTTTGCGCGGACAGGCCGTCAAATGAGGTATCCGCCGCAACGGTGTATGTGGGCAGAGTATTGGCAACAGTCCCGCCGGTGTAATTCAGTACCTTTGATACATAGTTCTGAGTTTCGGCGTATGGCGGTATGCCGTTGTATTTTGTCACGGCTCCCGGCCCGGCGTTATACGCGGCAAGAGCCAGTGAAACATCACCATTGAACTGATTAAGCATCTGCCTCAGATATTTTGCGCCGCCCATAATGTTCTGTTCAGGGTCAAAGGCGTTTGTAACGCCCAGCGATCGCGCTGTTGAGGGCATAAGCTGCATTATACCCTGAGCGCCGCACGAGGACACCGCGTAAGTATTAAACGATGACTCGACCATTCCGACAGCCTTCAGCAGTTCCACCGGAATCCCATACTGTTCCGCAGCGGTCTGAAAGTACGTATCAAGATCCGCGTCGGACTTCAGAAGCGTTGAGGAGAGGACACTTGCGAAACTCGTGCCGGTCTGGGCTATCCTGCTTGCGCTGGAAGTCGGTATGACTGAGGAATTTTGAACTCCAAGTATGTTAAGATCCATAAGCTGCTCCTTGATTATCGCTATTGATGAATATCCATAGCTATATTATACGATGGTTGAATGATTCAATTGTCGTCATACGGTTTATCCGTCTCTATATAAACGCCTGTCTCGGACGACCAGCTCACATTAAAGCCCAGCGCGGCGCCGAGATCGCGCAGTCTGTAATATGTAAACCCTCCATCCATCAGCGCTATTGCTTTCAGCTCGGACGGCTTGCCGCGTACATATGTCGCCGTGGTCGGGATGGTATATGGCTGCGCTCCTGAGTAAAGAGTCATCCGCTCTGTACCGTTAGCGGCATAAGGCACTCCCGGCGTCAGATTTATCGCTGTGCCATCCCACACAACGCCGAACTGAGCCTTGGAACCATTAAGCACATACGCAAGGTCGCGCACCTTTATATAATTTGTCGGGTTGTCGTTCTCGTCCATCAGCGCGTACATCTGAAACTCAACCGGCTTGCCGTCAATCAGAACCGTCTGCGTTGAAGGGTAGGCTATCTGAGCGGCGGTGGGATCCGGCACCTCTGTAAAGGCGTGCTCAGCGTCATCGACCATGAAATAAAGGCTCACGGACGTCAAGTCATGAAAATAAAAATCAAACCTCCATACTGTGGTTATGGGCAGCCACCCCGAAAAGTCGATTACATCTGAATACGGCGGCAGGCCGCTTTCACCATCGGTGGTATCCAGCAGCACGCCTTCGCCCAGCTTTTGCCAATCTGTCAGAGCGGAACCGGATGCGGCCGCGTAAGATGAGTACTCATAACTCGCGATTACCGCGCCGTCCCCCTCGGTATGCTCGTCCTCGTCATCCGGGGCGGAACTGTACGCAACTTCCACGCGCGACTTATCGGACATATGGTAGAGATGAATTGTACGCAGCTCCGTATCAGATCCGCCGTATGCGGTTGGAACGTATAACTCCACGTTCTCCTCAAACACCACATTACACAGCGTCACAGTCGAGGCGCCTTGCGATAGTGTAACATCATATTGTATCGCGTCAGCAGTCACAACAAATCCCGAGCAGAGACATAGCGCAAGTACAAATATCAACAATCTGCGTCTCATCTGTCAATCCTCCTTACATCCGAAATATTAAAGTAACCGGCATTTGTAATGCGGTTCCTTGATCCGCCATTTTTACGGTTGCCGTTTAACGGCAGGGGAGAAGAGATAATAAAGCAGAGAGGATGAACCGTTTACTGCTCCACAACTATAATTATACTCCAAAAAACTTAAAAATCAAGCGTTTTCAGAAAATTCAGCATTCTTTCTATACCGGGACATATGGCCCCAAATGGTTTTTGGCGCGCAGCGATGCTGACTGGAACCGGGCAACGTGGCGCGGCTTGGCGGTCGCGTGTCTGTCAGAGCGTATCAGCGCCTTGAAAAAAATAATTTAATAAAAAATAAAAAAGTCATTGACAGTTCCGTTCATATATGTTATCGTTAACACACAAGCGAAATGGGGTGTTCACGTGGGCGTAACTATCGCTGATATCGCAAAGGCCGCCGGAGTCTCCACCGCGACCGTCGAGAGGGTCCTGCACAAAAACGGATATGTCTCGAATGAGGCGCGGAAAAAAGTTGAAACCGCCATAGCGGAATCTGAATATGTTCCGAACACGATGGCCCACGCCCTGAAGTGCAAAAAAAGCGGGCTTATCGGAAGCCTCGTTATGGATAATCCGAACAATCTGTACAACAAAATAAACGACTCGGTGTATAATGCCGCCGAAAAGAGAGGCTATCAGGTGATAACTATACAAGGGCGTATTACTCACAGGGACGAGGCGCGCATAATAGATCAGTTCATCGGCTTGAGAATAGATGGCCTTGCGGTAATATCCAATATCTTTCTCACCAATGATATGCTGAACAAGCTCCACAGCCGTTCCATTCCGGTTGTAACTGTTGAGCGGACATATGGACACCCGTACACAGATAATATCGTTGTCCGGGACGCCGAAGGCGTTTACGGCGCGGCAAGGAGATTTTTGGAAAACGGCCACATTCGCGTCGCGTTAATCGCTGCGGCAGGCAGCGGCTCCGTTGAGAAGCTTCGATTAGCCGGATATAAAAAAGCGATGGCGGAATCCGGAGCGAAGCTGATGATAAAGCTAACGGCAGGTTATGGCATTGAGCATGGGCAGAAAGCGATGAAGGAACTTCTGACCTCTCCCGAGATTCCCACCGGAGTGCTTTGCACTGCCGACACGCTGGCAGCGGGAGCGATGCAGGTAATATACAATGCCGGAATGCGCGTTCCGGAGGACATATCGGTAGTCGGCTACGACAATGTCCTTGCCGCCCAGCTCGCGCCGCCTGTTGACTCTGTTGACCTGGATATAGATACCATTGGCAATGTTCTTTTTTCTCTTCTGGAAAGACGTATGGAAGATCCCAGTTGCCCGTCTGCCACAGAGTATCTTGACACCGTGTTTGTTGACCGCGGCACAATAAGACGATTGCCATAGAGTCACACATCGCGGGCATTGCGCTTATATAAGCTAACAGGTTAACCGGAACCGACACGGTATAATAATTTCTCTTTGGCTTTCCAGCTATAATTGGGGATCCGTGTCTTTTCCGGTTGAATAATGATTTTTCTGAATTTTATAAATAAATTAAAAAAGGAGAACACAGAAATGAATACAGCAGATGTCAGTAACGTCAGAAAGGTCAAGACGGCGGTGGTCGGCTGTGGCATGATAAGCGATATCTACATCCGCAATCTCAGCCGCCTGCTAAGCATAACCGACCTCGTGGCGGTTTGCGACGCTAACCCGGCTGCCGCGATATCGAAAGCGGAAACTTATGGCATCTCGAAAATCATGACAAGTGACGAACTGGCGGCTGACCCGGAAATTGAGCTGGTTGTAAATCTGACAGGCCCGGCGGTTCACTACTCCGTCCTGAAGCAAATGCTGGAAGCCGGTAAGAATGTTTACACAGAGAAGATGTTCACAACAGAACTGGACAAATCCCGCGAGCTTGTGGATCTGGCTGACAGAAAAGGACTCTATATCGCTGTTGCTCCCGATACTGTTCTCGGCGCGGGAATCCAAACGGCACGGAACGTGATCGATTCCGGGCTTATTGGTGACGTCACCTCCGGGTTTGTCAGTGTGAGCCGCAGCCATATTTTAAATTCTGAGATGTTCCGTTTCCTTCAGGGCAGCGGAGGCGCGCTTCCATACGATGTGGGTATATATTACATTGGAGCGCTCATCGCGCTATTAGGCTCAGTCAAATCCGTCCGAGGTTATGGCGCGCCGGCACTTCTCCATCATAAGCAGCTTCTGTTCCAGGAGCAGAAAAATGATTCATGGACGATTCCCGGAAATAACATTGTGGCAGCGGCGCTGGAGTTTGAACGAGGCACGCTGGTAAGTCTTCACTTCAACGGAAACACTGTGGGAAATGAGCAGTCACGTTTTGAGCTTTACGGTACGAAAGGGTTCATTCAGCTTGGTGACCCCAACACGTTCAACGGGTTTGTGAAGCTGAATCTCCCGGAAAATCCTGAGTGCGACTTCCCGTTAACTCATGGCTTTAATGGCAAGAATATGCTGGAACCTGCCCCATTTGATCACTACGGGCACAGAGGAATCGGTGTCGCCGAAGAAGCTTATGCGATAAGGCTTGGCCGTCCTAACAGGCTCAGCGGCAACTACGGGCTTCATTGTCAGGAGGTGCTGTATGGAATAGACAAGGCAGCGGGAACCGGTGAAAGCTACGAACTGCAGTCCAGGTGTGAGGTTAAGCCGCTTGTTTCCGGTTATTATTCCACGATGTTCAATGGCGGGGCACGCGCCGACGCGGAGCTGTCATTGGTTGATTAAACAAGGAGGAAAAAAATGAGTAAGATAAGTGTACTTGAGGTATATGATGTCGAGAACGGCACGAGAAAAACTCTTCATGAATTTGATGGCATAATTGAGGCGCCTAATTGGCTTCAGGATGGCGACACAATTCTTTATAACGCCGATGGCAGAATATGGAAATACAGCATTTCCGAAGATAGTACGCAGGTTTTAGATACAGGATTCTGTACGAGCTGCAATAATGATCATGTGCCATCACCGGATAACCTGAAATTAGCAGTAAGCTGCGCCTCACCGGACGCTGAGGGGTTCAGCTCTCATATATATATTATACCGATGGAAGGCGGCGCGCCCCGTAAGGTAAGCGAAAAAAGCCCCTCATTCCTCCACGGCTGGTCATGGGACGGTAAGGAGCTTGCCTATTGTTCCGCGTTCCGTGGTGACGATAAGGTGGACATCTGTGTTATTCCCGCAGACGGTGGGGAAGAAAAGCGGCTTACGGACGGCGTAGGGTACAATGACGGTCCTGAGTATTCGCCGGATGACAAGCACATATGGTTTAACAGCACTCGAAACGGTCTGATGCAGATCTACCGTATGGACAGGGACGGCAGCAATTTGACTCAGATGACAGATACTGATTCCAACAACTGGTTCGCCCATATATCCCCTGATGGGAGACAGGTAGTGTGGCTCGTATTCCGCAAAGGTGAGCTGTCGCCATGGGAACATGTACCTGACAGGAATGTGGAGCTTTGGATGATGGATTACGACGGCGGGAACAAGCATAAAGTAGTCAGCCTGTTTGGGGGGCAGGGTACTATAAACGTCAACTCTTGGTCGCCCGATAGCAGAAAGTTTGCGTTCGTCAGCTACAGGTATGAGTAAGTCTAAGGAAGAACAGACTGCGCGCGCTTACCGTTATCTGTGCCGACGATACGGCAAGTAAGTGCGCCCTCAGGATGAGCCGGGAAAGGCGCAACCGCTTTCTCCCGGCTCCATTCCTATAACCAGGACAAATGGACAGATCGGAATTATTGGAGGGGCTTATCTATAACCAAAAACCGTCAGGAGCTATCGCGACTATAAAAACCGTCTGTACTGACGCATCCTGTAGCCAACGCGTAACACCGGATAACAAATACCCGAACTAAATGTTGCGCGAAAAGCTGACTACGGCCCGACGACTTGGGTATTTGGGGAGATTATACCGATATGTTCTTGCAGGCTTTTGTACAAATCAGAGGAATAATTAAAAAGTATGCCTTTGCGGTGTAATATGGCATACCGGAAGAACAGGGATGCTTTATACGTGATCAAAACAGAATCGAGATGTGCCATGCATGACCCTACAGCAATTAAAATATGTGGTTACAATTGCCCGAAGCGGCACAATCAAAAAAGCCGCAGATGAACTGTATATTTCCCAGCCCAGCCTGACAAAGTCTGTCAGGGAACTGGAAAAAGAAATGGGGATCACGATTTTTGACCGTACAAACAAGGGAGTAT
>CAYQWH010000054.1:0-10577 GCA_964421265.1 uncultured Oscillospiraceae bacterium | reverse complement strand
ACGGTGTGGACGGGGCTCTGGGTGTAGGATATACAGCCGGACGCAACGGTTCTTGCCGTTCCGTACTTTTTTGTCGCCTCGAAAGCGGTCTTGATGTTGCGGAAGTCATTAAGCGCGTCAAATATGCGGATAATGTCGATGCCGTTCTTTATGGACAGCTCCACGAACTTCTCCACAACATCGTCGTGGTAATGTTTGTATCCCAAAAGGTTCTGTCCGCGCAGCAGCATCTGCAGGCGCGTATTGGGCATATTCTTGCGGATATTCCTGAGTCTCTCCCAGGGGTCCTCCCCAAGGTACCGCAGGCACGAGTCGAAGGTCGCGCCGCCCCAGCACTCCACTGAGTAATATCCGGCCTTGTCCATCTCGGGCAATATGTCGGCATAGTCGGAGTAAGGCAGACGCGTCGCCATAAGTGACTGGTTGGCGTCTCTGAGGACTGTTTCGGTGAACTGTACTTTCTTCTTCATCGGGCAAAATACCTCCTCTTTCCTCTGAAAATAATAGCGCACATCATCAAAAAGCTTTGACTGGCGGATCACGAGGCGGAATATCCCCATAATCCACCTTAAAATATACCACATTTTTCAAACCGTTGCAACAGTTATTTAATAAATTTGTAATTTAAATTGTCCCGGCCGCGCCCATTGGCCCGGCGCGCCGCGGTTCACCGCGAAAGCCCGCTCAGGGAACCGGCTCCGCCGTCCGACGCCAGCAGTTTCACCAGCGCGCAGTACAGCGCCGCGAACACGCCCAGCCCCAACGGGAGCGCGTTCCACCCGGTCACGTTCATAAGCAGCCTCGTAAACACGTCCGCCGCCACCGACGCCAGCGCGCAGCGGAAAAACACCGCCCCGCCACGTATCTCCGTTATGCCGGACAGCCTCCTCATGCTGAAAGCGAAGTTGAACACCTCCGACGCGTAGAGTATGAATATATAACCGTACACAGCGTACCTGGGCAGCAGGAACCACACCAGGAGCGTGGACAGGAGAGAGTCGATTATATTGAGGCGCATGGAGTACAGGTGCTCCCCCAGACCCCGCAGCATACCGTCGGTCACCGAGTCCATGTACATCACCGGCATCAGCGGCGCGAGGAGCTTTATATAAATTCCCACCTGGGCGTTGTCGAAGAGGGCCGCGCCCAGCTCCCGGGCAAAGCAGAGGAGCGCGCCCATCACCCCCGCCGAGAAGAGAAAGCACAGCTTCAGGAGCGCGTTCGCGGAACGGGCTATCCTGCCGTCGTTGCCCCGCACCTGCTCCTCGGTCAGCTCCGGCACGAGAAGCTCCGACAGGGACGAGAATATCACCTGCGGGAAGGTGACCACGGGGAAGGCCATGCCCTGTACCATGCCGTAATCCGACAGCGCCTTTCCGGAGGACGCGCCGGATCTGCGCAGTCCCTCCGGCACGAGGATATTCTGTATGGTGGTGAGGGCGGTGCGCGCGTAGGCCGACACCGCCAGGGGCATGGATATTGACAGCATACGCCCGACAAGGCCCCGCTGCCGACAGATATTCCCCCGGTAACGGCGGCTGTCGGCCAGATACAGCGCCGCAATGACGAAGAAGGAGAAGATCTCCCCCGCCGCGCCGCCCAGTACCACCGCGCAGCACATCCCCTCCACGTCCCCCGGCGGCACGCTCCGCAGCAGCCACACGGACGCCGCCATGCGCACAAGCTGTTCCGTCACGGACGCGACGGACGATTTGCCCACCCTGCAGACGCCTGTGAAGTACCCCGTCAGGGCGGCGGCGGCGGACACGAAGGGCAGGCTCACCCCCAGAAGGCGTATAGGCCGCGCCATGCGCCCGTCCTTTATCAGCGCCGCCACGGGCGGCGCCAGGAAACGCACCAGAACCGACGCCAGCGTCCCGAAAATCGCCCCGTAAATGACGCATCTCCTGACCACCCGGGGGATGTTATCGCCCCTCCCCCTGCCAAGCTCCTCCGACACCAGCCGCGTGGTGGCGAAGCGTATGCCAGATATGGCCAGCGTCGCGGCGAACACGTTCACCGACATTATGAGGCTCAGTACACCCGTGCCCTCCGTCCCCAGACGGCGGGTCAGGTACACCTGGAACGCCAGCCCCAGCCCCCGCAGCAAAAGCGACGTCGCGGTCAGCAGCGCCGTGTTTATCAGTAATCTCCTGCCCTTCATTCCCTCTCCCCTCCACGTTCCGCCATGCCGGTACCTGATAAAAGACCGAAAGCCTTATACATTTATCAGAAACCGCGCGAGTCCCGGCTCCCCACGCTTTATTTATATGGCGCGTTTTGGGAAATAGAATAAGCGCAGCTCCCCTGAGTTTTCTCAGGGGAGCTGTACTCGCGAAGCTTTTCGCGGGTTATCCGAGTATGTCGGCGTAGTACGCGTTGAAAAGTTCGAGCTTCTCAGCCGACAGGCTCTCCATGGCGCAGTCCGCGTCGAGGTCCATATACGCCCCCATTCCGTCGGATGCCGTCCACTGGGCGAGTCCCTCGCCGTTGGGGTCGCCTGTTCTGGCGAAGTTCAGCAGATATGAGGACATGGTGTTGCCGAAGCTGTAGTCCGCGTCAGTCCAGTACTCCGCGCGGCAGTTTGAGAACACGTTGAAGAAGTAGGGCACGTCGGAGGTGTGGAACGCGCCGTAAGCCGCGCTGTCAGGGCCGGGCTGCACGTATGTCATGAAATAGACGTATGTGCCGCTCTCGCCGCCGGAGGCGCGGACGCTGGCCAGGACCTGCTGGAGAGCGATGGAGTTGTCCGCCGCCATCCTGGTCACGTTAGCCGCGTAGTCGGAGGCGGGGTACAGCTCCAGCGCCTTGTCGGCGTTCTCGCCGAACTTCTCCCGCACCGCCGCCACGTAGCTCTCCTCGTCCTCCACGTCCGACAGGAACCCGAAGAGAAGCGTGTCGCCCTCCACCATTCCCGTCATCAGCGGCACGTCATTTGTCACGCCGTCCGCTATATCGTCCGCGTACTGTCCCATGAGCACATAGCCGTCCACGCAAAGGCTGCCGGAGTTGTCGATAGCCGTCAGTTCCTCCACGCTCATCGCACGCAGCTCCTCAAGGGTGTAGCCGGCGAACAGCTCCGCGTATGTCTCGCCAAGCTCCCCGGACGTCTGAAGCTCCCCGTTTATGGAGTTGTAGCTCTCCGCCACCGCTCCTGTAAAGAGCCCCTGGGCGAGAGGCGACTGCACAAGGGCGTTGACGACGCCGGAACCCGCCGACTGGCCCATGATGGTGACGTTGGACGGGTCGCCGCCGAACTGGGCGATATTCTCCTTCACCCACTCAAGGGCTTGGATCGCGTCCAGCACGCCGTAGTTGCCGGAGTGACCGGCCTCCGCGTCAAGCTCCGGATGGGCCATGAAGCCCAGAACGCCCACGCGGTAGTTTATATTGACGAAAACCACGTCCTGGGACGCCATGTACTCGCCGTTGTATACCTCGCAGGAGGACCCGCCGCTGGTGAACCCGCCGCCGTGGATGTAGACGATAACGGGCTTGGACTGTGTGTCGTCGTCCTTGCTCCAGATATTCAGGGTCAGGCAGTCCTCGGAGTAGCCCGTGTCCTCAATTATGTACTCGGTTGACCACATCATGAATGGCGCCTGAGCCGACTGGATGGCGCTGGCGCCCCAGGTGGTGCAGTCCCGGACGCCTGTCCAGCTCTCCACGGGCTGCGGCTCCTTCCAGCGGTTCTCACCCTCCGGCGACGCGGCGTAGGGGATGCCCTTGTAGATATTTATCTCGCCGTCATAGGACTTGTAACCGCGTATCTCGCCGCCCGTCACCGCCACCGGGTCGGTGAACTCGTAGGTGTAGCCGGCGGCCAGCAGAATGGCGGCGCTACGCCTTGTGGCGTTCCCGGAGGGCGCGTTGTACGACGGCACCCGCGTGCCGAACTTCTCGTTGTAGCGCGCGATTATCGCGTTCACCTGCTCCTCCGTCAGCGTGTCATACTGGCCGAAGGTGCCGTCGCCGTAGCCCTCGATGAGGCCGTTCTCCACGCCCCAGGCTATGTAGCCGGCCGACCAGCCGTCGTTCACCACGTCCGTAAAGGACGGCTCCGCCGCCTGATCAGCCTCCGCTCCGGCGCAGCGGCCCAGGAGCGTCATGAACTCCGCGCGGGTCAGCTCCCCGTCCGGGTCAAATTTCCCGTCGCCCTTGCCGTTCGTTATCCCCGCGGCCACAAGCCTCGCCACGGCCTCCGTCGTGTCCTTGCCGGTCACATCGTCAAAGGGCGTTGTGACATCCGCCGCTGATACCATAACACTCATTCCTCCTAACATTGTGGCCGCCAGCAGACACGCCAGCGCCTTCCTCCATAGCCTCTTCCCGCTTTTCTTTTTCATTGTACGGTACCTCCTGACAGTAATATGATATTTTCGGCGCGTCCCCGGAGGGAGCGCGGAAACACAAATCCCGGCGCTGCTGCCCGATTATCCCAGAAAGTCTTGCCAATTCCGGGGCAATCGCCGCCCACCCCGCCCGGTCAGGGGCGCGATGGGCGGCGCTCGGAAAAGCTGTGGCTGACAGGGCTACGCCTGTATGCTCTCGCCGAATTTTACCACCGTCTCAAGTCCCCGGCGGGTGTTCTCCCATATCTCCTCATCCACCCGGGCGTCCTTCAGCAGGAGGATGATGGTGGAGCCGCCGAACATGAATCTCCCCTTCTCCTCGCCTTTTCTGTGGACGCCGTCGCCGTGGCTGTTCTCTATGCGGCCGACGCACATGGCGCCCACCTCAACCTGTACCGCCTTGCCGAAGCGCTCCGTCATCATCACCGTGACCTCCCGGCTGTTCCGGTGGTACACGTTATAGCTCTTCAGCGCTATGGGCTGCACCGTGTGGAACTCGCCGGGCACGCTCCAATGATCCGTCTCCCGGCAGTCGTCGAAGTAGCAGTACCTGTGATAGTCGTCCACCGTCAGGCGGAATATGAGGCACACGCCGCCCTCAAACTCCCTCGCGAGCCGGCTGTTCATGAGTATACCGCTGAGGGTGTAGTCCGCGTCCTTCACGCGCAGCACCGAGTGTCTGCCTATCCTGTACACCGTCAGCTTCCCGTCGCAGGGGGCGATCAGGCCCTCCGCCAGCTCCGGCCGCCCGCGCAGCTCACGGCAGAAGAAGTCGTTGAAGCTGGACACGTCCCGCGTGTCGTACCGGGACAGGTCAATGCGGTTCCTGCGGACGAACGGCTTTATGAGGCGACCGGACGGGGCCGTGGACAGCGCCGCGCCCACGAGCTTTGAGAACCCCGGTTTTACAAGTCTGCGCAGCAGGGCCTGTCCCGGCGCGGTGCCGTAGAGGAACCGCAAGCCCGCGCCCGGCCTGGCGCGCTCAGCGCTCACCGTCTCACGCATAGCGCGTACCCCTCGAGCAGAACACGATTATCAGGCAGATCTCCAACGCCCCCAGCACCGCCATCACCGCGATCGTCCTGTACTTCATCTTCCTGACGTGGATCCTCTTCGACAGGAACAGATAAGCCATGAGCAGCATGAAACCCGCGCCCACCGGCATCATATTGAACCTGCTGTGTGTCAGAGCCTGGATTATCAATATGTGCGGATAGACATACGCCGCCGACGTGACGGGCAGCCCTATGTAACCGCTCTGTCCGCCCTCCTCGCTGATCACGTTGAAATTCGCCAGCCTTATGATGGCCGCCAGGACATAGACACAGGCCACCACATGGAACAGCGTCCAGCAGAGCCTCGGAAGCTCCGGCCCCAGCAGCTTGCCCATGCTGTGCATCAGCGCGCAGGGCAGTACGCCAAAAGCCACCGTGTCAGCCAGTGAATCCAACTGTACCCCGAAGCTCTTCTCATACTCCGTCCGATCCTTTTTCGACCGCGCCACCTTTCCGTCAAATCCGTCAAGCACACCGCAGACTATCAGGCACGCGCCTGACACCCACGGGTGCCCGCCTCCCACCAGCCCCGCCATTATGCCGGTCATGGCGGAGGCGATAGACAGATATGTCAGCCACACTGTGTAGTTATATACACCGATTATGAGCGTCACCTCCCTCCAATTCTGTAATCTTCCCCCACGACCGGTACCGCCGAAGCGTCCCGCCGGCGCGCCGAACGGCAATGTCCGGCGGCCTTCCGGCAAAGCAGGCAAAAATCTCCCCGATTCGCGTCGTGCTGTAAACCATTATAACACACCCGAACATATTTGTCATCACATTTTTTTAACAATTTAGCGCGCTGAATTTGCCCCTTACCCCCGTTTTCCCGCGTCACGCGACTGCGCGGGCGGTTTCGCGCGCCCAGGCTCCGCCGTGATAAGAAATTCCCGCTCAGGTTAATATTGAGCGGGAACGCGGGAATAATTGTCCGCAAAACAGGCAGAATATATACAAAAGTGTCAGGGAGGTTATGGACATTGAAAACAGAAGTTAAGAGAATGACAGCCGCTGCGGTAACGGCGGCGGCGCTGCTCGCGGGACTGGCGCCGTTACCGGTTTTCGCGGACGCGCCGGTTACGGAGGTGAACCTGAACGCCGCGCCGGTGGCGAAGAACATCGCCGTGGAGACCTACAGGGGCGTCGCCGTCACGGACAGCTTCAGCTCCATGGATCCGGAGGGGGACGAGGTCAGCTACTCCGTCACCAAAAACCCCAAAAAAGGCGAGGTGACCGTGGACGGGTCCTCGTTCACCTACACGCCCTCCGACGGCAGGAAGGGCAAGGACCGGTTCACCTATGTGGCCGTTGACAGCTTCGGGAACATCTCAAATGAGGCGACAGTCACGGTGGAGGTGAAGAAGCAGTCCACCGCCGTCACATACTCCGACATGGAGGGCAGCGACGCCTGGTACGCCGCCACGGAGCTTGCCGAGCGCGGCATATTCACGGGCGAGAAGCTGGGAAGTTCCTATCTATTCTCACCGGACAGCCGGGTCACCCGGGGCGAGTTCCTGGCCATGTGCGTCAACCTGGCCGGGGGACAGGTCACAGGCAGCGTCACCCGCACCGGGTTCTATGACGACGGCGACATACCCGATTGGCAGAAGCCATACGTGTCCACCGCCGTGCTGCTGGAGATGATTACGGGGCGCGAGGACGCGGACGGCAACATGGTATTCGCTCCCGGCGACGCCGTGACCTTCGCGGAGGCCACCGTCATGCTGAATAACGCCCTGTCCCTCACCGACGTGGATTACGCCGGTACGGACGGCTGCCCGGCGTGGGCGACCCAGGCGGCGGCGAACCTGTCCTCGTGCAGTATTATCGACGCCTCCGGCTCCTACGCCTCGGAGCTGACCCGCGCCGACGCCGCGAAAATGCTGCTGGGCGCGCTGCGGGTCATGGACTCTCGGAGCCGGGACAGCTCCATATTGAGCTGGCTGTTCGATACCGGTTCCTGACGCCGTAAACGCTCCCTACGCCGGTCTTGGGGAACCTCTGATTAAATCGCCTTCGGCCGGGCGCCTCTCCCGCCGGAAACGCGTCGCTCAAGCTTGGAATACACAGAGAGTATTCGACGCGCCTTTTCCGGCGGGAAACCCTTGCTCTTATGATTTAATCGGGGCTTCCTCAGCTCTTATAATCTGGGGCCGGCGTTATAATTCCCGGCGGGCGCGTCCGGCCGGGAGGATAGAAAAGAGCTGTCTCTTCACGGCCTGTTGCCGCGCGGAGACAGCTCTCTTTTTATAAGGATATTGTATTCGCCTCATGGTCGTCCGGCCGGGTCTGCCGCCGTCCCGCTCATATGAGCGCCGGCTCACTTCAGGCCGAACTTCTTGTTGAACTTATCCACGCGTCCGCTGGTGTCAACCAGCTTCTGCTTACCGGTATAAAAGGGGTGACACTTAGAGCAGATCTCAACCCTGATATCGCTCTTAGTACTGCCAGTCTCTATTACCTCACCACAGGCGCACCGGATTGTGGTCTGTTCATATTTCGGATGTATCCCTTCCTTCATCATGTTCACCTCTTTCGTTTCAAAATCTGACTTTTAAGATCCCTCAGGGAGCCAGCCGGTTCCCGCAGCGCCGCGCGCACCGCGCCGCCCGCGCCGGAACCACGGCGGTGGACGGTAGCTTGTACAGGCCGGGGAAACGTTCCGCCGCCTGACGGATCTTACTTAAAGCACTGATAAAATCAGGGTTTCCATGGTATTTTACCACACAGTCCCGTGAAATGCAACACTTTTTAGGGAGCTGGAAAAAATTTTTTACCCGTTCGCGGATCAACCGGGGATATATTTGACAAGGGGAGAAAACTGTGGTATACTTTCAGAGAACCTGCGGCCAGGACTTGCCGGCCTCCAGGTAGCTGTACATTGTATACTTGCTTATGCCGAACTGCTTTGAGATCTTGTCGCCGCTCTTGGTGATCAGGAAGGCGCCGGAGCTGTCAAGGAAGCGCAGCGCCCTGACCTTGTCCTCCCGCGTCATCAGCGCCACCGGCTTGCCGATAATGCGCACGGACTGCTCAATAAGCTCGTCAAGCACCGCGTTGACGCTGAATTGCGTGTCCTCCAGCAGCTTATCGCCGCCGTGGACCTGCTGCTTCCCGTCCTCATCGCTTATGACGTGCTGCAAGCTGTTCTCAAGCGCCAGGATAGCCGTTATGTCGAAGTTTATGGACAGCGCCGCCACGGGCCGCCACTCCTCGTCACGGATATACAGAACGCTGCTCTTCAGCACCCTGCCGTCGTGAGTGCGCGTCAGGAACGCCAGCTGATCCTGAGGTTCTTCAACATCGCGCCTCATCTTCTCAATAGCGCGCCGGATTATGTCCTCCCCAAAGTCACGACCTGAGACATTCGCGTTCTCTATAAAGATAATACCATTATTTATATGCAATGAGTCAAGGTCGTAAATGACGACTTCGCAGTCACTGCCAAACTGGACGGCAATGCCGTGCGCTACCTGCTTGAGCGTTTCTATGGCAATGTTGCTAATCAATGGAGGATCTCCCCTCTCCAGGAAATTAACAAGGGCGCGCTCTGCGAATACACCGATTGACGCTTATCCCAGACCAAAGGCTCTAATCTGAGACGCGCGCTTGCGCGCTCCGGCGTGATCAGTGTTCCCCTAAAATCCGCATCCTTTACATTTTATCAATATTTAACATAAAATTCAAGAGTTAAAATGACGAAAATAACACTTATCTTTTGTCCAATCTGACATTGTATCGTTATAACAGCTCGCGGAAGGCGCTGTTTGCGGGCGCGTTCCGCCTGAAATAACCGAAAAAGGAGATTAAGAAACATGAAAGAAGCTATTTCAACCACCGGCGCGCCGGGCGCCATTGGGCCTTACTCGCAGGCGATTAAAGACCGCGGAACCACGATTTTCGTCTCCGGGCAGATACCTCTTGACCCGGCCACGGGCGCGTTCCCCTCTGACGACATACGGGAGCAGACCGAGCAGAGCCTCAAAAACGTGGGCGCCATTCTCAGCGCCGCCGGGTGCGGCTACGGCAACGTGGTTAAAACTACAGTCATGCTGTCCGACATCGGCGACTTCGCGGCGATGAACGAGGTGTACGCCAAATTCTTCGCAGGTGGCTGCCCTCCGGCCCGGTCCGCGTTCGCCGTAAAGGATCTGCCGAGAGGCGCGAAGGTGGAGATTGAGGCTGTCGCCATCGTCTGATTCTGATCCCGGATCCAAGGTGCTCTGAATAAATCGTCTGGGGCTGAGCGGCCGAGTGCCCGCGCGCCTTACGCAGCCCATGATAGCAGGCGTTAAGCCTTTTTATCGGGGACAGGCGGCTCCGCCGCTGAACGCCGTTCTTCCGTCCGACGCGCCGCGCGGGAACCGGATATTTACCGGTTCCCGCGCGTTTTCTGTCATAAAGGCCAATCTGATACTTGTACCAGATCAGGACTTTAAGCTTTTTATAAAGGCCATGTTGTGGCCGGTCCGTGGGCTGTTATGAGGCCAGATAGTCCCTGACAAATTCCGACGCCGTTTCCAAAGCGTCGTCGCCGGGGCGGAGCTTAAGCGAGATTGTGGGCGACGCGCCGGCCTCTATCAGGACGCGTCCCTTGTACTTTTTGGTGGCGTACATCCTTGAGATCCTGTCCATCTCGAAATCGGCTATGCCGAACACCAGCTTGCCCGTTTTCTGGGAGATCTCCGATATGCCCGCCTCGGACGCCTCGCCCCGCAGCAGCGCTATGCTTATGAGCGACTGGACCTCCTGCGGCGGGTCGCCATAGCGGTCTATCAGCTCGTCCGTCATGTCGTCGGCGTCCTCCTTCGTCCTTATGTGGGCGATCCGTCTGTATAGATCCATCCGCTGCTCGCCGCTGGACACGTACCTGTCCGGTATGTTCGCTGAGACGGCCAGGTCCGCGGAGCAGTCCGTCTTCTCCGGCGCCTTCTCCCCCTTGCCCTCGTGTACCGCCTCGTCAAGAAGCTTCAGGTACATATCGTACCCCACGCTCATCATGTGCCCGCTCTGCTCCGCGCCCAGAATGTTGCCCGCGCCGCGAATTTCAAGATCCCGCATGGCTATCTTGAACCCGGAGTTGAACTGGGCGAACTCCCTTATGGCCGACAGGCGCTTATCCGCCACCTCGCTGAGCACCTTGTCCCGGCGGAAGGTGAAGTACGCGAAG
>CAYQWH010000053.1:0-10635 GCA_964421265.1 uncultured Oscillospiraceae bacterium | reverse complement strand
GCCACAAATTAAAGAATTTAATTTGTGGCTAGTATCAGCCGTCGATTGGTTTCCCCGGCTTACGCGGATCGGTTCCCGCGCTTTGTGAGCCACGCCGCTGTCTCCTGCCGCACTGTGCCGGTTAAGCGCGCTGTCGCTATCAGGTTCGGGAACATCATAAGCGCGTTCATCGCATCTGACAGACCTACGGCAGTCTCAAACTCGACTGCTGTCCCGACCGCCACCAGCGCCGTGAAAATGACACGGTAGATCAGGACGCCCCGTCTACCTGTCAGAAACTCCACGCACCGTTCGCCGTACAGCGACCAGCCGACAACGCTTGAGAACGCGAACAGTCCCATGCTCACCGCGAGGAATATTGAGGCGATTTCGCCATTAAACACCGTGCCGAGAGCCGCCGCCACCGCCTCGGCGCCCGCTATCCCCTCGCCCGTCCGCACCGTACCTGACACCAGCACCATCAGCGCCGTCAGCGTACATATGATTATCGTGTCCACAAACACCTCAAAAATGCCCCAGAACCCCTGCTCCACCGGACTGTCCGTATCCGCCGACGCGTGAGCTATGGGCGAGGAGCCGAGACCGGCTTCACTTGAAAACAATCCCCGCCGCAGTCCCCATGACAACGCGCTGCCCGCCGCGCCGCCGGATATTGCCTTCCGGGAGAACGCGCCGGAGAATATCGCGCCTATCGCCCGTGGTACATTGGAGGCGTTCGCGATAATTACCACGAGCGCGCCGGATACGTAAATGGCGGACATCAACGGTACCAGCTTCGCCGCTGTCCTGCCGCGCCCCGCTGTCCCGCCGGACACGGTCACGCCGCAGAGAACCGCCATAAGCACCCCGGTCAGCGCCACCATCGCGTCCCCGGCCGGGAACGCGGCTTTAATCGCCGTGCTCATAGCGCCGATCTGCGTCAGGTTCCCTATGCCGAAGGACGCGGCCGCACCCGATACGCAGAACACCACCGCCAGCGGATAGTACCTCCTGCCCATGCCGTTTTTTATCGTGTACATAGGCCCGCCGACGTAATACCCATCGCGCCGTTCACGGTATTTCACGGCAAGCACAATCTCACTGTACTTTACTCCCATCCCCAGGAACGCCGATACCCACATCCAGAACACCGCGCCGGCTCCGCCCATGCTCAGCGCCACAGCGACACCCGCTATATTACCGGTCCCGACTGTTCCGGCGAGGGCTGTACACAGCGCCTCAAACGGCGTCATGCCGTCTCCGGACTTTCCGCCTTTCGTCAGGTTCCTAAGCACTGTCGATATTGCCGTTCTAAAACGCGTCAATGAAATGAAGCCGACGCGGTTGTTTATCCAGAAACTGACAGCCAGGACAGCGATAACTGTCGGCGCTCCCCAGATTATATCTGACACGCAAATCACCCCTTTGACGCAAGTATATGTCAAAGGGGTGCAAAAATAGACGGGAATAAATTATCTGTTACGATCCAGCATCAGCCGCCGAGGGCAAGCATTTTCTTTGTGGCGAAGCCCATGACCCATCCGGTCGAGACGCTGTAGCCTTCCAGCATTTCCTCGCTCCAACTGTCGTAATCCTCGGCGCGCATGGTGTTCTCCGCCAGCAGCTCGCCGTAAATACCGTCGTGGCTCTTGAAATACAGGAGGAACCAGCCATAGTCCTCATCGTAAACCATACCCACGTCGCCCTCCTGACGGGCGTCGTCGTACAGCCAATTTGTTATGGCGTCAGGCATACCATACATTCCTATGCCGTCCAGATCTCCTCCCTCGCTGAGCATGGACGTGTTGTCGGTGTAAAGCGAAGTGAAGGTGTCGTATGTCTTATCGCTGCCCTCAAAACCGTCCAGCAGCAGAGAAAGCGTCTGATAGCTGGCGTCGCTCGCGCTCTCCACAGCCTCCTCATACTCCTCGTCCGTCTCGTACTCGGTAGAATCTACCGTCTCGGGCGTACTGAGTATATAGTAACAACTCACGGCCTGGTACCTGTTATTGTCGCGGTTCACAAAGTACATCACGTAGTACCCGGCGCCGCTTGTGTTGTCCTCGCTGCCCACGGATATAGCCTCGGTGTCACCCGCAGTCCTGTCAGGATCCAGCAGCCATTCACTGTAGTACGACGACAGTGACGAGCCTTGTGTACTCTGGGACGAAATGTCATATCCCGCGACCTCGGCGGCGGCTTCCGCGAAAGCCTCCTCGCTGGTTCCTGCGGCAAGGATACTGTCAGCCGTCTCCTTCGCGGCCGCCATACCGTCCTCAAAGGTCACCGTCTCATCCTCTTCCGTCTCCTCGTCGTCCTCAGTGACGCCGGCGCTTACAAAGTAGGCGTAATAGGTGATATAATCATACTCGTCGGCGTGCTCGTCGTAGTAAGCGTTTATGGTATCATTATCGTACTGGAAGGAGTCCTCTTTATACTCCGCGTAGTTGTTGGCAAGAGTAGTGCGCTCAACGTTTTCGCGATATTTCTTTTCCGTCATGCCCTTGCCGTAGTAATAGCGCAGATAGGCGCTCAGGCTCTCATAGTCCTCGGATTCCGTCACCTCAGTGCGCAGCGACTCAATAGCCGTGTCGATTTCATCAAGCTGATCCTGAGTCAATGTAAAGTCATTTGCCTCCGCCTCGCGGCAAAGCATGGTAACGCTCTTCATCTGCTCAAACGCCTGTTCCTGGAAGTACTCAGCCCACGTCGTATCCTCGTCATAATACTGATCCTTGAGCGACGTGCTCAGATCCGGCATGCTTATGAACATGGACGCGTAGTCCCCGTAACTCTCGTAGTAATCGTAATACTGGGAATAACGCTGATTATACGCGGCGAAGTAGTAGTAGTTGAAATCCGCCGCTGTGTACCCCTCGCCGTCAATGGTAACAGCGTTGACTCCGGAATAGAACAGGTTTGAGCTGAAGACGATGACAAATGCCGCCATCAGTACAATGACTACCGCGACAATTATTGTTTTTGTTCTCAGGCTCTTCCGGCTCTGTTCCTCTCTTTGCCGCTCGTTTGCGCGGCGCTCTTTCTTTTTCTCGTTTGAATCACTCATTTTATCATTCCTTTTCCAATATCGTCCATTCCGGAAAAACCGGCTACAAGAATGTATTATAGCTGAAATTGTCTCATCTTGCAAGAGGAAAAATCAAATATGAACAATTATTTCGTAAAAAATCTGTTAAGAGGCAAAAAATCATAAGCCGCTGTCAACACGGCAGATGGAACCCCCCTCCCCGTAAAGCTGCGACGGAATTATCCGCGCGGCGGTTTTCCGCCGGTTATATGTTTTTTCAAAAATAACGCTTGACAATTCCGGACAATGTAGTATAGTTAATACTATAAAGTCAGAATCATCCGGCCTTTCGTGGGGCGCTGTTATAGATGGCCCGGTAAGAACCGCCTCACGCGCGGGAGTGCCGGCGGCAATTCCATAACCGGCTTTTCATCAATCTCCACTTGGCAGCGGCTCCGGCGGTTCGCCGGATACGAAGCTCCGCGTCTTTGCCGTCGTACCGTGAGTCCGGCCGCGTTCCGGGTGATCTGCCTGGCGGGTGCTGCGCGCCCGCAAATAATAAGAGAAAGAGGAAAAAACCATGAAAAAAAGACTTCTGTGCACGATTATCTGTGCTCTCCTTGTGGTGTCGATGGCGGTTCCCGCGCTGGCAGGCTCCGACAGGGGCTGGGAGAGCGCGTACCGCTCCGTTATCAGCAGTGAAGCCGAGAAATATGGTGGCGAGCTGCAGCTCGTCGATCTGGATCTGGATGGAACGCCGGAGCTTATGCTCGGTTACGCGATTGGCAGCGGACTGTTTTCAACGTGCAAGGCCGTTTATACCTACAAAAGCGGCGCGGCGGTTGAGGTGGTCACTGACGAATTCATGCTCAGCACCGAGGGATATACGCTATATCGCAACGACATCACCGGTGAGTGCCGCATTGAAGGCGGGTATACATTCAGAACCGGCACGGGTTACTATGCCAATATTACGGGCCTCTATTCTCTGCAGCAGAGCGCTTTCAAACGCACCTTCTGCAAGTCCGTGGCCGGCAGCAACACGTCTTATTACCTCGAAAGCGACGTTGACGTCAGTGAGAATTTCTATACCGAAGCCTATAACAACCGCAACAGCGGATGGACACAGATTGGCGACTTTGGCACCTCCAGTGTGTACTACTCCTCCAAAACTCCGAGCAGCTCCGATCTGGCGACGCTGTTTGGCGAATATGAGGATGGCGGCGCGGTTCTGTCCCTTGTGAGCACGCACAAAGTCTCGGTTGACGGCATAACGCGGTCTGCAGCGGCATATAACATTAACGGCAGCAACTATTTCAAGCTGCGTGATATAGCGTACATCCTCAGCGGAACGAATTGTACCTTCGAGGTCGAGTGGAACGATTCGCTCAAGAGCATAAACATCACGACAGGCAAGTCCTATACCGCCGTGGGCGGCGAACTGGGCGAGATAGGGAGCGTTTCCAAACTCGGCACCCCGACCACCGCGAAGCTCTACGTAGACGGCAAACAGGTTGAACCCGACGCCTACAACATAAGCGGCAACAACTATTACAAGATACGCGACATCGCCGATATTATCGGATTCGGTATAGATTGGGACCAGACGTCGAACACCGTTTTAATCTCAACCAAGTAATACCGACAAGCGCATGGTACCGATCCCAGATAAAGCTTTCAGCTGGGGTTACGTATGTTCTGAAACAGTCGCGGCCCGGTTCAATGATAATCCCCCTCCGGCAAGTCCGGAGGGGGATTGGTTTCACTCTTGACTTGAATCGGCGTTAATCTCCGAAGAACTTATCGTGAATAGCCTGTACCGCCTTATCCGCGTCATCCTCATTCACCAGAACCGAGACTTTAATCTCGCTTGTGGAGATCATGTTGATGTTAATTTTCTTCCGCGCCAGCGCGTCGAACATCTTCACAGCCACTCCGCTGGTCATGAGCATACCCGCGCCTACAATGCTTATCTTCGCCACATGGGTATCTATATCAAGCGCGGTATAGCAAAGCTCCTCCTCGTGCTCCTCCAACGCCGCTTTCGCGGCGTCAGCGTCGCCGCGCGCCACTGTAAACGTCACGTCCTGCGTGCCGTCGCGTCCCAGGGACTGGAGAATTATATCCACGTTTATCCGCTCGTTTGCCAGTATGCGGAATATTCGGAACGCCACGCCCGGCACATCCTCAATCCTGACAAGCGTGATCCTCGCCACATTCGCGTCCTTCGCTACTCCGCTCACTTCCGCCTGTTCCAATTTCTTGTACCCCCTTACTTTTGTACCCGGTAATCTCTCAAAGCTGGACAGCACCTCAAGGTCAACGTTGTACCGTTTCGCCATCTCCACCGACCTGTTGTGAAGCACCTTCGCCCCCATACTCGCCAGTTCCAGCATCTCGTCGAACGTTATCTCCTTGAGCTTCTTCGCGCCGCGCACCTTGTTCGGATCCGCCGTGTATACGCCGTCCACGTCCGTGTAAATCTGACACAGATCCGCGTGCATGGTGGCGGCTATGGCGACGGCGGATGTGTCGGAACCGCCCCGGCCAAGCGTCGTCACATCGTCGTATTTGTTTATCCCCTGGAATCCCGTTACAAGTACCACGCGCTTCGCGTCCAGCTCTTTGCGTATACGCTCAGAACCCACACTCTTTATGGACGCGTTGCTGTAATTTGAGTTTGTCCTGAACTCCACCTGCCAGCCCGTCAGTGACACGGCGGGAATGCCCATGCTCTCAAGCATCATGGCGCACAGGGCCACCGACTGCTGCTCACCCGTGGACAGCAGCATATCCATCTCACGTTTTGACGGCTTTGAGCTGTATTCCATCGCCGTCGCTATAAGCTGATCCGTTGTCTTGCCCTGGGCGGAGAGTACCACTATCACATCATTCCCCGCCTTATACGTCTCGGCAATTATCTCTGACACGCGCCGTACCCGTTCAACGCCCGCCACAGAACTGCCGCCAAATTTCTGTACTATCAGCCCCAATTCCGATCTCCTCCAAACTGATTATATGATGCCGCTTTCCGGCTCTCACTCTATTATATGCTCAAGATAAAATTCGGAACATGGAACGCACGTCCATACCCGCGAGTTTCCCGCGCAGTTCATTCGCCGTAAGCTCACTTGTCGCGAAGGCGTACTCATCGGGTCCCGCGCCGGGATAATCTCCGGGATAACTTATCAGCCGAACGCGCCCGAACGCCCGTCCTATCGCCTCAAGATCCGAACCGGTCCTCACATACCACCGCATACGCACGTCATCGGCGTCGACAACATATCCGCTCTCCGCCTCATCCCAGCCGATGTACTTCCTCGCGGTCAGATGCTTCACAGCGTCTATTACATCAGCCACAACCGCGCTGGCGGTGGGCCTTTTGCCCGCGCCCGCGCCATAAAACATACACTCGCCCAGCGCGTTTCCATGGACCACTATGCCGTTCATCACGCCGTCCACGTTGGAGAGAAGACTCGTCTTGCTTATGAGATGCGGCGACACATACGCCGTTATGTGCCCGTCGCCAAGCACATACGCCCGGCCCAGAAGCTTTATCTTGTACCCGAGCCGTCTCGCGTACTCCATGTCCTCCGGCGTCACTCCGGAGATTCCATCAATGCGTATCGTCTCCGGGTCAACGCTCTTGCCGAAGCAGAGATCAGCGAGGATACATATCTTTCGCGCCGCGTCATATCCTTCTATATCGGCTGTGGCGTCCTGTTCGGCGCATCCCATGCTCTGCGCCTCGCGCAGCGCGTCGCCCAGCGTGGCTTTGTCCGACAGCATCCGCGTCAGGATATAGTTCGTTGTGCCGTTCAATATGCCATAAACCTCATCTATCTCGTTCGCGGCGAGACACTGGGTTATGGGACGTATTATAGGTATACCGCCGCCGACGCTTGCCTCAAAAAGATAGTTGACATTCTTCTCTTTGGCTATTGCCAGAAGCTCATGTCCCCTCGTCGCCACAAGCTCCTTATTTGACGTGACAACGCTCTTCCCCGCCATAAGACAGCGCCTCGTGAACTCATAAGCTATCCCGGCGCCGCCTATGGTTTCCACCACCACCTGAATATCCGGGTCGTTCTCCACTTCAGTGAAATCGTGGGTAACGAGCGGCTTAAAGGGGCTTTCCGGAAAATCCCGCACGTCAACAATGCGTTTGAGACGAATATCCTGCGCGGCCGCTTTCGCTATCTCTACAGCATTCTCTTCCATAACCTCCGCCACGCCGGAGCCGACTGTACCAAACCCGAGTATGGCTACATTTACCATTTACAATTCTCTCCCCTCGTGTGTATCCTGATGGCCTTTTGGGAAAAATAACTTACAGCGTCAGAACACGCAAGCTTTATTGTTATACTAATTTTATCGCGCCGAAGCGCGCAAGGAACTTGTGAGACGGCGTAACGCGTCGCGCGCGGCATGAGCACGCGAACGCGTGCGTACATTCATTTCTATAATAACACACTGAAAGTGTCAATGCAACTGAATTTAATCGGGCAAAAGTTAAAAAACACGGCGCTGAATATCAGGAATTTGCGTCATTTCAACAAGAAAGGGACGATTGAAGCATGGAAAAACGCGCGGTAAAATTCCTGCTGACGGCGGCAAGTGTTGTGATCACCGTACTGCTGCTGAAGATAATTCTGCCGTGTCTTTTGCCGTTCATACTGGCGTTTCTCGCGGCATGGCTGCTCGATCCCGTGGTGCGCGGGCTTGCGCGGCGGTTCCATATGTCGCGGGGCTTCGCGTCAGCTCTTTGTATTCTGCTGATGCTGGCGGCGTTTATGGGATTATTCTCCTTTGTGTTCTCAAAGCTCCTTTATGAGGCCATTGTCTTTATCAAAAACCTTCCTGTGCTTCTGGCGGATATACCGGATATTCTCGCGCGTCTTGAAAGCTCCATCATGAATGTCATACAGCGCTCATCACCT
The DNA here is from genome assembly GCA_964421265.1 of uncultured Oscillospiraceae bacterium. Taxonomy (GTDB): domain Bacteria; phylum Bacillota; class Clostridia; order Oscillospirales; family Oscillospiraceae; genus RUG626. Next base: position 2,688 of record CAYQWH010000053.1, on the reverse strand, counting down.
GATGTGCGGGATTACTGTCTCGCCGCCATAGACGGTATAATCACAAAGGCCCAGGAGCTGCCGGGGGAACTGTCGTCAAAGGCTTTGACGCTCATCTCCGACATAGCCGCGAACGCGCCCGGGACGCTCCTGGCCTGCGGCACATTCCTCATCGGCACATTTTTCATAAGCTCCGGGTTCCCCGACATACTCGCGTTCCTGAGGCGCCAGGTACCCGCGCGTCTCCAGGCCACCGCCGCCGGGCTGAAACGTGATGTGCTGCTGAGCGTCGGCAAGTGGTTAAAAGCGCAGCTAACGCTCATGAGCGTGACGTTTATAGAACTGACTGTCGCGTTCGCGTTCCTGAAGGTACAGTACGCCGCCATTATAGCGGCTATCACGGCGTTCATAGACGCGCTGCCTGTTTTCGGAACCGGCGTGGTGCTTCTGCCGTGGGCAGCGGTACGTCTCATCGCCGGTGATGTGAAGCTGGCGCTGGGGCTTCTCGCCACTTACCTCGTCGTAATCGTAGTCCGGAACTTCCTGGAGCCGAAGGTACTCGGCAACCAGTTCGGTATACACCCAGTGGCCGCGCTCCTCGCTATGTATTCCGGGTTCAGACTCGCGGGAGTCGTGGGCATGGTCCTGTTCCCTCCCGCGCTCATGGTTCTGAAGATGATGAACGACAAAGGGTACGTCAGGCTCTGGAAAAAGCGGGACGCGGACACGTGACTTTCCAATACCGGTGGAAATTTAAAATCGAATACAGTTCGGCACAATCCGCCTCAGCTTCTGACATAAAATAATTGTATCCGCGGGCGCTTATGAATGCGGTCCTTTATTGCCAATCAGAAAGGGTGCGAACGGTAATGCTGAACTTGAAAAAGGAAAATCCTATGGCTGTCAGGTCGAAAAACGCCATCTCTTCCTCGCTTCTGAAGCTCATGATGTACAGGCCCTTTGAGGAAATATCCATATCGGATATAACCGCGAGAGCAGGACTTTCCCGACAGACATTTTACACGAACTTTCAGAAGAAGGAGGATGTGCTCAATTACCTGCTCCATGGGCTGTTCCAACGGTATCTTGGCGCGCTCACGTCCCAAACGCTCGAACCGGAAAACCTGCTTGTGGACTACTTCATGTTCTGGGGAGACAGCCGTGATTTCCTCGCGCTGCTGTTCACGCAGGACATGGGGTTCCTGTTCCAGAACCGCAACCGCTCATTCTTTGTGGAGGACACCGACTGCCTGGATTTCATGTTCACCGCCGCTCCCTGGCAACTGCCGTACATAAAGGCCAGTATCGCGGGCATTACATATGAGCTTCTGCTGATGTGGATAACGAAGGACCAGGGACTCGCTGTAGACGTTCTGAACACGCTGGCGCTGAACCTTCTCGGAGGTTCGATTTTCGAATGAACGCGGCGCGGTCTTGTTTATCTTCGTCCTCCCATCTTCCCGGTGGCCTTCGCTGTTACGACGAGAAGCGCTATGATTATGATATTCAGCGCGATGCCGCCAAAAAGCGCGTAGTCGTAGGAACCGGTGTAGTCGTACACATACCCCACAATCGTGAGCGACACGGCGGCGCCCACATTAGTTACAAGACCTATCTTTGAGTAAACGGCGGCGTAATTCTCAAGCCCGAAGAAGTACTTGGTCATGAGCGCGATTCCGACCGCGCCGACCGAGTACACCGAACCGTAGATTACAGCTCCCACATACAACAGAATCTCCCGGCTCCAGACGCTCCCGGCATATATAATCAGGAGCGCCACGATATTCGCGACAAGCATACTGACGCAGGCTTTCATGGCCCCGAACCTGTCGCTCAGGACCCCGATAATCAGTTTCGTCCCTATGTTCCCCACCATAGCGCAGGATACCATCGTGGCGCCCACGGCAGCGTGAAATCCAATGCTCTCGGCCATGCCCGTCATGTGCTGCCCAATGCCGGATATGGACGTCTGTAAAAGTGAGAGAACCGCAAAGCAGATAAACCCCACGGACAGATAATTGAATTTCACCTTTGTTCTGGCTTTCCGAGTCTTTATTTCGCTCCTGCTGACGTGTCCATAGGGCATGAGGTGCATGGCTCGCGGATCCGGTGTATAGGGATATAAAATCGCCGGGAGCGCCAGCGCGAAAACAGTCACGCCCTGTATTATATACGCGGTCTGCCACCCGAAGCTCTCTATGCACCAGGAGAGTATCGGGGACGCGACAGCGCCAATGACGCCGCTGAAGCTCATGGCGAGACTTGTGGCAAGACCGTTCTTCTCCTCGAACCAGTTATTGATGGTCATGGTTACCGGAACCGCGGCAAAGCACGCCGCTCCTATGCCTCGCAATACGCCGAGCACGTAGAACAGGTACACGCTCCCGGAAAACGCCATGGCGACGGTCGATGCCGTGGCCAGCACCGTTCCGGCTACGAGTATCACCCTGTAATGGAACCGCCGCATCAGTGCCGGCAAAAATATCGACATAACGCCCGTGGCAATAAGTGAGAGCGTCGAGTGGATAGCGAACGTCCCCCGCAGTACCCCGAGGCTCTCGGAAACCGGTGAATAGAAAACGCCGATGGAGTTGTTGCATATGCCAATGGAGCTGCCAGTCAGTCCGCACATGAGGGCTATGACTATCCAGTGGGTCTTGCTTCTGCTGTTCATATGTCTGTTCTCCGTTCTACATATAAATAATATGT
>CAYQWH010000052.1:0-10856 GCA_964421265.1 uncultured Oscillospiraceae bacterium | reverse complement strand
ACGGTTGTTCCGAAAATGTTCTTCTGACCGGCGGCGGCCCACTGGTCAACATAGTCTGCCATGGGGCTTGAAGGTGTAATGGGATAAATTCCAGCCACCTCAGTGAACGCGTAGGACACATATGCCGCCGCGTTGTTACCGTCCATGGACTTGAGTTTTCTTTCCATGATATGCGCTCTCTCCTGTCTGTAATAAATTGTTTCAATACAGTGCTATGGAGCCCTTGCCCCACTAACTGTATATTTTATCACAAAAAATCTCGTATGTAAAGCTTTTTTTAAGCGATTTATACCGATTTCGTTCAATTTTTTGTGAACGATTTGTGCTGAAGGCGGTGGTACCGCGCTCAAGGGAATAAATTATCAATCAATTTTCTAACGCCTCTCACCGCCGCGCGCCTGCCGGCCGGTTCCCTGTTACGGTGAAGCCATACTCCGCGACGCTATGAAAGAATGGTTTGCCCCGGACGTATGATTTTGACGCTCCATGTATATCAGCGGGACCCGAAACAAAAGGGATCGGCGATGGCGTTTTCTCCGCAAAGGCGAGTGGCCATGCGATACATGGCTCTCGCGTGTATCCTGTCGTGCCAGATGAAACGGCGCAGCACTTTCTTTAAAGACCATTCTTCCGCGTTGTCGTCGATGAACAGCTTATTGTCCAGGTAATCGGGCCGATCTTCAAGCAGTTCAAATCCCCGCTGCCGGCAGACATAGATATCCGGTTCATTTGACGCCTTAACGCCTATAGCGCCAAAGTAGTAATCGTTTACGTTTTTTGTGTGGCGGTACATTTCGGCCGCTGACACAGGGACGTCCCCATAGAATGTTTGCCTTCTCCGCAGCACTGTGTTATCCTTATCCGGAACGGACAGGTACAGAGTTAAAAAGTCCCTTGCCGATTTCAAAGCCAGGTTCCTGTACGCGGTATACTCTTCAAAGGACAGCTTGCCTCTCTCAGAGTCAAACAGCACATCGCTGTCCGCGTCGTGTACTTGCAGATTGCTGGATTTTTCCTGTACAACGTCAAACTCAAAGCTGGCACCCGGACATATCAGCCCGGCCCACAGGCAATAAGACTTCGCCTCCGCAGGCGCTTTGAGCAGAGCCTCATCTAATGTCGCGCCTCGAACATACGCGCCGGGCAGGTTGCCGAAGCAGACAAGGTGCCCTTGCGCGTTATATTCATCAATAAGCTGGACCTTCATACTGTTTCCTTCTTTCCCTACATAATATTATCAGCACGCCATATGCTTTTCACGCCGCGACAGACGCCTTCCAAAGCGTGCTGATTATAAATCAGAAGCTTAATTTGAAATTAGCGTTATCTGCGTCCGAGCCAGTATGGTAACGCCACAAGGCCGATGCCGCCCGCCATATTTCCGACAGTGGCAAGCAGAATATTCCTTGCGTATTCCCCGAAGCTTACGGCGCCGTTCGTAAGGGCGATGCCTACTATGCTCATATTCGCGACGCTGTGTTCAAAGCCGCAGACCATGAAGATGAGGATGCACCAGAACACCATGATAAGCTTCGCGGATTCCGATTTCAGCTTTATGCTGCACCACACTGCCAAGCATACACACATATTGCATAACGCGGCGCGAATCAGCGTATCGACAACAGGCAGCGAAACCTTCGCGGCGGAAACGGCGTTTATGTACGCGCACGTATCCGTTCCGCAGGCGCCTGACAGCATATACAGCGCGACCATCAGCCATGAGCCGACAAGGTTCCCGATCCAGCACCAGAGCCACAGCACAGCGGCATCCCGCGTCGAGACACGTCTTGAGAATAGAGCTATGCCAATAACCATATTGTTGCCGGTAAAAAGCTCACATCCGGCTGATATTACGAGGCTCAAAGCCGCCGTGAACGCGAAAGCGGCAATAAGCTTTGCCGGTTCCACATCGGCTGCGGTGCACATTCCGCCGACAGTCATGGACACAAACCCGCCAAGAGCAACGAAAGCTCCCGCCAACATCGCCGCCGCGAAGTACCCAATCGGTGAGCGGCGCATGAATCTGACCTTGTTTTCGGCTGACTTGCATACTGTTTCAATTTCCGTCTTAAACACGTGTCATACCCCATCACTCCACATCAAGCCCCGTCAGGAACCGTCTAACCATATCGAACGCGTTGTTCGCGGCGCTTGTCCTGACGCGGTCCCGGTCTTTTCCCAAGCGCAGCTCCCGACAGTATACAGCGCCTTCCACGGCAAGCGCGCAGTACACAAGGCCAACATCTTTGCCGGTCTCATCGGAGGCCGGGCCGGCAATGCCGGTTATGCCTACCGCCAGATCCGCGTCAAACAGGCGCCGCGTCCCATCGGCCATCTGTACCGCGACCTCACGGCACACGGGGCCTTCATGACGCAGCAGATTCGCGTCCACGCCAAGAAGCTTTGCTTTCATTTCCGTGGCATATGGAACCGTGCCGCCCCTGAATACTTGCGAGGAACCGGGCAGATCGGTTATACGTTTTGCCAGCAGCCCGCCTGTACAGCTCTCGGCGGATGCCAACGTCAAATCGCGTTCCTTTAAAAGCTGGAACACTGTGTTCTCAAGGCTGTCCGTGTCCACGCCGTATACAAAGCTTCCCAGCGTCCTGCGCACCTCGTCGATAATTGGCCGCATCATCGACTCCGCTGTGTCCGCGTTATCAGCCTTCGCGGTAACGCGGAGCCGCACCTCGCCCATCCCGGCGTAGGGCGCGAGAGTGGGATTGGTGAGTCTCAGCATCATCGGTCTCAGCAACTGTTCAACCGCTGACTCGCCCTGCCCGAAAATATGGATGTTGTGCGACCAGATCGCCCCGTCTGACAGCTTCGCGAGGTACGGTACGGCGCTCAGCCTGAACATCTCGGCACATTCCCGAGGGGGCCCCGGCAGCATCAGCACATGAGTGCCGTTATCCTCGAACGCGCACCCCGGCGCGGTGCCGCAGGTGTTGTGGAATACCACGCACCCCTCCGGCAGATAGGCCTGCTGGTAATTGTTCTCGGTAAATTGCGCTTTATTAAGACGGCTCTGAAAATAGCTTCGCATCTCCGCTGCCGCTGTCTCATCGTATACAAGCTTTCTCCCGAACGCCTCCGCAAGCACATTCTTTGTAAGGTCGTCAAACGTGGGGCCGAGACCGCCGGTGGTTATGATGATGTCCGCTCTTCGTTTAGCCACATCAACCGCGCTCCTGAGACGCTCCGGGTTGTCGCCTACCACCGTGTGGTAGTAGACGTTTATGCCCAATTCAGACAACCCCCGAGATAAATCCATCGCGTCTGTATTCGCTATGTTCCCCAAAAGCAGCTCTGTTCCAACTGAAAGAATTTCCGCTATGTGGCTCATGTTGTCTCCTTCTTGCTTTTCTGGAAGAATTTATCAAGCGCCTGTCTCATGTTATCCGGCATTCCGCGCCCGACAGGGATAACAGCTGAATTCGCGACACGTTCAATGAAGTCACCGGAAAACCGTTCTATGCTGTTAAACTCCTTTGCGCACAACGCCTCGCCTAAGTCGTGCCGTGTGTGTATTTCCGCAGCGGCTGTTCTCCGCGTTATGCCCAGGCATGGTATGCCATTATCCGCAAAGGGCGCTGAATCGCTGGGATGCACTTTCTGAATAATCTCCGCTCTCCAGCCGCGCTCTTTCGCGAACTGATCAGCAAGCGCTATAAGGTCGTCGCCGCCTGTAACAAAGATATTGTTGTTGCCCAAAGCCGTGCCGCACATATCGAAGTTGAAGCAGAAGCGTATCTCATTTTCAATGAGTTCTCTATGGGTCTTGACATAAGCTCTGCTTCCGAGGAGCCCCTGCTCCTCGCAGCCGCACCAGATGAACCGGAGGGTTCGCTTCGCGGGATTTTTGATAAACCTTCTGTAGAGAGCCATGACGTTTGACGCGCCGGACGCGTTGTCCCAGGAGCCGGTGCCGACGGGAACGCTGTCATAATGAGCTGTTATCACTATTGATTCATCAGGCTTCTCCGTTCCGGGTATTACCGCCAGGACATTCCGGGACACGTTCTCACTGTCCGTCTGCGACAGCCTCACAGTCAGGCTCTTTACGCCATCCCGCACAAGCGTCAGGGCGTCTCGCGCTCTTATAAGAAAGCCCGGTATTACTCCAATATCCCGACACGCGGATTTGAGATTGCGCGGGAACATATCCGCCGTTATATCTGTCTCCCAATACTTGCCGGATATGACCATAAAAGCTGAAGCGCCTTTCTTGCGCAGGATCTTATAAGCGTCATAGCTCATTTTGTCAAGGAGGACAATGTACCCGTTGAGACTCTCAATATCTCGGTAATCCTCCTCGGTACCGCGTTCGGCGTAATAGAAAAGGAGATCGCCTGACACATTACCGGACAGACCGTAGGGTACCACGTCAACGTTGAGCGCTCCGGCCCGCACGGAGCACTCCTGTACATGACTTACAGGCACGTTAAACTCCATAAATTCTCCGTGCCCGCCGGCGTTTTCTATCTCGTCCATGAGTATGTTCGCGGCCTGAAGCTCCTCCGCCGTTCCTCCGTAACGGGTAAAGCTCAGACGTTTTACAAGTGACAACTGATAATTGGTGTCATTATCCATTTTTAAATGATGCTCCTTACCTGATTTTTATACTCTCGCGTGTCATTACCGCTTCTTCCACAAGAGCGGAAATATCCAGTGGATTTTCAGCTTCAAGCACTTCTGAGAGCTTTGGCTTTGTCCGAGGGTGCCGAGGCGTGAATACGGTGCAGCAATCCTCGTAGGGCAGAATAGATGTGTCAAAGGTGCCTATCTCCCTTGCGCGTTTCACTATCTCCGACTTGTCCATACATACCAGCGGCCGCAGCACGGGGAGCGGCGCGCACTCCTCCGTCACAGCCATCGCCTCCATTGTCTGGCTTGCGACCTGACCAAGGCTCTCCCCTGTAACTATCGCCCCGCAGCCGTTTTCCACACCTATCCGTCCCGCTATCCTTGTCATGAACCGGCGCATGAGTACCGTAAAAAGCTCCTCAGGGCAACGGTCACGTATCTCCTCCTGAATATGCGTGAACGGCACTACCTCTAAGGCCAATCTGCCGCACCATGGGGATAATATACGCGTAAGCTCTATGACTTTCTCCTTTGCCTGTTCAGAGGTGTATGGGAAAGAAAAGAAGTGAACCGGTATAATATGAATACCTCTTTTGGCGCACATCCATGTTGAGACTGGGCTGTCAATGCCTCCCGACAGCATGGAAACCGCTCTGCCGTTGGATCCGACAGGCATACCGCCCGCGCCCGGGGCTGGCGCGCCATGAACATATGCCGCCATGTCACGTATTTCGAGGTTTACAGTCAGCTCCGGATTATGGACATCAACACGGACATTCGGGTACGCCTCCGCCAGCAAACCACCTACGTACTGCGAGAGCTGAATGCTTGTCATCTCAAATGTTTTATCCGAGCGCTTTGACTCCACCTTAAAGCTCTTGGCTCCAGCAAAGCTATCCCGCAGATATGTCCTGGCTGTTTCAAAAATGGCGTCCGGGTCTTTTTCACAGGCCGCGGCGCGCATTACCGATACCGCTCCGAAGGTTTTCTTCGCAGCGTCAAACGCCCCGTCCATGTCGCAGTTGTCATTTCTTGGCTCTACATAAACTGTGGACTGCACTGTGTATACATTAAAATCTCCCAGCGCCCGTAATTTTCGCTTGAGGTTCGATATGAGCTTGTCCTCAAAAAACCGTCTGTTCAGCCCTTTAAGAACTATCTCGCCCTGTTTAAGTAAAATTATATCATTCAAGATTTTCCACGCCTCCCGGAAATACGCACATTTTCAGGTTCGCTGTCGAAATCGTAGCTCCTGTACTGTATTGCTTCCGCCAGATGTTCTGACCGGATGTTCTCCTGACCGTCAAGGTCCGCAATGGTTCTCGCGATGCGCAGTATCCTGTCATATGACCGCGCGGTAAGCCCCAGTTTATCAAAAGCTCTGTGCATGAGCCGCTCACCGGATTCGTCGAGCTGGCAAAAGCTGTGGAGCGTTTCCGCGCTGATCTGAGCGTTGCAGGTGGTTGAGAGGCCCGCGTATCTCATCTGCTGTATTTTCCTCGCGCTGTTGACCCTCGCCCGTATTTTTTCCGACGGTTCCCCCGGCGTCCTGTCACGAAGCTCCTCATATTCCATAGACGGGACCTCTATGTGCAGATCTATCCTGTCAAGAATCGGGCCGGATACTTTGGATCTGTACGCGGCAACCGATGTCGGTGAGCAGGTACACCTCCCGGACGGATGTCCGTACCACCCGCACTTGCAGGGGTTCATGGCGCATACGAGCATAAACCGACTGGGATATGACGCTGTCCCGGCGGCGCGCGATATGGTTACCTGTCCGTCCTCCAGCGGCTGGCGCAGAGCCTCAATAACATCCCGATGGAACTCCGGCAGCTCATCAAGAAAAAGCACGCCATTATGCGCGAGACTTATTTCACCGGGCAAAAGCTGCGCGCTGCCTGCCATTGCCGAGTAGCTTGTCGTGTGATGGGGTGAGCGAAACGGGCGGTCAGCCATGATGTGTGTCTCACCGAGCGTCTTGCCCGATACGGAATAAATCGCGGTCGTCTCTAACATCTCGCTGTCGGTCATGGCGGGGAGAATAGTCGGAAGGCGCTTCGCCAACATACTCTTGCCGGAACCGGGCGGACCGATGAGCAGCACGTTGTGGCCTCCCGCCGCCGCGACCTCAAGAGCGCGTTTTACATTCTGCTGTCCTTTAACTTCAGAGAAATCCACGTCATAAGAAGATACCGGCAACGAAGTACGGGCTATGGCGGGATCTATGAATCGGGTGCCATTAAGGTGATCTAAAAGAACCGACACGTGTTCAACGGGGTATACTGTTATTCCCCCGGCAAAGCTTGCTTCCTCAGCGTTTCCTGTTGGCACAAAAAGTCTCTTGATACCGCTCTTGACAGCTCTGATCGCCATGGACAGTACACCTGGTACAGGGCGCAGTTCCCCGTTCAGTGACAGCTCACCTAAAAACGCGGTGTCATCGCTGAGCGGCTTTATCAGATCAGCAGCCGACAGTATGGCAAGCATAATAGGCAAGTCATACATCGAACCCGCTTTTTTCCTGTCAGCGGGAGCGAGATTCACTGTTACTCTTGACACCGGGAACTTCAGTCCACAACTGCGTATCGCCGACCTCACGCGCTCACGCGCTTCGCGCACCGCCGCGTCCGGCAGCCCTACAACCTCAAAACCAGGCAGCCCATTTGACAGTGAACACTCAACAGATACGTTAAAGCCCTCTATTCCGGATATGCCAAAGGAGCGCACACTTTTTACCATATCCTGACGCCTCCTTTCGTTCTGGTCCCATTATACCCCAACGCGCTGGAAATTGCAAGCGGCCAATAAAGAGCCTGGACCAACACCGTTAAAATTCCGATAGCTTCAAGAAGAAAACGCCGCAAGACAGAATCAATATTCTTTCCAGTAACAGCGAATAGTAAAATTTGCGGGACTTATTTCTTGAAAGTGCGGTATTAGCTGTTGACAAACCGTGATAATAGGGGTATAATCAAAGTTGGTTTTGTCCCAAATGGGACAAAAAGGAGGCGATACAGTGGAGGGACACGTCTCAGACGACGATATGGGACTTCTCGGCGACTGTTTCTTTTTCCGAAACGCCAGACCGGGTACCGTAGCGCGGGCGGCAGAGATGGCGACAGTCCGCGAGTACGGCGCCGGTGAGATCGTCTACAGTGAGACAGAGTTTGAACGGCGGCTGGGAGTTGTTTTATCAGGCAGAGTGGAGGTGAAAAAGGAGCGGTTCGTGATGAATGTTCTGGAGCCTGGCTCGGTGTTTGGAGTGGCGGCGGTTTTCAACGACGAGGTCGAGTATGTGACGACGCTGACCGCGGCTGGGAACGCCAGGATACTATTTATATCGCAGCGGCAGCTCCAGAACCTCATGGATATGGACTTCACCGTTACGGAGAACTATATCAGGTTCCTTACGGGGCGTATACTATTCCTGAACAGGAAGATAGACGGTCTTGTTATGAACGGCGCCGCCAAATCGCTCATGCATTGGCTCCTGCAGAACCGAGTGAGCGAGGGGAGCGGGAGCTACGCGGATATAAAAAGCTTCTCAAGACTTGCCGGTATGCTCCACATGAGCCGGTCTTCGCTCTATCGCGCTATGGATGAGCTGGAAACGGAGGGATGTATCCATAAGGATGGCAGACGTATTTTTATAACAGAGAAAACGGAACGGCTTAAAAATAATGAGGAGGAATTATTATAATGAAAAGAAAGAAACTGATTGCCCTGCTGTTGGCGCTGGTTATGATTTTTGTACTGGCGGCGTGCTCGGGGGAGACAACAGACGAAGAGGACACCGGCAACACTGAGCAGAGCGATTCAACAGACGGCGACAACAGCGCTGATGACAACAGCGCCGAAGACAATACCGGTGACGGCAGCGCTGACGACAACACCGCCGACAACAGCGGCGCCAGCGGCGACGACAGCGATAGCGAGGCGAATACGGGTGAGGAAAGCGGCCCGATAAATATCGCGTTCATGAAAGGCCCCACGGGTATCGGAGCCGCGTACTTCATGGATCAGAACGCCAGCGGCGCAACGGAGTACGAGTACAATATCACGGTGGAATCCGATGTATCAAACGTAAACTCGGAGCTTATTGCCGGGAACTTGGATATGGCCGCTGTACCGACGAATGTGGCGGCGCTCCTGTATAACAAGACCGACGGGGATGTGCGTATTGTCGCGGTCAATACTCTTGGCGTTCTTTACATTCTTGAAAATGGCGATACAATCAATGAGGTTTCGGATCTCAGAGGGAAAACGATTTACGCCACAGGGCAGGGTTCTAACCCGCAGTATGTCCTTGAGTACATCCTTGAGCGGAACGGAATGACGGTGGGAGAGGATGTTTATGTGGAATACATGGCATCCGACGAGCTGGCTACGAAAATGGCGGAAGGGAGTATTGACATCTGTATGCTGCCGGTGCCCAACGCCACAAGCGTGCTTGTACAGAATGAAAACGTGAGAAAGGCGCTCAGCATAGCGGACGAATGGGACAGCGTGGGAGATGGCAGCGTTCTGACCCAGGGCTGCATAGTAGCGCGGGAATCTGTCAGCGACGAGGCGCTTGCGAGCTTCCTCAAAGAGTACGAGGAATCCATAAACTATATGAAAGACGAGGCGAATCTGGACGACGCGGCGGCACTGGCGGTAAAATACGAGATAGTCGGCGCGGAGGCCATAGCGAAAAAGGCGCTGCCTGACTGCAATCTTGTATTCATGTCCGGCTCTGACAATATGAGAGAAGCTTTGGCGGAATATTTCCAGGTGCTCTATCAGGCTGATCCAAGCTCCATAGGCGGCAGTGTGCCGGATGACTTGTTCTATCGCGAGACGGCGTAACTCATATGTTCAGGAAAACCGCGAGAACGCTGATCGTGTTGCTATGCTGGATCCTTGTCTGGCATTTCGCGGCGATGAGGGTAGGGTCTGATCTGATCCTGCCCTCTCCCGTGTCTGTCGTGAAGACGCTTATAAACCTGTGCGGCGAGTTGGATTTCTGGCTGACGGCGTTCGCGTCCCTGATGAGAATACTCGCGGGGTTTGTGAGCGGCGCTGTACTCGGCACGCTTATCGCGGCGATGATGGCACGGTTTTCAGTCGTGGAGATGTTTTTGTCACCATTGCTGCGGGTTATACGCGCGACGCCCGTGGCGTCGTTTATCATTCTCGCGCTTCTTTGGATAGGCCGATCCAATGTACCGGGATTTATCGCCACGCTTATGGTGGTACCCGTTGTTACCAGCGGATTGCTCACGGCTATCCGGGAGACTGACACGGAGCTTTTAGAGATGGCGCGCGCGTATAAATTTGGCAAGGTTAAGACACTGAGGCTAGTCTATATCCCATCTGTACTTCCCCAATGGCGCGCCGCCCTTCTCACGGCGACGGGTCTCGCGTGGAAATCCGGCATCGCGGCGGAAGTATTATGTACTCCCAAAAAGGCAATTGGCTCCGAGCTTTACTACTCGAAGATTTACTTGGAGACACCGTCGCTTTTCGCGTGGACAGCCGTTGTTATCATACTGAGCTTCATAATAGAGTCGGCGCTCAAGCGGATTCTCAGGGGGAGGCGCAAGTCAGATGATTGAAATCAAAAACCTTAATTTTTCATACGGGGAGCTCAAAGTCTTTGACAACCTGTCCCTTACGCTCAGGGAAAGCTGCACAGTTCTGGAGGGAGTGTCAGGCAGAGGAAAAACTACGCTGCTCAGGATATTGGCCGGACTTCTGCGGCCCCAATCAGGGAGCGTGACAGGCGTTCCGCCAAGACCGGCCATGATGTTCCAAGAGGATCGCCTGCTGCCATGGCTGACAGTTCGCGAAAATGTCAAGGCGGCAGGCGACGTCGGCAACCTGCTAAAGCTTGTGGAGCTTGAGGATTACAGTGAAGCGTATCCTGACAGTCTTTCCGGCGGGCAGCGGCGCAGGACAGCTCTGGCGAGAGCGCTGAGCTTCGGCGGCGGCATACTGCTGCTGGATGAGCCACTGAAAGGTCTGGATGAGGCGCTCATGAGCAGATTAGTACCGAAAATTAAAGCGTTTAATATCCCGATAATTGTCACGTCCCATTCGGCTTTCGAGACATCGCTTTGGGGCGGTGAACGTGTGGTGATATGATAGAAAGTCCGCGATGAGTGACCATATTCATACGCGATAAAACGTGATGAACAGGAAACGCTAAAACGATAGCTTCCGGTTCGCCGACCAGGTTACGCACCTGTTCTGAAAATGAAGATTTGGACACATAGTGGTCGAAT
>CAYQWH010000051.1:0-11067 GCA_964421265.1 uncultured Oscillospiraceae bacterium | reverse complement strand
GGCCGGGGAGCGGTTCGCCGTGCGCAACTCCGGCGCCGTCGCCGTGGTGGAGGGCGTGGGCGACCACGGATGCGAGTACATGACCGGCGGGCGCGTCGTTGTATTGGGCAAGATCGGGCGCAACTTCGCCGCCGGTATGAGCGGCGGTATCGCCTATGTGCTGGACGAGCGGCGGGACCTCTATAAGCGCGTGAACAAGTCCATGGTGGATATAGAACCCGTTACGGAGAAGCACGACATAGAGGAACTTGCGAATCTCATCCGTCAGCACGCCGCCGCCACAGGCTCCGGGAGAGCGCGGAAGATTTTGGATAACTTCGACGCGGTTCTGCCGCTTTTCAAGAAGATAATGCCGCGCGATTACGCCCTCATGCTCAGGCTCATATCGCGGTTCGAGGAGAAGGGCATGAGCCGTGACGAGGCGGAGACTGAGGCGTTTTACGCGATAACAAAAGGGGGGCGTGACTGATGGGCAAGAGCACAGGGTTCATGGAGTACCGGCGCGACGGCAATCCGGCGGAGCCGCCGCTGGAGAGAATCGGGCACTGGAACGAGTTTCACAGGCGCCTCCCCCAGGAGGAGCGCAGACGGCAGGGCGCGCGGTGCATGGACTGCGGCGTGCCGTTCTGCCAGTCCGGTATACAGCTCGGCGGGGCGTTCACCGGCTGCCCGCTGCACAATATGGCTCCGGAGTGGAACGATCTCATTTACAACGGCGCGTCCGCCTACGCCTACGCGAGGCTCCGTAAGACCAACAACTTCCCGGAGTTCACCGGGCGCGTGTGCCCGGCGCTGTGCGAGGCGGCGTGCACCTGCGGTCTGCACTCGGATCCGGTGACGGTCAGGGAGAATGAGCTGGCGCTGGTGGAGGACGCCTATGACACGGGGCTTATCAGGCCGGTTGTCCCGTCGGTGCGCACGGGGAAACGCGTTGCGGTCATCGGCTCCGGCCCCTCAGGTCTTACTGTGGCGGATCAGCTCAACAGCCGCGGCCACTCCGTGACGGTCTTTGAGCGCGCGGATCGCCCGGGCGGTCTGCTGATGTACGGTATACCGAACATGAAATTGGAGAAGCGCTTTGTGGAACGGCGCGTGCGCATTATGGAGGCGGAGGGCGTGGAGTTCCGCGTCAACTCCGACGTGGGCGGGAACGTGGACGCCCAGGCGCTCCGCGAGGAATTTGACGCGATAGTGCTCTGCTGCGGCGCGAAGCGTCCCCGCGACATCGACGTCCCCGGCCGGGACGCGGCCGGCGTGTACTTCGCCGTGGATTTCCTCACCGCCACCACTAAGAGCCTGCTGTCCAGCAATCTTGAGGACGGGTTGTACATCTCCGCCCGCGACCGGGACGTCATAATCATCGGCGGCGGCGACACGGGCAACGACTGCGTGGGCACCAGCATCCGTCACGGGTGCCGCTCCGTCACGCAGCTTGAGATGATGCCGGAACCGCCAAAGGAGCGTCTCGGCACCAATCCATGGCCCCAGTGGCCGCGTGTGCTGAAAACCGATTACGGTCAGGAGGAGGCTATCGCCCTCTTCGGCCACGACCCGCGCGTGTACCAGCGGACGGTGAGCGAGATTAAAAAGGACGACAGCGGCGCCATAAGCTCGGTAATCGCCATATCTCTTGAGGCGAAGCGCGGCGAGGACGGCAGGACGCTGATGGTTCCCGTCCCCGGCACGGAGGAGGAGCTGCCCTGCGGTCTGCTGCTGATTGCCGCCGGGTTCCTTGGCGCGGAACAGTACGTGCCCGACGCATTCGGCGCCGCGCTCACGGCGCGGGGCGCTGTCGCCACGGACGCGGGCCGGTACGCCACGAGCGTCCCCGGCGTGTTCACGGCGGGCGATATGCACCGGGGCCAGTCCCTGGTGGTGTGGGGTATCGCAGAAGGCCGCGCAGCCGCACGGGAAGTGGATGAATTTCTGATGGGTTATTCAAATTTACAGTGAAACTCCCTGTAAAACCGTGATTTTACCGTAAATTTTGCATAATGTAGAAAATCGCCTTGCATTTTCAACGCGATTTGTTGTGTTTACATCTTGTTAAAATATTAAGAATGTGTTATTATAAGTCCAAAAGGAAGAGGCGAGGGTGTCACGTGCCCTCGCCTCTTCCTTTTGTATTACAAGACAGGAGGCACGTAAAATGGACGCTAACGAAATAGTGAAATTAGTTGAGGAATCCTCAACGAGCGTGGGTTTTGGAATATGGTACCTGATAGGCGCGGCTCTGGTGTTCTTCATGCAGGCGGGGTTCGCCATGGTGGAGACGGGGTTCACGCGGGCCAAGAACGCGGGCAATATAATCATGAAGAACCTGATGGACTTCTGCATCGGGACAGTGGTGTTCTGTATATTAGGCTTCTCGCTGATGATGGCGGAGGACTATGTGATGGGCATATTCGGCGTGCCGAATATGGATATGTTCACCGATTTCGGCGGGTTCATTAAGGAGAACGCCTCCAGCTTCGTTTTCAATCTGGTGTTCTGCGCCACGGCGGCGACGATAGTGTCCGGCGCGATGGCGGAGCGCACCAAGTTCCTCGCGTACTGCATCTACTCGGCGGTCATATCCTTGGTCATATACCCGGTCGAGGCCGGCTGGGTCTGGAACAGTCAGGGCTGGCTCGTGGTCAGGGGCTTCCACGACTTCGCCGGTTCCGCCGCCATACACACCGTGGGCGGTGTGTGCGCGCTCATCGGCGCGGCCATGGAGGGGCCAAGGCTCGGTAAGTATACCCGCGATAAGACTGGCAAGGTTACAAAAGTCAACGCGATACCGGGGCACTCTATTACATTGGGCGCGTTAGGCTGTTTCATCTTATGGTTCGGCTGGTACGGCTTTAACGGCGCGGCGGCGTGGGATGTGGAGTCGCTGGGTTCGATATTCCTGACGACCACGATAGCGCCGGCGGTGGCGACGGTGACGTGCATGATATTCACTTGGGTGAGGAACGGCAAGCCGGACGTGTCCATGTGCCTGAACGCGTCGCTGGCGGGGCTTGTGGGCATCACGGCGGGCTGTGACGCGCTGGACGCCTTGGGCGCGACGATTGTGGGGATTGTCTCCGGTATACTCGTCGTGGTGGTTGTGGAACTGCTGGATCTGAAGCTGCACATAGACGATCCTGTGGGCGCGGTAGGCGTACACATGGCCAACGGCATCTGGGGCACTATTGCCGTGGGGCTGCTGGCGAACCCCGACGCGCCGGCGGGACTGACGGGTCTGTTCTACGGCGGCGGTCAGCTCGGTATTCAGCTCCTGGGCATCGTGGCTATCGTCATCTGGACGGCGGTGTGCATCACCATCACCTTCGCGATAATCAAAAAGACCGTAGGTCTGCGCGCGTCGCCCGAGGAGGAGATCAGGGGTCTGGACATCTCCGAGCACGGGCTGCCATCCGCTTACGCCGATTTCGTATTCGCGCCGGAGAAGCTGGACTACAGCGGCGTTCCCATCGCCGTGGAGGGCGACGTGCCTGTGGCGGAGGCTGTGGAGGTCAAAGCCGAGCCGTCCTTCGTCCCGGAGCCGCGCGACCCCAACGCGCCGCGCTTTACCAAAATCGAGATCGTCTGTCGGGAGAGCCGTCTGGAGAGGCTCACAAACTCCCTTATGGAACTGGGCGTGACGGGCATGACGGTGTCCCATGTTATGGGCTGCGGCGCGCAGAAGGGCGCGCCGGAGTATTACCGCGGCGTGCGCGTGGAGGCGACGCTGCTGCCCAAGGTGCAGCTTGACGTGGTCGTGTCGAAGATACCGGTCAGGACGGTTATCGAGGCGGCGAAACGCGCTCTGTACACCGGTCACATCGGCGACGGCAAGATATTCGTCTACGACGTGGAGAACGTGGTGAAAGTCCGCACCGGCGAGGAGGGCTACGACGCGCTGCAGGACGTGGAGTAAACGCGCGTCACGTCACGCATTCTCTCAAGCCGCGCTTATCCGGTGCCAAATTAAAGCGCTAATTAACCCCCGGAGGTTTCCTCCGGGGGTTCTTGTTCCAGTTAGCTTCTGAGGGGATGCGCGCCGCGCCGTCCGGCTCATGGCGTCCTCCCTCGCTTACTGCTGTCTGCTGACGTTAATCCTGACGCCGGGGCCCATGGTGCAGGCGGTGACGCAGCTGCGGATATACTGGCCTTTCGCGGCGGCCGGTTTCGCGCGTATCAGCGCGGAGATAAGCGTGTCATAGTTCTCCTGCAGCTTCTCGGCGCCGAAACTCACCTTCCCTATCGGGCAGTGGATGATGTTGGTACGGTCAAGGCGGTACTCAATCTTACCGGCTTTGACTTCCTTCACCGCCTGGGCGATGTTGGGCGTGACAGTACCGGCTTTGGGCGAGGGCATCAGACCCTTGGGGCCTAACACACGTCCGAGACGTCCGACCATGCCCATCATGTCGGGGGTGGCGATAACCACGTCGAAGTCAAAGAAGTTCTCCTTCTGGATCTTCTCCACCATGTCCATAGCGCCCACTAAATCCGCGCCCGCGTCAAGAGCCTCCTGCTGACGCTCCTCCTTGCAGAACACAAGCACTCTGCGCGTCTTGCCGGTGCCGTGAGGGAGCACCACCGCGCCGCGCACCTGCTGGTCGGCGTGACGGGAGTCAACGCCCAGCTTCACGTGCAGCTCCACCGTCTCGTCAAACTTCGCAGTCGCCGTTTTCGTCACCAGCGCGAAGGCGTCCGCCGGCTCGTAAGATACGGAGCGATCAATCAGCTTTGCTGTTTCCTTATACTTCTTACCTCTGAACATATCTTACGCCCCCTCTACTACTATGCCCATGCTCTTGGCCGTGCCCGCTACCATGCTCATAGCGGCCTCAAGGCTGCCGGCGTTCAGGTCGTTCATCTTCGTCTCGGCGATCTTCTTAATGTCCTCCTGGGTGACCTTGCCGCCGTCCTTCCTCTGGGGCGTGCCGGAACCCTTCTCAACGCCCGCCGCCTTCTTCAGCAGAATCGGCGCGGGGGCGGATTTTGTCACAAATGTAAAGCTGCGGTCGGAGTATACGGTGATGACTACGGGCGTGATCATGCCCATATCCGCCTTCGTGCGCTCGTTGAACTCCTTGGTAAAAGCGCCGATGTTGACGCCATGCTGTCCCAGCGCGGGACCTACCGGGGGCGCGGGCGTCGCCCGTCCTGCCGGAATCTGCAGCTTGATTATTCCTGTTACTTTCTGTGCCACTTTCGTGAACCTCCTAAATTATGTGGTTATCCGCGAAGAACGCGGATCTCTGGCGGGGAACTTGCCCCCTCCCACTTCCGGCTACGGGTAAACCGACGTGTCCCGGTCCCCGATACGCCGTGTCATGTCTTGACGCGCTCCAACTGTTCCATTTCAATCTCTACAGGCGTGTCGCGCCCGAACATGGATATTTTGACGCTGACCATTCTGCGTTCCATATCTATCTGCTCCACTACGCCGGAGAAGCCCTCCAACGGCCCGTCCTGCACGCGCACCTGACAGCCGACTTCCAGATCCACATGGACGTCATGCTTCTCGACGCCCATGGCCCTGACCTCGGCGCTCGTCAGCGGTATGGCCTTGTTGCCGTTGCCCACAAAGCCGGTGGCGCCGCGCACGTTCCGCACAAGGTGCCAGCTCTCGTCAGTCAGGCACATCTTCACAAGCACATAGCCGGGGAACACCTTGCGCTCCACCGTCTTCTCCACTCCGTCCGTAATCTCCGTCACCGTCTCGAGAGGCACGTTCACCTCCCGGATCAGGTCCTGCATACCACGGTTCTCAGCCGACTTCATTATAGCGTCCGCAACCGCGTTCTCATACCCGGAGTAAGTGTGCACTACGTACCACTTCACATTGTCAGCCATGTCCGCTCCTCAGCCTATAAGGTCGACAAGAACCCTTATGAACCCGGACATCAGCGAGTCCACGCCCCAGATAACTATGCCTGTGGCAACTACAGTGACCAGGACGACCAGACTGTTGTTCGCCACCTGCTTTTTGTTGGGCCACACTACTTTTTTAAGCTCGCTCTTCATGCCCCGGAACCAGTCCTTAATACGGGCGGTGAACTTCTTCTTTTCCTTAGCCATTTCGACTCAACTTCCTTTCCGCCCTATCACTTCGTCTCAGAGTGGAGCGTGTGCTTCCGGCAGAAACGGCAGTATTTCATCAATTCCAGCTTCCCCGAAGTGTTCTTCTTATTCTTGGTTGTGTTGTAATTCCTCTGCTTGCACTCGTTGCAGCGGAGCACGACCTTGACTCGGTTATCAGCAGCCACTTTATCGGCACCTCCTAAATTGCCTCCCTGGTTTAAATTTGCGTAACAGGCGCGCGCAAAAAACGCACCTGTCCGCCGACAGGTGCAATAATTATATCACATTCCCGCAAAAAAGTCAAGTAAAATTTTTAAATCCGCAAACCTAAACATATCACCCGCCGGAACCGGGCTTCGCGTCTGTCTGCCCGGTCAGGAACCGCGTTATCCTGAACCTGGAGGTTATGTACCTGGCGATGATATAGGACAAAAAGTACGTCACCGCCATATTCGCCGCGATTATGAGCAGCGGGTTCGTCACGCCCAAAACGGTACACGTGACCGTCCGCGCGAAGGTCAGCAGGAACCCGTTGAACAGATAAATCTGAAGCGAGTACCGCCCAGGCCCCTCGAAAACTCTCGCGCATTTTATGTTACCCAATAAAGCTATGAACCCCCCCCCCGCGACTGCTGTAGGCAGGCCGATGTACGGGATGTCATACGCGTATTTGACGGTGAAGAGCGCCAGCCACGTCACGCCAAGCGCCGTGCCGAGGGCGATCGGGCGCGTCACGCGGGCGGTAATCCGCGCCATGTGGCGGCGGAGCACGTAGCCCGCCGTGAAGTAGAACAGGTACCCGCACGCGCTGCCAATCTGAAAGACCGACGGCGCGTATTTGCTCAGGAACCACAGCGCCAGCGACGCGGCCAGCGCCGTCGCCTCGCGCGCGCCGCCTTTGTCGATGAAGCGGCTGATGGCGGGGAAGACGAGGAATATCACGAAGAGCGTATACAGGAACCAGAACTCGCCGCCGTAGAGCAGCGTGTTCACCACGCTGTCGCCTATTCCGCGCGGCCTGTTCACCGCCGAGGGGACCAGGTAACGCGCCGCCATGTCCAGAACGTTGAACACGAAGTACGGCACCATCAGGCGGCGCGTTTTCTTCAACACGAATCCGCCATAGGAGCCTCGGAAGCTGAAACAGAAGCCTGAGACGGCGAAGAAGAGCGGCATATGCACCGAGCTTACGGCCTGGAACACTATCTCGCAGTATACGTTTTCGTGGAGGTTGACCGGGTAATAGATGATGGCGTGTCCCAGTGTCACCATGAATATGGCTATGCCCTTTATGGCGTCAATCTGTCGGTAATGCTTTGTCATATAGCCCTCCCTGGTCGGCGCGTCCGCTGTGCCGTATCGACCCGGCGGCGAACGCCATTGGTTATTTATATTCCCGACGGCGGCGCGAGGCTCAGCCGTTGGACAGATCTTCCAGCTCGCTGTCGATGGGGCGGCCGGGGCGGTAGTATTTCATATCGTCCTCGTTAAACTGCCGGAGCACGCGGCACGGGTTGCCCACCGCCACGGAGTTCGCGGGAACATCGCGGGTCACGACGCTTCCGGCGCCGATAACCGAGTTGTCGCCGATAGTCACGCCCGGACAGATTGTCGCGCCGGCGCCTATCCAGCAGTTGCTGCCGATGGTGACAGGCTGCGCGTACATATAATTGCGGCAGTTGGGGTTCAGCGGGTGGCTGACCGTGGCGATGGTCACGGCGGAGCCGAACATGGTCCTGTCGCCGATGGTGATTATTCCGTCGTCAATGAAGTTGCAGTTGAAGTTGATGTAGCAGTCCTTGCCAAGGCGGATATGGGAGCCGTAGCAGAAGTAGAGCGGCGGCTCTATCCACGAGTTGGCGTCCTCGCCGAATATAAGCTTTATGAGCCGCTCCCGCTCCTCCAGATTATCGGGGCCTGTGGCGTTCAGGGCTATCATGTTCCTCTTGGCCTGCGCCTGCTCCTCCGGCAGTCCCTCACACTCGTCCTGGAAGAGCATTCCGGCGGCTATGCGCTCTCTCATTGTCATGGTGTTTCCTTCCTCTCATGTGGTGGTTATTGATATTGCGCCAGCAGCGCGCTCTGACAGTCGGACGCGGGGAGACGAGTTGCGCATTGTCTCCCCGCGTCCCGCGTTCGCCGCGTCAAAGCTTCAGCGGCGCGTCAGTTCCACTTAATCTTATTCTCTGAACCGTCAGGCATATCGCCGAACTTCCAGTGCAGGGTATTTATGGGGCGGTTCCTGTCGCCTTTGGCGAGATTCGAGATCTCCTCAATGTCCTTCGGGTCGATGGGTTTGCCCTTGCCGTAGGAGCGCTTGTCCTCTTCGCCGATCTCGTGGATGACCTTGCACGGGTTGCCCGCTGCCACGGTGTTCGCCGGGATGTCCTCGGTCACGACACTGCCGGCCTCTATGCAGCAGTTGTCGCCGATGGTGACGCCCGGATTGATAATACACCCGGCGCCGATGATGCAGTTCTTGCCGATGTGTACCGGCTCCGCGTACAGGAACTTGCGGTACTCGGGCGCAACCGGCTTGCAGGCCGTCAGGATCGTGGTGTTCGGGCCTATGGACGTGTCCTCGCCGATGTAGATGTCCGTGTCGTCCATAATGACGCAGCAGAAACTGATATTACAGTTCGGACCAACGTGGATGTTCTTGCCATAGCGGAAGTAGAATGGCGCGTCCACCCAGATCTTGGAGTTGACTCCGAAAATCTTCGCCAAAATCCGTTCACGCTTGGGAATGTCCTCTGAGTTGGTGCTGTTGAACGCCTCCATGTTCCGCATGCCCTCGGTCAGATCCGCGGGGAGCCCCTCTACAAAGTCCACATAGAGCTTACCAGCCGCGATTCTTTCTCTCATTGTCATTGCCGTTATCCTCGCTTTCTTTTTTAATAATTTGTTGTGAGGGTGTCTCCCCCTCTGTTGGGATATATTATAGCACCGCCGGGCAGACAAGTCTACCCCGAAACGGTACAATAATATCACATTCCGCCGCGCGCGGGTGAAAATGGCAGTACCGCCGCCCGCATCCCCTCCTTCCGTTCATGGTAAATTCCGTCCATGGGACTATTCCGATTTGTTATTGTGTACATTTTAACAGGTATAAGCGCGTTTTGCAAGACGGAAAATGTAATTTTGTGAAATTTTTGCGCGGAGGGTTGACTTTAAGAAAAACGGATGATATAATAATATAGCCGCTTTGAGTCGGCGTTAAGCGACGTATGTCCGCCGGCAAGAGCGAGTCTCTGATATAACAAGAGGTGAAAAGTCCATGACAGCTATTTTTGAAGCCTGCGGGAAGCAGTACAGGGTCAGCGAGGGCGATGTGGTTTATATGGAGAAGCTGGGCAAGGAGGACGGTTCCGCCGTCACCTTCGACCGGGTTCTGGCCGTAATAAACGACGACGGTTCTTCGGAGATCGGCACCCCGGCGGTCGCCGGCGCGTCCGTCACGGCCACCGTGGAAAAGACCGGGAAGTCCAAGAAGATTATCGTCTACAAGATGCACCCGAAAAAGAATTATCGCCGCAAGCAGGGCCATCGTCAGCCCTACACGCGGGTCAAGATCGACAAGATTACCGCGTAATCAGGCCGAGAACCTGAACCGGTATTTTTTACAGGATGGAGGTGTAAACCACATGGCACATAAAAAAGGAATGGGTTCCACCAAGAACGGCCGCGACTCCAAGTCCAAACGTCTGGGCGCTAAGAGAGCCGACGGGCAGTTTGTTCTGGCCGGAAATATACTCGTTCGGCAGCGCGGCACCAAGGTCCACCCCGGCGTGAACGTGGGCAAGGGCAAGGACGACACGCTCTTCGCGCTGGTGGACGGCAGAGTCCACTATGAACACATTGACCGCGCGAGAAAACGCGTTTCCGTCTACGAGGAACTGGCGCAGTGAATCAAAAGGACACGAATTGGATCGCCATTTCGTGTCTTTTTTTACATGGACGGCTGGGTATGGCATATCTTTGGAATCACGAGGAGGAATGTTAATGTACGCGGATCTTTTGGACACTATTGGTTTTCTGAAAAGCTCCGACCCGGAGACGGCGGAGGCGATGGAACGGGAGCTGGGCAGGCAGAGACGGAACATTGAGCTGATAGCGTCGGAGAATTACGTCTCGCCGGCGGTCATGGCCGCCATGGGCAGCGTTCTGACGAACAAGTACGCCGAGGGCTATCCCGGGCACCGCTACTACGGCGGGTGCGAGTATGTGGATCAGGTGGAGACGCTGGCGATTGAACGGGCGAAGAAGCTGTTCGGCGCGGCTTACGTCAATGTGCAGCCCCACTCCGGGGCGCAGGCCAACACCGCCGTCTACTTCGCGCTGCTGACGCCCGGCGATACGGTTCTCGGCATGAACCTGGCGGAGGGCGGACACCTGACTCACGGCTCTCCGGTGAACCTGTCCGGCAAGTACTTCCACTTCGTCCCCTACGGCGTGTCGCCGGAGACGGGACGGATTGACTATGACGCGCTGCGGGAACTGGCGATGGCGAACCACCCGAAGCTCATCGTGGCGGGCGCGTCGGCCTACCCTCGGGAGATAGACTTCGCCGCGCTGCGGGACATCGCGGATAGCTGCGGCGCGCTTCTCATGGTGGATATGGCGCACATCGCCGGACTTGTGGCGGCGGGCGTCCACCCAAGTCCCGTGCCCTACGCCGACGTGGTGACTACCACCACCCATAAGACGCTGCGCGGGCCACGGGGCGGCATGATACTGTCCCGCGACACGGATCTTGGCAAACTCTTCAACAAGGCGATATTCCCCGGCACTCAGGGCGGCCCGCTGATGCACGTTATCGCGGCGAAGGCAGTGTGCCTGGGCGAGGCGCTCAAGCCTGAGTTCGCCGATTACCAGCGGCGCATTGTGGAGAACGCGAAGGCCCTCGCCGACGACCTCACGGGTCACGGCGTGAACCTGGTGTCCGGCGGCACGGACAACCACCTGATGCTGGTGGATCTGCGCGGCACGGGCGTCACCGGCAGG
>CAYQWH010000050.1:0-11223 GCA_964421265.1 uncultured Oscillospiraceae bacterium | reverse complement strand
CGGTGGCTACAACGGTGCAGCTGATAGGCAATAAATGGAAATTATTGATCATGCGCAATCTGCTCGCGCGTCCGTGGCGCTTTAATGAATTGCGCAAGTCCCTTGACGGCATCAGCCAGAAGGTACTGACGGACAGTCTGCGCTCTATGGAGGCGGACGGCATCATCACGCGAACTGTTTACGCGGAAGTGCCGCCGAGAGTGGAATACGCGCTCTCGGAGCTTGGCGAATCCATGCGTCCGATACTTGACGCGATGCGCGTATGGGGAGAGAATTACAAGGCGAGTATGGACGCGTAACCTGTGAAAGGCAAAGCGGCCGCTGCCCGGACGCGTTTAAACCTATCGGACAAGGCCGGGCGCGGGACGCGGTTAGCCATAGCAAACAAGAAGAGCGCGGAGGTAACGGAGGGCTGTGAAGTATCGGAACTTCGCGATGTCGGCGGACGGCTTTGTCGGGCATCTTGCGCAAGCCGGACGGCGGCTGACGCGTCTGACGAAAAAGCCGGGAACACCGCGTATAAAATAAGAGGCTCCCATCAAGCGCGAAGCATTCTGATGGGAGGCTCTTATTATTCTTTTTTTTCGAGCGCGCTGCTCAGCAGGTAAATAAGCTCAAGACAGCTGCGGAATTCCAGTTCCGTCCTTCCCTCGAGCCATCTCACGCGGCCCTGCCAGCTGGCGTTCTGCCGGAAATATACCCTCAGCCCGAAAGTGGCAATCGTTGTCTCGGGTACCTCCGATGCCGGGTGGATCTCGATCCGCGGAACTTCACCAAAATATCTCCGTTTCTCCGAGCGCTGCGGATAGCCGATGCCGTCGAACATCTTATCCAGGACAAGCAGCAGCTCGGTGAAGCTTCCAAACGAAATATCGCTGTCAAAGAAAGCATTTTGCAGAATACCTTTTACTTCGTATCCGTCGTAATCTGTAATTTTAATAATACTGTCTTTAAATTCAGCAGAAATATAGTTTCCAACTGCCATAACGTTTCATGACCTCCGTGTCATACGGCATAAGATATGAGAAATGCAAAAAACAACACCACCGGAATCAACTCTGAGGAAATCTTTCTATCAGTTCGGGAAAACACTGATTAAAAGAGCGCGGGAACGCCGTCGCGTTTCAGACTTTCGCGTCATGTGAAAAAGGAATGACGGGCCGCGCGCGGATTTAATCAGAGCTTGCTTAGCAAAGCTTCGACGTAAGGCAGCGAAAGATAATTTTTTGCAGTGGATTTGCCGTTATGAAAAAACTGTGAAGAAGGCGCGACGCGCCTCAGACATATATGTAATTGAACGATAAGTTTCGGAATAATTACTCGGGCAATTAAATATTCCGAATTTTTAGTTCGCGTTATGTTTCGGTAACAGTCGCCACGCTTTGCGGTAACGGCGCGGCGGCGGACAAGGCGGCGTTAACAGCTGCCTTGAAGCAACACCGCCAGACCGCGCGGCGTTGCTTCAAGGTACAATTCACTCAAAATCCACGCTTCCGGTGACCTTGTCGTTAATAACATAGTAGACCTTGCGGTCTTCCGGCTTGATATAGAAAGCGGCTTTTTTGATGTTGCCACGTCGATGACCATCGGATACATACTGGTCAAACGCCTTTTCTTTCAGCTCATTAAGCGTCCATTCCCCATTATCTATCTGGAGAGTGATTACTTCCTCAATCGGTTTTGAGGAAACCTTTGCTTTTGCAGCGCTGCCCCTCGGCTTCCTTGCGGGAACGGCGGAGGCGTCCGCTTCTTCCGGAGAAGCGGCATTGATATCTTCTGTCATAATTGATTACCCCTTAAATTAGATTTGCAATCCGCATTTAATTACGTTTGCCCAATAGCATTGTACACGTATTATCGGGAAAAAGCAATATATTATTTAAAATTTTCTTTCATTTTTTGCTTAAAACAAGCTTCAAGGAAATAAAAAACGCGCGTTCGCGGCGTTACTTTCGGTACTTTGTTGAACCGGTACCGGTTTTCTTTAAAAAACTTCGGTATTTATAGCGCAGTAAAGAAGACGCGTAAAGAACTAATGAGACGATGTGACGCGCGTAAGTGCGCGCGTGAATCCGAATTAAATTCTTTAATCTGAGTTTAGTATAATGTCAGTTCTTTTTAAAAAGCCGCGAAGCTTTTTACAGCTCCGGAGGAGCGCGAGGAATTTAATCAGGATTCAGTGTCAGACATTCCAAAATGTATTCGACATCTTTCGCGCAGGTTCCGACGCGGCGGCGCGACTAAACGGGACGCTTTGATTATAGACAGGAATTACGGCGCGCTTACAGGCGAACCGATATGTTTATAAAAAGTTAATCTATTCATCATAATATGGTAATAACCGGGCCATATAATTTAGTTCGATTTCAAATATATTGATTTGGAACTGATTAAATCGGGAAGGAGGCTTGGAAGTTGGATTGTAAGCTTTTGCTTCTGATCAATAACGCGCTTGACGTGCACCACGCGATGCTCCGTCCGCTGCTCCGGGAATATGGCATTCAGCCGCAGGCGCTGCAGATATTGCTGTTCCTGTACAGGAATCCGGATAAGAACACCGCCGCCGACGTCTGTCAGTGCCAGGGAATGAAGCAGAGCATGATTTCCTTCTATGTAGACAAGCTCGTGCAGGACGGCTATCTTATCAGGCAGCCTGTTCCGGGGGACAGAAGAAAGGTGAAGCTTCAGTGTACGGAAAAAGCGCTGCCGCTGGTAAAACAGGGAGACACGCTTCAGAAGGAGCTTTTCGGATATGTCTTTAAAGGCGTTTCAAAGGAAGAAGAAGATACAATCGAAAAAGCGGTTAATACGATGCAGAAAAATCTCAATGAGTGCAGAAAGAAAATTGTGAGAGGAGAGTTCAGACGGGATGCTGAAACTGTTTAGATTTTTTCATTCCACAGAGTGGCTGATGATGCTGCTCAGCGTTGTGCTTATTTTCGGGCAGGTGCAGCTTGAACTGCTGCTGCCGGACTATATGTCGGAAATAACCACACTCGTTCAGACGGAGGGGAACGCGATATCCGAGGTGTTTTCCACAGGCGGGAAGATGCTGCTTTGCGCCCTGGGATCTCTTGTTCTCGCGGTTATTACCGGGTTCCTGTCCGCGCAGCTTACCGCGAGGTTTTCGTCAAGGCTGCGTGAGAACGTCTATGGCAAGGTTCTGTCTTTTTCCGACGAGGAAATTAACAGGTTCTCAACGGCAAGCCTGATTACACGCTCTACGAACGATATAACGCAGGTGCAGATGTTTATGGTCATGGGCTTGCAGGTCATGATAAAGGCGCCGGTAATGGCGGTTATGGCGATAAGGAAGATAAGCACAAAGAGCTGGCAGTGGACAGCGCTCACCGGAGGAGTGATTGTTTTTGTATGTCTTATAATCGTGTTCCTGATGCTGTACGCGCTGCCCCGGTTCAAAAGGACCCAGACATTGATAGATAACTTGAACCGCGTTACGCGCGAGAACCTGACCGGACTGCTGGTAGTGCGTGCCTACAACGCGGAAAAGTACCAGGAATCGAAATTCGACGACGCGAACAGCGCGCTGACGAAAACTCAGCTTGAGGCGAACGTGGCGATGTCGATAATGAACCCCGGCATGAACCTCGCGATGAACGGCCTTACGCTCGGTATCTACTGGATAGGCGCGATACTTATTAACAACGTAGCGATGACCGGCGCGGACGCCGTGATGGAGAGAGTCACAATCTTCTCCGACATGGTAGTTTTCATGAACTACGCCATGCAGGTCATCATGTCATTCCTGATGCTCATCATGATATTTATCATGCTTCCGCGTGTGCTTGTGTCCGCGAGACGTCTGAATGAGGTGCTGAATACAAAAATACGCATGAAGGACGGCGCCAGAACTGACGGCGAGGCGAATATGGAGGGAGAGATCGAGTTCCGCGATGTTTCGTTCCGCTATCCCGACGCCGGCGGTGACGTCGTCCATAATATAAGCTTCAGCGCTCACAAGGGCGAGACGGTGGCGCTCATAGGGGCGACAGGCTCCGGAAAAAGCACGATAATAAACCTCATACCGCGTATGTATGACGCGACAGGCGGAACGGTGCTTGTGGATGGCGTCGACGTGCGGGAGTATTCCCAGAGCGCGCTGCGCGAGAAAATCGGATTTGTTCCCCAGAAGGCGTTCCTCTTCTCGGGCACGATCGCCGACAACATCGGGTTCGGCGAGGACGGGCTGACGAAGCCGGAGCTGGATAAGGCGGCGGAGATAGCGCAGGCGGCGGAGTTCATAAAAACCGTTGACAAGGGGTACGCCGGTCACGTGGCGCAGACAGGCAGCAACTTCTCCGGCGGGCAGAAGCAGAGGCTGTCCATAGCGCGAGCCGTGGCGAAAAACCCGGAAATCTATATTTTTGACGACTCTTTCTCGGCGCTTGACTACAGGACCGACAGGACCCTCAGAACCGCGTTAAAGCGCGAGAGCGCCGGGATAACCAATATTATAGTAGCGCAGAGGATAGGAACCATCCTGGACGCGGACAGGATCCTTGTCATAGAGGATGGAAGGATAGTGGGCAACGGGACCCATAAGGAACTGATGCAGACCTGCGGCGTTTATCAGGAAATTGCGCAGTCACAGCTTTCAAAGGAGGAGTTGGCATGAGCGAAGAGACGAGAAGAGATCCTCCACGCGGAGGTCCGGGCGGTCCCGGGGGTCCCGGCGGCCCCGGCGGAGTATCTGAGAAGCCGAAAGATTTCGGCACAGCTATAGGCAAGCTGGCGGCGCACTGCAAGCCCTATGCCGCCGTCATTATCGTCGCGCTGCTTTGCGATATGGTCGGCGTCATACTGCGGCTCATGGGGCCGAACAAGATACGGAGCATAACCAACATAATAAGCGAGGGGCTGACGGGCACAATTGATATGGACGGCGTGCTCTCGGTTATCTATGTGCTCATAGTGCTGTACGGCATAGGAGCGATTCTGAGCTTTGTGACCGGTCTTATCATGACAATTGTAACGCAGAAGGTCAACAAGGGACTGCGCGGCAATATATCGTCCAAGATAAACCGTCTGCCTGTGTCTTACTTCCAGACGACCACAACCGGTGACGTGCTGTCGAGAGTTACGAATGATGTGGATACAATCGGCCAGACGCTTCAGCAGAGCATTACGTCTCTTATATCCGCCATTACCATGTTCATCGGCTCGATCGTCATGATGGTTTACACCAACTGGGTAATGGCGTTAGTGGCGATAATCGCATCGCTTATCGGGTTCTTATTCATGTCGCTAATTATGGGCAGGACGCAGAAATACTTCATCGCCCGTCAGAACTGGCTCGGCAAGATGAACGGCCATGTGGAGGAGATATACACAGGGCAGCGCGTGGTTAAGCTGTTCAACGCCGAAGCGAAGGAGAAGAAAGCCTTTGACAGGATCAATCATGAGATGTACAATAGCGACTGGAAATCCCAGTTCCTTTCCGGCCTGATGCAGCCGTTCATGGGATTTGTCGGGAACCTTGGCTATGTGGCCGTGTGCGTGACAGGCGCGCTGCTGACCATGAACGGTAAAACCGACTTCGGCGTGATAGTGGCGTTCATGATATATGTGCGTCAGTTCACATCACCTCTTTCCCAGCTCGCGCAGGCCGCGACAAGCCTGCAGTCAACCGCCGCGGCGTCGGAGCGCGTGTTTGAGTTCCTTGAGGCGGACGAGATGGAGGATGAGTCGAGCAAACCCACCGCGCTTCACGACGTCCGGGGAGAAGTGGAGTTTGACCATGTGCGTTTCGGCTACAGCAAAGACAGGATTATTATCCCCGATTTCTCCGAGCACATTGAGCCGGGGCAGAAGGTGGCGATCGTCGGACCCACCGGCGCCGGAAAGACGACGATGGTGAACCTGCTGATGCGGTTCTATGAGCTTGACGGCGGCAGCATAAAAATTGACGGTGTCCCGACGTCCGATATGCGCCGTGACGAGGTACACGGGCTTTTCGGAATGGTGCTGCAGGATACGTGGCTGTTTGAAGGCTCAGTTCGCGACAATCTGACTTACGGCAAGAAGGAGATAACGGACGAGCAGCTCTCGGCCGCCTGCAAAGCCGTTGGACTGCTCCATTTCGTAAATTCGCTGCCCAACGGATTCGATACGGTGCTGGACGACAGGACTTCCCTGTCCGCCGGACAGAAGCAGCTCATGACGATAGCGCGGGCGATAATCGAGAACGCGCCCATGCTCATACTTGACGAGGCCACGTCATCCGTGGACACGAGAACCGAAGTAATGATCCAGAGAGCCATGGAGGTTCTTACCGAGGGGAGAACGTCATTTGTCATAGCCCACAGGCTGTCTACGATAAAGAACTCCGACGTAATACTCGTGATGCGCGACGGCAACATAGTCGAGTCCGGGACGCACGCCGAGCTGCTTGCGCTTAACGGGTTCTACGCGCAGCTCTATAACAGCCAGTTTGAGACGGCTTAGTGAGGCAGGTATCATATGAAAAAAGCGATAGGCATAGACCTGGGGACTACCAACAGCTGCGTGGCGGTCGCGGAGGGCGGCGGCATTGTCATAATACCGACAGCGGAAGGCGAGCGCACCACTCCCAGCATTGTGGTGTTTACGCGCGACGGCGAACGCCTCGTTGGGAGCGGCGCGAAGCGGCAGACCACGATAAACGCCGACAGAACCGTGCGATCCGTCAAACGCCATATGGGTACGAACTGGACGACGAGCGTAGACGGCAAGGTATACAACGCGCAGGAAGTAAGCGCCATGATACTCCGGAAGCTCCGTTCCGACGCTGAGAGCTACCTCGGCGAAACGGTCACCGACGCCGTGATAACGGTGCCCGCGTACTTCAATGACATACAGCGGCAGGCGACGAAGGACGCCGGGCGCATCGCGGGACTTAATGTGCTGAGAATCATTAACGAGCCGACAAGCGCGGCGCTGGCATATGGACTTGACCACGGCGAGTCGCAGAAAATACTCGTATACGATCTGGGCGGCGGGACGTTCGATGTATCGGTGATCGACATTGACGACGGCGTTATCGAGGTTATGGCGACGGCGGGAGACAACCACCTTGGCGGCGATGATTTTGACGAGCGGCTTGTACAGTGGATACTTCAGGAGTTTAAAAAGCAGAACAGGATCGACCTTGCCAAAGACGCTGCGGCCATGCAGCGGATAAAAGAAGCGGCGGAGCAGGCCAAGAAGGAGCTGTCGAGCCTTGAGACGACAACCATAAATCTGCCATACATTGTCCAGTCCGGCGGTACGCCCGTACATCTGGAGATGACAGTCACGAGGGCTAAGTTCAACGAGCTGACGCGGGATCTGGTGGAGCGGACGGCGGGCCCGCTCCAAAGCGCGCTGGCTGACGCCGGGATCTCGGCGTCGCAGCTTGGGAAGGTCCTGCTTGTTGGCGGTTCCACGAGGATACCCGCGGTTCAGGACAGGGTACGCGCTCTGACGGGCATGGTCCCGTCCAAGGGGATAAACCCGGACGAGTGCGTGGCAATCGGCGCGGCGATCCAGGCGGACCATCTGACCGCCAAGTCGACGCGGATGCCCGCCGAGCAGTCCGGCATATTGCTGCTGGATGTCACGCCGCTGAGCCTGTCGGTTGAGACGGTAGGCGGTGTCGCCACGCGGCTTGTGCAGCGGAACTCCACTCTCCCGGTTCATTACTCTCAGATATTCTCCACAGCCGCGCCGTACCAGACGAGCGTTGATATTCACGTTCTGCAGGGCGAACGCGCCATGGCGGCGGATAACCGGACTATAGGCAAGTTCAAGCTGAAGGGCATAGAACGCGCCCCGGCCGGCGTGCCGCAGATTGAGGTCTCCTTCGACATCGACACGAACGGCATATTGAAGGTCTCGGCAAAGGATCTGCGCACGGGGAAGGCCCAGTCAATCACCATAACGGCCAACGAAAAGATGAGCGAAGACGAGATAGAGCGGGCCATACGCGAGGCGGAGGAGTACGCGGCTCAGGACGGCGTGCGCCGCGAGGCGGTCGAGGTACGCGACAGCGCGCAGCGGCTGCTGACGGAGGTTGACCAGGCGTTGGCGAACGGCGGCAAACAGATAGACAAGGCGGAGAAAAAACGCGTCAAGTCTGACCGCGACGCGCTTTGGAAGGTTTTAGGGAAAATGCACCCGGCCAGCGCCACCGAGGAGAAGCTCTCCGCGATACGTGAAGCGGCGGGGAAGCTTGAGTCGTCAAGCGCCCATATCCGCGAAGCTTTCGGCGCCGGCGGCAAGTGACAAACAGAGGAGCCGGATTTATCGCGCGATCCGGCTCCTTCGCGCCGCGCGTGACAATATTATTTTTTTACAAAAGCTCGGAAAAATAAAGGAAAACAGGAATTTACGGCGTATATATGAACGGAACAGCCGCCGCCGGATAATGCGGAGGATTATATCGGGGCCGCATCGGGCGATTTTCGGCTGTTCCGGCGGAGGAAAGGAGCGGATGGCGCGTGGTCAGTATTCGCGAGCACCACGAGATTCTGGAGCGGACAACGGTCAACGAACACGGTGTCCGCGCGGAGGACTCCCGGGGGCGGCTCACCCCTGAGCGGGAGGACGATGTTCGTACCTGTTTTCAGAGAGATGTGGACAGGATAACCCACTCCAAGGCGTTCCGGAGGCTGAAGCAGAAGACCCAGGTTTTCCTTGAACCGGAAGGGGACCATTACCGTACCCGTCTTACTCACACGCTGGAGGTAACGCGCATCGCGCGCACCATCTCCCGCGCGCTTGGCCTTAATGAGGATCTGACCGAGGCCGCCGGTCTCGGACATGACCTGGGACACACTCCCTTCGGGCACGCCGGTGAACGCGCTCTGGACACCATTTTAAAGGACGAGGGCGGGTTCCGGCACTATGAACAGAGCTTAAGAGTTGTGGATCTCATAGAGAAGGAGGGCCATGGCCTTAACCTCACCATGGAGGTGCGCGACGGCATATTGCGCCACACGTGCGATCCGTTAGCGGCCACCATGGAGGGACAGGTCGTCCGTATCGCCGATAAGATCGCGTACATAAACAGCGACGTCGATGACGCCATACGCTCCGGCACATTGCGGAATGAGGATCTGCCGGAGCGCGTCACGGAGGTACTCGGCGGCAGCTACAGCAAACGGATAAATACATTAGTCGTGGATGTTATAAACCACGGCTGCGGGGACGGCGTTATCGGGATGGAGCCGGAGATCGCGGAAGCGGTGGATGTCTTTTCCGCGTTCCTGATGGAGCGCGTATACAGGAACCCGGTTATAAAAGGCGAGGAGCGCAAGGTTTACGGAATACTGTGGGGCATTTTTGATTATTTTGAGCGGAACCCGTCAAGAATGTCGGAGGAGTACCGGCTCATAGCGGAGCGGGAAGGCGTGCGCCGCGCGGTCGCTGACTATATCGCCGGCATGACGGATCCGTACAGTATTGACCTGTATAACTCCATTTTTGTACCGATGGCCTGGACGGTCAAATAGCGCGCCCCGCGCGAAGACGCGTTCACGGCGGGCGCGGCGACCGCTTGAAACGACGCGCCGTTTATCCGCCCTTTCGGACGGGGGAGCCAATGCCGGGTCCGTCTGAAAACCGGCGATATGACCGGCGGCGGTAATTCTCCCGCCGGACAAGACACAGCCTCCGGTAAAAATTTATTTTCGGTTTTTTTACAAAGCGGGCTTTATTTTTTCGGGTTTTCGACGATATAAATATATTAGGGGGGTGTTTGCGTGGCGATTCCTGACAGCTTCTTGGACGAGCTAAGGGCGCGATGTGACATCACTGACGTGGTGTCCGATTACGTTCAGCTTACTAAGAGAAGCGGCAGCAACATATTTGGGCTTTGCCCGTTCCACAGTGAGAAAACGCCCTCATTTACTGTTTCTCCGGAACGGCAGACGTTTCACTGCTTCGGCTGCGGCAAAGGCGGAGATGTTATTTCGTTTATAAGGGAAATAGAGGGTGTTCCGTTCCGTGACGCTGTTGAGATGCTTGCCAGGCGCGCCGGGCTTGAGATGCCGGATGATGATACGGCGCCTGAGGTCCGCTCCAAGCGGCAGCGCTTACTGGAGATGAACCGCGACGCGGCGCGTTTTTTCCACAGTAACCTCAAAAAGCCGGAATGCGAGTCGGCGATTGCGTATATCAGGAAGCGCGGGATTGCCCCGAAAATGGTCACGCTTTTCGGACTTGGCGCCGCGCCGGACGCGTGGAGCGCGCTGTCGGACGCCATGCGCGAGAAGGGCTACACGGAGATGGAGCTGCTTGACGCGGGGCTGGTCAAAAAGGGCAAGAACGGCGGGGTTTACGACGTGTTCAGAAACCGGCTGATCTTCCCGGTCATTGATGTGCGGGGGAGCGTCATAGGGTTCTCGGGGCGTATTCTCAATGACGGAGAGCCGAAATATTTAAATTCACCGGACACCTTAGTCTTTAAGAAGAGCCGTAATCTGTTCGCGCTGAATATCGCCAAGAAGACAAAGCGCGACGAGCTGATTCTGGCCGAGGGCAATATAGACGTAGTGTCATTGCACCAGGCCGGGTTCGACTGCGCTGTGGCGTCGCTTGGCACGTCCCTGACGGAAGAGCAGGCCCGGCTTATGAAACATTACAAGGAGAAGGTAGTAATATCATACGACTCTGACGCGGCCGGCGCGAAGGCCGCCGAGCGCGCTATTCCGATGCTGGAGAAGGCGGGGCTTTCGGTGCGTGTCCTCAGAGTGGAAGGCGCGAAGGACCCTGACGAGTTCATCAAAAAGAACGGTTCGGACGCGTTTTCGGTTCTGCTTGATAAAAGCGAGGGGCGTGTTGTGTATCAGCTTGAGGCGCTCAGGGCAAAATATGATTTAAAACAGGATGAAGGGCGCGTCGGGTACCTGAAGGAGGCGTCCGAGCTTATTTCAAAGCTCCAAGGCTCCGTGCGGCAGGAGATTTACGCGCGCCGCGCCGCCGAGACAGCCGGTGTGTCCTACGAATCGGTTATGCGGGAGGCTGAGAGCGCGCGTCGGCGCAGGAACACGTCTGAAAAGAAACGGTTCGAGAGCCAGGCGATCAGGCCGGAGATTACAATGCAGCCGAAGGACAGGAACCTTAGATACAGGAATTCCATATCCGCCGCTGCGGAGGAAGGCGTAATAGGGCTTCTTATCAATGACCCTGCGCTTTTAAAATATGTGGATATTAAAAAAGAGGATTTTACATCATCGTTTTTGG
>CAYQWH010000049.1:0-11335 GCA_964421265.1 uncultured Oscillospiraceae bacterium | reverse complement strand
GAGCTTTACCCGCAGGCAATAAAATATCCCCGGAACGATCCGGAGATATGTACGTTATAATACCGCCCCCGGATAAAAGGGCCCGCTCCGGCGCGCGCTTTTACCGGGAACCGTTACAATATCACGGCGCTGCCCGGCGGCGATGGAACCGCCGCCGGGTGACGCGGCGAAAAAATTATCGGACGGCGCAAAAAAACTCTTGACAAATTAAAAGCTATGGTGTATAATACAACCATCAGAGGTTAAGGAGTCTGCGAGAGTGCTGGAATAGGTAGACAGGCACGTTTGAGGGGCGTGTGTCGTATGGCGTGTGAGTTCAAGTCTCATCTCTCGCACCATAAACTCGGTTTCGGAACAGGAACCGGGTTTATTTTTTTAGAATCAGTATCACGCGCCGCCGAATCCGGCCGTTACGCGCGCGCGTGCCCGTGCCGCGCAAACGCGCGTCACGCCGTCTTTGGAACTTTTCGCGCGTCTCCCGCGCTACGTATATATAATAAGGAAACGGCTGAAACAGTACATTATATATATGCCCATACGGGAGCGTTTTCAGCGCGTAATCCTTAAAATTCGGCAATTTCCCGATAACGGAACTGTGAACACTTATTTGTTCGGAGGTTCCGTAGGACTTTATAGCTTTTTAACAGAAGTACCAATTTCCGTGAAAGGGGCTGAACCCGGATGCTTCGTATACTCCACACCGGTGATCTGCATATCGGTAAGGGCTATGCCGTAAAACAGCCCGGCGCCGCGCGGCGTTACGGCAGCGCGAGACTTGAGGCGCTTGAGAACATCACGCGCGTTGCCGACGAGCGCTCCTGCGACTATATAGTCATAGCCGGGGACACCTTCGACAAGCACACCGTCTCCGCGCAGCTCATCGGATCCGTCTGCTCAATCCTCGCCCGCAGCCCGTGCCCCGTCGTAATCATACCCGGCAATCACGACTACTGCGACGGCGCCGACGACGCTCTCTGGAACAGCTTCGGGAAATACCGCCCGGAAAATACCGTGGTGCTTAACACCGCGCGGGTCTTTGAGACGGAGGACGCGGTGTTCTACCCCTGCCCCTGTCAGGACAAGCACTCCCGCGCGAACGCTCTCGGATGGCTGCGCGAGTACACGTCGCGCAGCGGCGACAAGCTCAATATCGGCATTGCCCACGGCGCGATAGAGGGCCTGTCCTATGACAGCGAGATGCGCTATTACTTCATGACAATATCGGAACTTGAGAGCCTCGGGATGGATCTGTGGCTCATCGGCCACACCCATATCCCCTACCCCGCTGGCGACACCATACGCGACAGAAGGATATTCAACGCCGGTACCCACCAGCAGACCGACATCTCCGACAACTCCGACGGCTCAGTCTTCGTCATCGACGTGGACGACCACGGATCCGTCACGGCAGAACGTGTGCGCACGGGCGTCATACGCTTCGTCCGCCGGGACGTGGAGGTCAGGCACGGTGAGCGGCTGCGAACCGCCCTGACAAACGCCGTCAGCGGCCTTGACGCCGCGAACACGTCTCTCAGGATAACTATAAAAGGCACGGCGCTGTACGACGACTACAGCGATCGGCAGAACATATACGAAAAAACGCTCCCGGATTTCCTCAGCCTTGACGTGTTCGACGACGAACTGCGGTGCGAGATCACGGGCGACATGATTGACAGCGAGACCGTGGAGGGGACGTGTGAGAACCGGCTCCTCAAAATGTACCTGAGCGACCCGGAACTGCTGAACCTGGCGTATGAGCTTGT
Source organism: uncultured Oscillospiraceae bacterium (assembly GCA_964421265.1). Lineage (GTDB taxonomy): Bacteria > Bacillota > Clostridia > Oscillospirales > Oscillospiraceae > RUG626. The sequence goes on along the minus strand of CAYQWH010000049.1, from coordinate 9,572 downwards.
GTCACGGTGCAGGGAGGCGGACGGATGATCATACATAAGATCCACATTGACCAGTTCGCCGGTATACGGGACCTGGATATGTGCTTCACCGGCGGGCTGAACGTCATACGCGGCGACAACGAGACCGGCAAGAGCACCATGATCTCCGCCATGTTCCACGCCCTCACCACGGACTCAAAGCTTGACAGGAGAACCGATAAGCTGTTCTTTTCCGACAGCTTCCCCGCGAACCGGGCGAACACCATAATTGACTCCGACGTGCTCTTCTCCCACAAGGGCGCGAAGTACCACGTCCGCAAAAGCTGGGATTACCGGAACAGCCGTTACGAGACGAAGCTGCGGACTTCCCTCGGCGACCGCTACTTCAACGCCGAGGCGGAGGCGGAACTGCGGCGGCTCCTTGAGTACGGCGCCGGCGTCTACGACAACATAGTCTTCGGCAGGCAGGACCACTCTCAGGCTATCCTGGACTGGTGCTACCGTTTTTTCAGCGACCCCGGCGGCGCCGAGGTGAGCGCGACGAGAAAGAAGATCTCCGATGTGCTGTCGGCGGCGGGCGGCGTGTCGAGCGAGACGTTCCTGTCCATAATCGACGACGAGACGCGGAAGCTGTCCGGGCACTGGGACTTTGGCCGTGACGCCCCGCAATATAAAAAGACCGGCGACCGATGGGTCAAGGGCGTCGGTACCATACTACAGGCGTATTATGACCTGCGTGACGCCCAGAGCGCGCTGGAGGGCGCGGAGAGCTGTGAACGGGACGGTGAGCGCCTCTCGGCGGAACTTACCGCGCTGCGCGCCAGAAGGCGGGAACTGACGGACGAGAAGGACGCGCTGACGAAGCAGCGGATGGGCGTTGACAATATAACGAATCTGAAAAAGCTGATAGATAACGCGGAACGCGAGTTGGCGTCGCTGCGGGAGGCCGGCGACACGTGGCGCGGACTTGAGGCGCGGGTGGCGGAGGGCCGCGCGCTGCTGGTTCTTGACAACGAGCGCAAGCGGCGGGAAGCCCGCGCGGAACTGCTGTCGAAAATTGACGCCGCCACGGAGCTGGAAAACGAGATTAAAAAATACTCGGCGGAACTTGCCGAAAACACGGACATAGCCGGCGACTATAATGACGCGCAGAACCTGCCGACGCTGATAAGTCTGAATAACCAGCGGCTGGCGTCGGGCAGGCTCCACGCCGATGTGCGGCTGGAACCGAACCGTGACGCGAGGCTGGATCTGATTGACGGGACGTCCGTGGACATATCCGGCGGCTACTCCGGTGACGTCAGCGGCTATGTGGATATAAAAATACCCGGCGTCGGCGAGATACAGGTTTCCCCCCAGTCGCTGGATGTGAACGCCATCAAAGAGCAGACCGCGCGGATGACATCAAAGCTTCAAAGCATTCTGGCGAAATACGGCGTCACGACTGTCGAGGAACTCAAAGCCCTCGCCGACAGGCGCCGCGCCGCCGAGGTCAGCCTTGAATACAAGAGCCAGTACTATAAATTAACCTTCGGCGACAACACGCCGGAGAGCCTGAGGAGCGGTCTGGACGGGATCGCGGTTGACGAAACCATAACGATACCGGCGGATCTGGACGAGCGCGTTAAGGGCTTTAACGTCCGCTCCACCCTTGAGGGCGAAGTGGCGTCCGCCGAGACGGTGCTGGAAAGGCTGAAATCCCAGTACGGCACGGCGGCAAACGTGGCGGAGCGCGTAGAGAAGCTGAACGCCTCCAACGACGCCAACCTGCGGCAGCTGGCCCTGTACGGGCAGACCGTAACCATGGACGCGGCGGAGTACGACCGGAAAATGGGGGATATAACAAAGGCGCTTGCAAAGCTTGAGGGCGACATTGAGGACAGAATAAGCGCTCTGGGCGGCATAGAGCGGCAGGACTACGACATCGCCGAACTCAGGCTGAACGTGGAGCGGCGCGAAGCGCGGTTAAAAAGAGAAAAGCGGCTCTTCGAGTGCTACAGCAAAATCAGATCCGACTTCATGGAACTGCGCGGCGAGGACGGCGGCAGATTCGACGTGTTCTATCAGAAATTCAACGACAATCTGGGCGTGATAACGGACTCCCGCGTATCCATGGAGGACCAGGGATTGCTGGAGATAACCACCGGCGGCAACAGCGTCAGCAGCGGCGATCTCCTGTCAGACGGCACGAAAAAGACGGTGCTCCTGGCGTTCAGACTCGCCGTGCTGGAGTACCTGTTCCCCGACGGCGACGGGCTTGTGGCGCTGGACGACGACCTTCTGGACATGGACCCCGGCAGGCGCGCGAGGGCGGCGGCGCTGATACGCGCTTACGCCCAGCGCAACCAGGTCCTGTTCACCACCTGCGACCCGTCCATTGCCGACCTCCTCGGCGGCAACAGGATAGATTTATAAAAACCGATAACGTCCATTCGGACACGCGGACAGCGCCTTTCGGCCGCGCCCCGTTCACCCCGCCGCCGGAACCGGTTCTGCCGTCCACGCGGACGGGACTTGAAAAAATCAGCACGCCAAGATGGCGGCTCCTTTCCGCCATGCCGCGTTGATTTACCTTGAAACACAATAAATATTCCGAGTCTTGTCCGGCGAAAAGGCGTCCTGCCGTTGGCCATATCGCCGGTTTCGGACAGGGCCTTGCGGAACCGCCGGCGTCTCCCCGGATCGTTCCCTATTATAAATGGAGGTAGCTGCCATGAAACGTGAAATGAAATTAGACCAGAACCGGATGCCCATCTACGAGGCATTGGAGCGTTTCCGGCAGATGCGCGTGGTGCCGTTTGACGTACCGGGGCACAAGCGCGGCAGAGGGAACCCGGAGCTTACGAGCTTCCTCGGCGAGCGCTGCGTGGGCGTGGACGTGAACAGCATGAAGCCTCTTGATAATCTCTGCCACCCGGTATCGGTGATACGTGACGCCGAGCGCCTGGCGGCTGACGCGTTCGGCGCGGAGAACGCCTTCCTGATGGTGGGCGGCACGACGAGCGCGGTACAGAGCATGGTACTCACTGTCTGCAAGGGCGGCGACGAGATAATAATGCCCCGCAACGTCCACAGGAGCGTTCTGAACGCGCTGGTGCTCTGCGGGGCCATACCGGTGTACGTCAACCCGCAGATGAACCAGCGCCTCGGCATTTCCCTGGGCATGACCCGTGAGGGCGTCGCAGCGGCGATACGTGAGCACCCGAACGCGAAGGCCGTGCTCGTGAATAACCCCACGTATTACGGCATATGCTCCGATCTGCGGGAGATAGTGAAAATGGCGCACGCGGCGTCGATGTACTGTCTCGTGGACGAGGCGCACGGCACCCACTTCTATTTCGGCGATGATATGCCGGTGTCGGCAATGGACGCCGGGGCGGATATGGCGTCGGTCTCAATGCACAAGAGCGGCGGATCGCTCACTCAGTCCAGCTTCCTGCTCACCGGGCCGAACGTGCAGCCGGGGTATGTGCGGCAGATTATCAATCTCACGCAGACCACCTCCGGCAGCTATCTGCTGATGTCGTCGCTGGACATATCCCGGAAAAACCTCGCCCTTCGCGGCGACAAGGTGTTCGGCAGGGTGCGGGATATGGCCGAGTACGCCCGTGTGGAGGTCAACAACATCGGCGGCTACTACGCGTTCGGGCGGGAGATAATCGACGGCAACGCGATCTATGACTTTGACACCACGAAGCTGTCCATACACACGCTGGACATCGGTCTCGCGGGTATCGAGGTCTATGACATACTGCGTGACGAGTACGATATACAGATCGAGTTCGGCGACATAGGGAATATACTGGCGTACCTGTCCATAGGCGACAGGAGCCAGGAGCTGGAGCGGCTGGTGTCCGCTCTGGCGGAGATACGGCGCCGTTACCAGCGCGACCCGACGGGGATGCTGAACCAGGAGTATTTCAGCCCCGACGTGGTGGCCAGTCCCCAGGAGGCGTTCTACGCCGAGAAGGAGAGCCTGCCCATAGACGAGACGGCCGGGCGGGTGTGCAGCGAGTTTGTCATGTGCTACCCGCCGGGCATACCGATCCTCGCGCCGGGAGAGCGCATAACGGGCGATATACTCCACTATATCAAATACGCCAAGGACAAGGGATGCAGCTTGACCGGTCCCGAGGATCCCGATATAGAGAGAATCAATGTAATAAAGTGAGGCTGAGGATATGGAGTTCTGGTTCAGTGAGCACCACACGCCTGACGTTAAGCTGAGTATAAGAGTTGACAGGCAGCTCTACTCCAAGACGAGCGCGTACCAGAGAATAGATATTTTCGAGACGCCTGAGTTCGGGCGTGTCCTGGCGCTTGACGGCAACATCATGCTGACCGAGCGTGACGAGTTCATATACGACGAGATGATGACCCACGTACCCATGGCGGTGCACCCGAATATACGCCGCGCCCTCGTTATCGGCATAGGCGACGGCGGCGTCATACGGGAGCTTACGCGGTACGACCAGATTGAGCGCATAGACCTGGTGGAGATGGACGAGGCGGTGGCCGAGGCGTGCCGGCGGTACCTCCCCGCCAACGCCGTCAGACTTGACGACGAGAGGGTCCATATCTACTTCGAGAACGGGCTGAAGTTCATACGCGGCTACGAGGAGGAGTACGACCTGATAATCGTGGATTCCAACGACCCCTTCGGGCCGTCCGAGGGGCTGTTCACACGGGAGTTCTACGGCAACTGCTACAAGGCCCTGAGATCCGACGGCATAATGGTGAACCAGCAGGGCAGCCCGTTCTACTCGGAGGACGCGGAGGCCATGCAGCGGAGCCACAAGCGCATAGCCAGCACATTCCCCATCTGCCGCGTGTACCAGGCGCATATACCCACATACGCCGCCGGGTACTGGCTCTTCGGCTTCGCCAGCAAGAAGTACCACCCGGTGGATGATCTGGACGCGGAGCGGTGGAACGGACAGCACCTGCGCACGCGTTACTACACCACGCGCCTGCACCGGGGCGCGTTCTATCTGCCCGCGTTTTTAGAGGAGATGCTGGAGGAGGTGGAGTGAATGGAGAAAAACATAGAGACATTCCTCGGGTGCTGCCGCGAGTACTGGGAGGCCGACACGGTCATATACGGCGCGCCCTTCGACTCAACCGCCAGCTACCGGCCCGGCGCCCGGTTCGGCTCCTCGGCCATACGGCACGAGAGTTTCGGACTGGAGACATACAGCCCGTACCAGGATGAGGATCTGACCGATTACCCGGTGTTCGACAGCGGCGACCTGGAACTGAGCTTCGGCAACACGCCCGTGGCGCTGGCGGATATTGAGAGCCGTGCGGACGAGATCCTCCGCGACGGCAAGCTGCCGTTCCTGCTGGGCGGCGAGCATATCGTGACGCTCCCCGCTGTGAGGGCGGCGTACAGGCGCTACCCCGACCTGCACATTATCCATTTTGACGCGCACGCGGATCTGCGGGAGGAGTATCTGGGCACCCATCTCAGCCACGCGTGCGTGCTGCGGCGGTGCTGGGAACTTGTGGGCGACGGCAGGATCCACCAGTTCTGTATAAGAAGCGGCGACAGATCCGAGTTCGAGTTCGCAAGCCTCCACACGGACACGCACCGGTTCGGCTTCGGCGGGCTTGAGGAGGTCGCGTCCGCCCTCGCCGCGAACGGCACTCCCGTTTACGTGACGATAGATCTGGACTGCGTTGACCCGTCGGCGTTCCCCGGAACCGGCACGCCCGAGGCGGGCGGGGTGAGCTTCACGGAACTTCTGCGGGCGATACGGGTACTGTCCCGCTGCTCCATAGTCGGCGCGGATGCCGTGGAACTGGCGCCCATGCTCGACACCTCCGGCGCGTCCACGGCGCTGGCGTGCAAAATCGTCCGCGAGACGCTTATCGCGTTCACCAAGCCGAGGACCCTCCGCCGCCGGGAAGCCGAGCGCCTGGCGGAACTGAAACGCCAAGAGGATGAGCGGTTGGAGAAGGAACGGTTGGAGAAGGAACGGCTAAACGAGGAGCGCCTTGCGGCGCGGGACGGCGAGGAAGCCCCGGACGGCGAGGCGGAACCTGTAAGCGGCGGCGAGGCGGAGCCTGTTGTCGGCGGCGAGGCGGACGGTCTCGCGGGGCGTGTTGGCGGAGACGTTAAATAAAAACAATAATCCATTTTTAAGGAGTTCTTATTATGAGCAGGGTGTTGATAATCGGCTGCGGCGGCGTGGCGTCCGTGGCGATACATAAGTGCTGTCAGGTCCCCGAGGTGTTCTCGGAGATCTGCATAGCGAGCCGCACAGTGTCCAGATGCGATAAGCTTGCGGCGGAGCTGCGGCCATTGACCGCGACCGGGATAACCACGGCGCGGGTGGACGCCGACAACGTGGAGGAACTTGTGTCCCTCATACAATCGTACAAGCCGGAGCTTGTCATGAACATAGCGCTGCCGTATCAGGACCTGACGATTATGGACGCGTGCCTTGCCTGCGGCGTGAACTATATGGACACGGCGAACTATGAGCCGGAGGACACCGACGACCCGCGCTGGCGGGAGATCTACGAGAGGCGCTGCCGGGAGAAGGGGTTCTCCGCCTACTTCGATTACTCGTGGCAGTGGGCGTACCGGGAGCGGTTCGAGAGCGCCGGGCTTACCGCGCTCTTAGGCTCCGGGTTCGACCCGGGCGTCACGCAGGCGTACTGCGCCTACGCGAAAAAGCACGAGTTCGACCGCGTTGACACCATCGACATCCTTGACTGCAACGGCGGCGACCACGGCTACGCGTTCGCCACGAATTTCAACCCCGAGATAAACCTCCGTGAGGTGTCCGCGCCCGGCTCTTACTGGGAGAACGGCCACTGGGTGGAAATTCCGCCCATGAGCGTAAAGCGCGATTACGACTTTGAGGACGTGGGCAGGAAGGATATGTACCTGCTGCACCACGAGGAGATAGAGTCGCTGGCGGAGAACATACCGGAGGTCAGGCGTATACGCTTTTTCATGACCTTCGGCCAGAGTTATCTTGACCATATGCGCTGCCTTGAGGACGTGGGTATGCTGTCAACCACGCCCATCGACTACAACGGGCAGAAGATCGTGCCAATCCAGTTCCTGAAGGCGCTGCTGCCGGATCCGGCCAGCCTCGGCCCCAGAACCAAGGGGAAGACCAACATAGGCTGCGTATTCACCGGCGAGAAGGACGGCAAGGCAAAGACGTTCCGTATATACAACGTCTGCGACCACGAGGAGTGCTACCGGGAGGTCGGTTCACAGGCCGTTAGCTACACGACGGGCGTACCGGCCATGTGCGGCGCGCTCATGCTGCTGACAGGTAAATGGGACAAGAAGGGCGTGCGCACCGTGGAGGAGTTTGACCCGGACCCGTACCTTGACGCGCTGGACAGATACGGACTTCCGCGACGCGTCAGCTATAATCCCGCGCTGGTGGACTGACATGGACGCGGCTTTTGACAGCCTGACGCCCGAGAAGCTCCGGGCGCTTATGTCGATCGGAACACCGGCATACGTGGTGGATGTGGAGAAGCTGCGGCGGAACTGCGAAATCCTCAGATCCATCCAGACGGTTACAGGCTGCAAGATATTGCTGGCGCAGAAAGCGTTCTCCTGTTACGACTTCTACCCGCTCATGGCTCCGTATCTGGCGGGGACGGAGGCGAGCGGGCTGTACGAGGCGCGGCTTGGTTACGAGAAGGGGCGCGGCGAGGTGCACGTGTTCTCAGCCGCGTACAAAGCCGGCGACATGGACGAGTTGACGCGGTACGCCGACCACGTGATCTTCAATTCGCCGAGCCAGCTCAGGCGGTTCGGCGGCGCGTGCAAAGCCCGTGGCGTCAGCGTGGGCATACGCGTGAACCCGGAGTGCTCCACCCAGCCGCGCGGCATATACGACCCGTGCGCGAAGGGCAGCAGACTGGGCGTCACAAGGGCCGTTTGGGACAGGGAGATGGCGCCGGAACTTACGGATCTGCTGGACGGCATACACTTCCACACGCTCTGTGAACAGGACGCGGACGCCCTTGAGACGACGCTGCGGGCCGTGGAACAGGGCTTCGGCGACATCGCGCGCAAAATGAAATGGGTGAACTTTGGCGGCGGGCACCACATAACGAGGCCCGGTTACGATATACCGAAGCTTGAGCGGCTGATAATGTCGTTCCAGGACAGGTATGGCGCGCTGGTGTACCTGGAACCCGGCGAGGCGATCGCGCTGAACGCCGGTTACTTGGTAACAACCGTGCTTGATATTGCGCGGAACGGGGACACGGAGACGGCGGTACTTGATATGTCGCCCGCCTGTCACACGCCCGATGTGCTGGAGATGCCCTACCGTCCCCCGCTCTATGGTTCCGCAAAGCCCCGCGAAAAAGCCCACACATACACGCTGGCGGGGCCGACGTGTCTCGCCGGTGACGTGATGGGGCAATACAGCTTTGACCGGGAGCTTCGCGAGGGCGATGTGCTGATACTTGGCGACATGGCGATATATACCATGTGCAAGAACAACACGTTCAACGGCACGCCTCTGCCGGGCATATACGCGCTTCACGGGGAAGGGAGCGTTACCGCTCAGAGGCTTTTCGGCTATGAGGACTTCATAAATCGGTTGGGAGGCGGACGCGGTGGAGTATGAGATACGCCGCAGCAACAGGAAAACGACCGCTATACAGGTGAGCGTTGACGGCAGAGTTACCGTCCGCGCTCCGCTATATATGCCGGACAAGGCGATACGGGATTTCGTAACCAGCAAGGAGCCGTGGATAGACAAGCAGCTTGAGAGGTTCAGGCTCATGCGCGAGGAGCGGCTGCCCGTGGCGAAGCTGACTGACGATGAGGTGCGCAGGCTCGCGGACGACGCCGTTAGGGACATACCGCAGCGGGTGGCCAGGTTCGCCCCGAAGGTGGGCGTGACCTTCGGGCGGATAACGATACGCAACCAGCTGACCCGTTGGGGAAGCTGCTCGGCGAAGGGCAATCTCAACTTCAACTGTCTGCTGATGCTGACGCCGCCGGAAATACGCGACTACGTGGTAGTACACGAGCTTTGTCACCGCAAGGAACTCAACCACTCGAAGCGCTTCTGGCGCGAAGTGGCGAACGTAATGCCCGACTACCGCGAACGGGAGCGGTGGCTGAAAAATAACGGCGGCGCGCTGATAGAGAGGATAAAATAATCCGCGGCCCCGCGCCGCGCCCCGTCCAGCGGACAGTAAAAATATTATCAGCTTCCGGTGCCCCTGGCTGGGTCGCCGGAAGCTTTTTTGGGGCTGCGGGACAGTTCTGCCGGATAACCACGTTCCTCTTTGCGCCTTTATCCGCGTCCTGAGCGGTTTTCTGGTTCGGGTTTATATTCTTCGCGGAATTCCCGCTGACGTTCACCGCAGGCAAGGTTCCCGGTACCGCCGCTCCCCCGCGTGATTCTCGTCCGGCATAGCGCGTCCGGCTATCGGGATTTGTTCCTCCGCCGAATAACTTTATCTTGGGCATAATGATACCCCCGCGAAAGGCAGTTTCCTCACTGTCTTTCGCGGGGGCGGCGCTCCTCTGGGGGCGGGAGCGCGTTATTCTAAGTTTTCCTTTTTTTCAAAGAACGCTTTCTTCAGCGTCTCGT
>CAYQWH010000048.1:3456-11340 GCA_964421265.1 uncultured Oscillospiraceae bacterium | reverse complement strand
CTTGTCCGGCATCTGGCCGGACTCAAGTCCCGTCTTTCTCCTGACGGACTCACGGGCCTTCCTCGCCGCCTCCCGCGCCCTTGACGCGGTCATGGCCTTGTCAATTATGGCCTTCGCCGCCGCCGGGTTCTCCTCGAAAAATATATCAAGCTGCTCCGTGACTATACTGTCCACAAGAGAGCGTATCTCGGCGTTGCCCAGCTTCGTCTTGGTCTGTCCCTCAAACTGGGCGTCCGTCAGCTTTACGGATATGACGGCGGACAGCCCCTCCCTGCAGTCCTCACCGGACAGGCGCTCCTCACCCTTAAGGAGATTATTCTTTACCCCGTAGGCGTTCAGCGCCCTGGTGAGCGCCGTCTTGAAGCCCGTCTCGTGCATCCCGCCCTCGGGCGTGTGTATGTTGTTGGCAAAGGACACTATCAGCTCGTTATAACCGTCGTTATACTGGAACGCGACCTCGGCTATGGAGTCCTGTCTGCCGCCGGACATATACACCACGTCGCTGTGTATCGGCGTCTTATTGCGGTTCAGATACTCCACAAACTGCCGTATGCCGCCCTCGTAGTGCATATGCTCCGAGAGGATCTCGCCGTCCGCGCCGCGCAGGTCCTGTATGGTTATGTGCAGACCGGCGTTTAAAAACGCCTGCTCGCGCATCCTCTTGCGCAGCGTCTCGTAGTCAAAGACCGTGTCGTCGAATATCTCGCCGTCCGGCTTGAACGTGACGGTGGTGCCGGTCCTGTCGGTGTCGCCTACGACTGTCAGACTCTCGGTTATGTCGCCACGGGAGAACTTCATCTCATAGATCTTCCCGTTCTTGTGCACCTGTACAGTGAGCCACTGGGACAGGGCGTTCACCACCGAGGCGCCCACTCCGTGCAGCCCGCCGGAGACCTTGTACCCGCCGCCGCCGAACTTACCGCCGGCGTGCAGCACCGTGTAAACCACCTCAAGCGCCGATTTGCCGGTCTGCTGCTGTATATCCACAGGTATCCCGCGCCCGTTGTCCTCGACTGTTATGACATCCCCCTCGTTTATGGTGACTGTTATCTCCGTACAGTACCCGGCCAGAGCCTCGTCTATGGAGTTATCGACTATCTCGTACACAAGGTGGTGGAGACCTGTGGCGGATGTGGAGCCTATATACATACCCGGCCTCTTGCGCACCGCCTCCAATCCCTCCAGCACCTGTATCTGACTGGCGTCATACTCCGTCGTGATCTTACCGGTTATGTCAAGAGCCTCTTCAAATCCTTCTGCCATGTTCCGCTTTCCTCCAGAATACTTAAAACTCGCGCCTTTCGGCGGCGCGTGTGATCCCCCCGCGCGCCGCCCACGGGAACCGGTCCGCGATACGGATCCTTTTACGCCGCCAAAAACCAACCGCCCGAAAAAGCGCCCGGACGTCAAAAAGGATCCGATAATACCGGTTCAATTTAAAAAGCCTTATAGTCTTTATGCAAAGCGCCAAAAACGCGTAATGAGCCATGATACGGCGCGACGCGCCAAGCGCGCGTATCACTCGTCGGACTGTGTCCCGGCGCTGATCCCGGAATACAGTCTCTGTCTCAGTGTCGCCGTGTTTATGGCGCTGAGCACAACGCCGCCGTCGGCGAGGAGGACGAAGGACTTGGGTATGTCCCCGCTGACGGACGTAACTCTCCCGTCATCCTCCGCCTTTTTGAGAAACTCACGGGAGATTTTCGACCAGCTCACGTTGTCCATGTCGAAGACGCCGATGATCTCCCTCTCCGGCAGCACGCAGTTCTGTCCCACATACATATACATAATACAGCCTCACATCAGGGCGCCGCCGCTTATTAAAGTCACCTTTCCGCCAGTGCGCTCCGTTATCCTGTCGTCCTCGCAGCAGGTTATGAACACCTGGCCGCCGCCTATTCTGTTGAGCACAAAGTCCTGTCTTGCCGGGTCCAGCTCCGACAGCACGTCGTCCAGGAGCAGCACCGGATACTCCCCCCGGTTCCTGTAATGTATCTCCCTCTCCGCCAGCTTCATGGAGAGCGCGGCCGTCCTCGCCTGGCCCTGGGAGGCGAAGCCCCGCGCCTGAACGCCGTCAATGGTGATCTCAAGCTCGTCCTTGTGGGCGCCTGTCAGACAAAGCCCCGAAGCTATCTCCGCGTCCCTGTGTCCCCTCAGGTGCTCCATCACCAGCGGCAGCAGCTCCGCCGACGGCCGCGTGGGGTCGTCTATGGTCTTTATCGTCCTGTACTCTATGCCCAATGTCTCGCCGTGGGAGAAATCGCTGTGGATCTTAGCGGCCTCCGGAGCCAGACTCTTTATGAACAGCGCCCTGTAGTGGATAAGTTCCGCGCTCATCTGGCAGAGTCTGTTGTCATACTCGTCCAAAAGCTCCATAAGCGACGGCTTCTCCCGGAAGTCGCGCAGTATGCGCGTCTTGCCCTCATAGGCCTTGGAAAACTCGCGGAGCGCCGCCGCGTACCGGGGACGCAGCTGTGATATGCACATATCCATGAACCTGCGCCGCTCCGCCGCCCCGCCGCGCACAAGCTCCAGGTCCTCCGGTCTGAAGAGTACGGCGGCGTAGCCGCCCGACAGCTCCGACGCGGTCCTCACCTTCACGCCGTTCACCGTCACGCTCCTGCGCTTGCCGGGGCGGATGACGATGCGGACGTTCTTGTCCCGTCCGTCGGCACGGCCCGTCCCGGTGACGGAGGCGAAATCGGCGCCGAAACCCACAAGCTCCCTGTCCGACCGGGCGCGGAAGGACCTGCCGGCGCACAGCACGTAGAGCGCCTCCAGCATATTCGTCTTGCCCTGGGCGTTATCGCCCTTCAGAATATTCACGTCCCCGGAAAACTCAGCTGCGGCGCGGGTGTAGTTCCTGAATCCCTCAAGCTCCAGCGACTCAAAGTACATCGCCGCCAGTCACCTCGAATGCCTCTCCTCCGACAGTCACCCGGTCGCCGGGCCGCAGCTTTTTCCCACGCGTCACGCACACGTCGCCGTTCACCCTGACCTCACCGTTCTCTATACGGAGCTTCGCCTCGCCGCCGGTCGAGGCGGCGCCGGTGAACTTCAGAAACCCGTCAAGCCTGATATACTCCGTGCTTATCGGCACCTTTTTGACGGATCCGCCGCCGCGCTTCTTCCTCCTGATTACCTCAGCTCTCATTGTTCTTCAGCCTCACAGGTAAGATAAGATAGAGGAAGTTCCTGCTGTTGTCGGTGGGGACGATGACGCAGGGCGACACGCCTGTGGAGAGCTGGAGCCTTATTTTGTCCGCCGGCACCGCTCTCAGGGCGTCCAGGATATATCTGTTGTTGAACCCGATCTCAAGGCCCTCGCCGTCGCCCTGCACCTGGCACTCGTCCACCGCCTTGCCCAGCGTGGTGGTGGTGGAGGCTCTCATTATGCCGTTCTGGAAGAGGCACCTGACCGGGCTTTTGAACTTGTCGCTTATTATGAGGGCGACGCGCTCTATCGTCTCCGTCAGCTGCCGCTTATCGGCCTCAATGCTGAATTTGCTGGCCTGGGGGATGGAGGCCCTGTAATTCAGAAACTCGCCCTCCAGCCTGCGGGATATGAGCACAGTCGTGCCTATTACGAACATGATGTGTTTGGCTCCCGCTGTTATTTTAATCAGATTGTCGTTGTCTGAGGCGATCCTCTCCACCTCCGAGAGGGCAGTACCGGGGACGACGAAGCTGGTCTTGCCGATCTCGGTTTTCGCCACGCGCTCTCTTCTGAGGGCCAGTCTGTACCCGTCCACGGCGACGACGGTGAGCACGTCGTTGTCCAGCTCAAAGAGGGCGCCGGTGTGGATCGGTCTTGACTCGTTGTCCGACACGGCGAAGTTCGTCTGGGAGATCATGGCCTTCAGCTCCGACTCCTTCATATAGATGGAGTTCTGGCCGTCCACGTTGGGGAGATCCGGGTACTCGTCGGCGGACATACCTATGATGCTGAAGTCGCTGAGTCCGCATTTTATGTTAATTGTGTACTTCAGATTCACGTTGATATAGACAATCTCGTCCGGCAGCTTTCTGATTATGTCGCTGAACAGTCTCGCGTTTATCACGACGCTGCCGTGCTCCTCCACGTCCGCGTTGACTGTGGAGCGGATGCCGGTTTTCAGGTCGTACCCGGTCACGCTCACGTTCTCGTCGGCCTCGATGAGCAGTCCCTCAAGGGCGGATACGGCGCTCTTCGCGGCGGCGGCTCTTGAGGATATGGCTATTGCCGCCACAAGAGCGCTCTTTTCACAGGAAAATTTCATATGTTCGCCTCCTACACGTGGGGACCTGTCACGGCAGGTCCCCGTATCCTGTCCGGGTACCGGCGCGCGCCGGTACCCGATCTGTCATTAAAGCGGCCGTGGCCGCTATGTGAGAGTGGTGATGCCGATTATAGGCCGTGAAAAAAGTTTTGCACAGCCCGTAAAATACAGAAAAAAGAAAAAAGAGATAATATATAAATAAATAATATATTTATTTAGAAGTAGCGGTAGTAGTACCGGAAAATATGTGGAAAAACGCCGGAAGCCCCCGAAAACAGCGGCGGGAGGGAAAAGAAAACCGGTGGAATAATTCGGAACAAAAGGCAAAGTTTTAAACAGCCTTCCCGACATGGCTTGAAAATCAACATTTTTCTACAGTGGAAATATGTTGATTGTGGAAAAAGTCCCGGCGGTATTATCCGTATCAGAACCCCTTTGAGTTGATGGTGGCCGTTATGTCCTTTACCATCTGGGAGAAGTCCTCGGAGGTTGACACGTTCTTCTCGATTTTCTGTATGGAGGACAGGACGGTGGTGTGGTCGCGGCCGTCGAAGATGTTGCCTATGTCCTGCAGCGACAGGTTCGTCAGTATCCTGATCTGGTACATGGCGATCTGTCTTGCCAGGGTGGTGTTCCTGGTGCGCCTCTGGCCCTTTATGTCCTCCGGGGAGATGTTGAAGTACTTAGCCGTCTCTTCTATTATGTCCTCCGGAGTGGGTATATAGGCCGTCTTCTCCTTGAAAAGGTCCTTTATGGCCTTGGACACGTTCTGCACCGTCACGTTACCGCCCATCAGGTCCCTGTAGGCCCTGACCTTTTTCACCGCGCCCTCGATCTGCCTGACATTCGCCGTCATATTCGTGGCTATATAGTCCACCACGTCGTCCTCCAGTGGCATACCGAGCTGCGCCGCCTTGTTTTTTATTATCGCCGTGCGCGTCTCGTAGTCGGGTTTCTGGATGTCGGCAAGAAGGCCCGACTCAAAGCGCGTCCGCAGCCTGTCCGTCAGGAGCGCCATCTCGGAGGGCGGTCGGTCGGAGGTGAAGACTATCTGCTTCCGGGACTCGTGGAGCGTGTTGAAGGTGTGGAACAGCTCTTCCTGGGAGGAGTTCGTGGTGGCGATGGCCTGTATGTCGTCCATGAGGAACAGGTCGGAGCTGCGGTACTTCTCCCGGAACTCGACGTTCCTCCCCTCGCGTATGGCGGTGATCAGCTCGTTCATGAAGTCCCTCGTGCGCACAAAGACTATGTTGTACTCCGGGTGCCTCCTGCTCACCTCGTGGCGTATGGCGTAGAGAAGGTGGGTCTTGCCAAGTCCCGAGTCGCCGTATATGAAGAGCGGGTTGTAAACCCGCGTGTCCTCCACGGCGACGGCGAGGGCCGCGGCGTGGGCAAATTTGTTGGAAGGCCCCACCACAAAGTTGTCGAAGGTGTACTCCTCGCTCCTGCTGTTTGATGTCTTCTCCACGGCGCCGTTGCTTGAGCGGTCCACGGCGCCCACAAGCTCCACGGACATATCCGAGCCGAATATGGCGCTGACCGCGTTCTGTATCTGCTTTACGAACCGGTTCTTTATGACGCCCCGCTTGAAATCTGAGGGCACTGACAGAATCAGCGCGTCCTTTGTTATATCCACCACGTCGCACTCGTCGAACCATGTGCTTATAGCGACCGGTGTAAGATTTTCCTTGAGAATATCGAGCACGCTCAGCCAGACGTCCCCCATTGAGTTCATTTATCTCTCCCCTTTTTTCGCAAGACATCATGTTTACACCTTATTTTATCACATTTTCACGCTGATTGCAAGCATATTATAATAGTTCTTTTTAAAAAGCTTTCAAAGCCTTATGTATAAAGCGCTAAAGGCGCGTTAGGGACTTATTTTCAAAAAAACTCTTGACAAGCGTGACAGGATGTGGTAGAATAAGTGAGCGTTCCAAAGACAGCGGGTTGCGGAGGTCTGCCGTGTAAATATACCCGCCGAGGACGGTCACATTGGTTTGCCGTGTCCCCGTGTCTTTATGGCGCGGGGATTTTTTGCTGCTGTCGGACGCGAATCTGGGCGCGTCCCGGAAGGACGGTTATGGCGGGTTCCGTTTCCCGCCGCGCGCTTTCCCGGGGCGGGCGCCTTAAATCGGAGGTGAAAAAGAATATGCCCAACGCCAAAGTATTGAGTGAGAAGAAAGCCATAGTCAGCGGTCTCTCGGCGAGGCTTAAGGACGCCGCCTCGGGAGTGCTGGTGGATTACGCGGGGATTTCCGTGGCGGACGACACGTCTCTCCGCCGCAAGATGCGCGAGGAGAAGGTGGAGTACACGGTGGTCAAGAACACGCTGCTCCGCTTCGCCATAGACGACGCCGGTTACAGCGAGCTTGATCCGCTGCTCAGCGGCACGACGTCGCTGGCCACGAGCGTGGACGACCCGCTTGCGCCGGCGCGGATTACAAGCGAGTACGCGGAAAAGCTGCAGGACTGCTTCGAGATCAAGGGCGGCTTCATGAACGGTGAGGTTATATCCGTGGATGAGATAACGGCTCTCGCCAAGATCCCGCCGCTGCCTGTTCTCCAGGCGCAGTTCCTCGGCACGATGCTGGCGCCGATTACAAGTCTCGCCGTGGTGCTCAAGGCCATCGCCGAGAAGAAGGGCGGCGAGGAGCCGGCCGCCTGAGTGGGTCACGATAAGGACCGGCAATGTCAGTTCTCCGCATAAAGCTTTTAGGCTTTACTGATATAGCGCCAAAGGCGCGTAAAGGACTGACGAGGCGCCGCGCACGTATTTCAGATTAAAACTATTTTCGGAATCAGTATAAATAATTAACAGGGAGGAATATAAAAATGGCCAGTGAGAAGACAAGCGCGCTGATTGAGGAGATCAAGGCGCTTACCGTATTGGAGCTTTCAGAGCTTGTACACGCTCTTGAGGAGGAGTTTGGCGTATCGGCCGCTGCGATGGCGGCGCCGGCTGCGGGCGCGGCCGCTGCTCCCGCTGAGGAGGAGAAGACCGAGTTTGACGTGGTTCTCAAGAGCTTCGGCTCCAGCAAGCTGCCGGTTATCAAGGTTGTCCGCGAGATCACAGGTCTCGGACTTGCCGACGCGAAGGCAACAGTGGAGAAGGCCCCTGTCACCATCAAGGAGGCTGTGTCGAAGGACGACGCCGAGGAGCTGAAGAAGAAGCTGGAGGGCGTCGGCGCGGAGGTCGAGCTGAAGTAATATCCGAAAGCGTATACGGTTTCGGACACTGTTCCCGCCCCGTGATTGGAAGAGCAAAGAGGACGTCCGCTGTGGCCGTCCTCTTTATTTTTAACGGGCGGCGGTTTTTTAGAAGATACGCGCCGACCGGGAATTATTAAGCCGTGGAATTTTAAATTTTTCGGGAAATCTCTTCAAATTTACAAAAAAATATGATATAATGCAGACAGGGCGCGTCCCGACGCGCAAGCGTGCGTATCACAGATTAGAATTTTTAATTTGTGATCAGTATTATAAAAGTTCTTTTTAAAAAGCGTAAGCTTTTACGCATAGCGCCGAAGGCGCGTAAAGAACTCAATAAGACGGCGTGACGCGCGAGAGCGCGGCACGAGCACGCGTAAGCGTGCGTATCACAAATTAAAGAATTTAATTTGTG
>CAYQWH010000048.1:0-3356 GCA_964421265.1 uncultured Oscillospiraceae bacterium | reverse complement strand
CGCGGCACGAGCACGCGTAAGCGTGCGTATCACAAATTAAAGAATTTAATTTGTGATTAGTATTAGAAAGGAGCTGACCGGCATGAAATTTACATTTACCGATAAGAAAATAGAGGTAAGCGACGAGATACGGCGGTACGCTGAGAAGAAGATAAGCAAATTGGACAGGTTCTTCAGGAGCGAGGCTGACGCGTCGGTTACGTTCTCGATGGAGCGTGGCCGCTGTATAGCCGAGGTGAC
This sequence comes from uncultured Oscillospiraceae bacterium, assembly GCA_964421265.1. Lineage (GTDB taxonomy): Bacteria > Bacillota > Clostridia > Oscillospirales > Oscillospiraceae > RUG626. Next base: position 3,116 of record CAYQWH010000048.1, on the reverse strand, counting down.
GCTGCGCAATAACGGTATGTTCTACCGCGTGAGCGAGAGCACCGGGGATATGTACGCCTCCATAGACTCCGCCGCCGCGTCAATCGAGAGACAGATACGCAAGAACAAGACGCGTCTTGAGAAGAAGCTGAGAGACGGCGCGTTCGAGCGGGAGATAAAGCCCGAGACGGTGTCCCTGGAGCCTGACACGGATACGGAGCCTGAGTTTGACGTAATACGCACAAAGCGCTTTTCCGTCAAGCCAATGACCGTGGAGGAGGCCATACTCCAGATGAACCTCCTGAACCACGAGTTTTTCGTGTTCAAGAATGAGGAGTCCTCCGGCGCGTTCTCCGTGGTGTATAAGCGCAAGAGCGGCGGCTACGGCCTTATCGAGAGCGACGACTGATTATTTATATATAAGCGGACCTGCGCGGGCTGAACGGTTTTAATCGGGCGGCGGTTCCCAAAAAAACGCGGCTCGGGAAGAAATGGAGGACGATGATGGCCAATACTTCTGACAACAGGCGCGTACAGTACTCGAAGAGCGAGCTGAAGAAGAGTCTTCTCTCGCTCCTGAAAAAGAAGCCTGTGGATAAGATAACTGTTAAGGAGATCTGTGAGAAAGCGCTGCTGAACCGGGGCACGTTTTACGCCCACTACTCAAGCCCCGAGGAGCTTTTGGAGGAGATAGAGTCGGAGTTCTACGTGACTATGGTGATGCGGATCGCGTCCTTTCAGAAGGCGGAGGACGTGCCGAAAATAGTGGCTCAGATCCTTGCCGTGCTGAAGGAGCAGCAGGAGCTGGCGTCGGCTCTGTTCGGTCCCTACGGAGACAGGGAGTTCCTGGCAAGGGTGGTCAACAGCGCCCACGATATGTGTATTATCCAGTGGTCAGGCGTATCGCCTGAGTCGGACAGGAAGAAGATGGAGATGACTTACTCCTTCGTCTCCTGCGGTGTCGCCCGCCTTGTGCAGGACTGGCTCATAGGCGGCGCCAAGGAGCCTCCGGAGGAGATAGCGGAGCTTATGAACGATCTGTGCAACTACGGCGTCAGCGCGGTTGTGGATATTTCGGGAGTGAGCAGGCCGCCCCGCGTAGGTTCCCGCAGGGACCGCGTCTCCCGCGCCGGCGAGGATTCATAGAACTGCGGCGCGGACGGAAGGTCACGGGCCGCGCGGCGGGCGTAGCCTGCGTTGGGGATGGAGAGACGGGACCTGTTTCCGGCCCGGCGGGGACGGAGCGATGAGTATGTACCTAAACGCGCTGCAAGGGCGCGCGTCGGTTCGCGGAGCTGATTCCAGGAGATAAAGTTTATGATGAAAATCGGATGCCACCTCTCCGCGTCGAAGGGGTTCGCGGCTATGGCGGAGACCGCCCACAGCATCGGCGCAAATGTGTTCCAGTTCTTCACAAGGAACCCCCGAGGCGGCTCGGCTAAGGAGATTGACGGGGAGGACATAGACCGGTTCATGGATCTGAAGAGCCGGTACGGTATAGAGTGTATACTGGCCCACGCGCCCTACACCATCAACCCCTGCGCCGCCAAGGAGAGGGTGCTTGAATTTGCCCGCCAGACGATGGCCGACGACCTGCGGCGCATGGATCTTGTGCCGGGGAACCTCTATAACTTCCACCCGGGCAGCCACGTGGGTCAGGGGGTTGAGCGGGGGATCGAGCTTATAGCCGAGACGCTGAACATGACGCTCTATGAGGAACAAAAGACGTGCGTGCTCCTTGAGACAATGGCCGGGAAGGGGTCGGAGATCGGGTCTAAATTCGAGGAGCTGAGAGAGATCATCGACAGGACCGCGCTGCGGGACAAGCTGGGCGTCTGTCTGGACACCTGCCACGTCTACGACGGCGGCTACGACATAGTGACGGATCTTGACGGTGTGCTGTCGGAGTTCGACAGGGTTATCGGTCTTGACAGGCTGAAGGCCGTGCATCTCAACGACAGCAAGAACCCCTTCGCCAGCCACAAGGACCGCCATGAGGTGATAGGCGGCGGCAGTATCGGCGCAGAGGCGTTTGAGCGGATAATCAACCACCCGGCGCTGCGGGACCTGCCGTTCTTCCTTGAGACGCCAAACGAGCTTGAGGGCTACAGACAGGAGATAATTCTGCTGCGGGGTATGTATAAATACTGATATTTCCGGAGATGCTGAACATATCATAGTAAGGGAGGAGAGAGAATATGGATTACGAAAAGCTCAAGGGGACAAGGACCGAACAGAACCTGCGCACCGCGTTTTCCGGCGAGTGCGAGGCCCACACGAAGTACCTGTATTTCGCGTCCAAGGCGAAGAAGGACGGATATGTCCAGATCTCAGATATTTTCACGGAGACGGCTCTCAACGAGAAGGAGCACGCCAAGCTCTGGTTCAAGTACCTGCATGACGGCGAGGTACCGGACACCTTCAACAACCTGCACAACGCCGCCGACGGGGAGAACTACGAGTGGACGGATATGTACGCCAGATTCGCCAGAGAAGCGGAAGAGGAGGGGTTCGGGGAGATCGCCGCCAAGTTCCGCATGGTGGGCGATATTGAAAAGACCCACGAGGAGCGCTACAGGAAGCTCATTACGAATATTGAGCAGGGACTTGTGTTCTCAAGAGACGGCGACACGGTGTGGATCTGCCTGAACTGCGGACATATAGTCATAGGACAGAAGGCGCCCGCCGTCTGCCCAGTGTGCGCCCACCCGCAGTCGTATTTCGAGATCAGAGCGGCGAACTATTGAGCCTGTCCGAGGCGCGGAACCTGAAAACAGGGCTTCGCCCTGTTTTCAGATGGCATGGGGAAAACCGTAAGGCGTTATACGTCACAGGGCGCGCCCGTCAGTCAGGCGCGGTACGCGGCGAACGGCGCGCGGGCTTATTGATTGAGGGATTTAACCGGTAGACGGTATAAGGAGATGATACATATGCCGGGAGGATTTGGAGGACGCGGAGGCCGTGGGCCGGGAGGCCCGGGCGGTCCCGGAGGCCCGGGCGGCCATGGGCCTGGAGGATTTGACAGACGCGGCGGACCCGGAGGTCCCCCGCCGCCGCCACCGCCGCGCGGTTTCAGGCGGGGATGCGGCTGCGCGCCCGGCTGTCTTGTCAGCCTGATAGCCATTGCGGGCGCCGTC
>CAYQWH010000047.1:0-11391 GCA_964421265.1 uncultured Oscillospiraceae bacterium | reverse complement strand
ATCGCCGATAGCCTTGTAAATCAGCGCCGCCGCCACGGAGGAGTCCACGCCGCCGGACAGCGCCAGCAGCACGCGCCCGTCGCCGACCTGCTTCCGTATCCTCTCAAGGGCAGTCTCACGGTAGTCGCCCATGGTCCAGTCGCCCACGGCGCCGCACGCGCCGTACAGGAAGTTGCGTATCATGTCCGTGCCGTGCTCCGTGTGGTTCACCTCCGGGTGGAACTGGACGCCGTAGAACCCGCGCGACTCGTCGCAGATGGCCGCGTTCTCGCAGGAACCGGTGGCGGCGACGGCCTTAAAGCCCTCCGGCGCGCGCTCCATGTAGTCGCCGTGGCTCATCCACGTAACGCCGCTGTCGGGCAGATCGCGAAACAGCTTGCAGGACGTGTCGAAACGCGTCGCCGTCCTGCCGTACTCCCGGGCGGAGTCGCCGTCAGCCCGCGTCACCGTCCCGCCTAAGTGACGGGCCATAAGCTGGCAGCCGTAGCATATGCCCAGAAGGGGCACGCCTAAATCGAACACGCCGCCGTCCGGCTGGGGAGAACCCTCGTCGTACACGCTGTTCGGCCCGCCGGTGAATATGATGCCGATGGGGTCAAAGGCGCGTATCTCCTCAAGGGTCATGGTATATGGTCTGACCTCGCAGTACACGCCGCACTCCCGGACGCGCCGGGCGATTAGCTGGTTGTACTGTCCGCCGAAATCCAACACAAGTATCTTCTGCTGTGACATTTTAATCCATCCTGTCTTGTTATACTGATTCGCGATCTCGCGCGGCGCTTGCCCGGCGATTCGCGGTTTTTTCAAAAAGCCTGTCTCTTCCCGGTTCCGGGGCGGGGCGCTACACGCCTGTCAGGTCGAAGGGGGGCGTGTACTCCTCGGAGGCGGAGGACAGCTCCTGATAGAACCCGTCGGTGATTCCGGCGCGCTCCATGGCGGCCATGGCTTCGGCGTACTCCTCCCGCGTGACGCGGCGGTTCAGCTCCGGGAACGGGGTCGGCGGCTCCACGGGCGTGTACTGCGCCATCAGGGAGAACAGCACGTCGCCGGGGCGGAACGTGGCCGCCACCCACTCTATGACGCCGATCGTGTTCCCGATATTGCCCGGCAAAATCAAATGGCGAATGACCGTGCCGCTCTTCAATAAATCTCCGTCCATGACGTATGGCCCCGTCTGGCGGAACATCTCCGTTATCGCGTCCTTCGCGACGCGCGGGTAGTCCGGGGCGTTGGAGTACTTCGCGGCTATGGCCGGGTCCGAGTACTTCATATCCGGCAGATAGATCCGCGCCTTCCCCTCAAGGCGGCGCAGCGTCTCCACGGACTCGTAGCCGGAACTGTTCCACACCACGGGCACCGGCGGCGGCGGGGTCAGGGACTCTATTACGGCGTCGGCGAAGTGGGTTGGCGTGACAAGGTTAATATTGTGCGCGCCGGCGTCCGCAAGCTCCCGGTAGATCCGGCGCAGCCGTTCCACGGTCACGGTCTTGCCCAACCCCCGCTGTGAGATGGCCATGTTCTGGCAGTAGACGCACCGCAGGTTGCAGCCGGAGAAGAACACGGCGCCGCTGCCGTTCTCGCCGCTTATGGGCGGCTCCTCCCAGTAGTGGAGCGCGGCGCGGGCGATTCGCGGCCGGGTCCCCTCGCCGCAATAGCCGGTGTCGCCGCCGTCCCGCAGCGCGCCGCAGCGACGGGGGCAAAGTTCGCATCCCGTTCCCGCCATGTCGCGCCTCCTCAGCGGGTGAGACGGGCGATGCCGTCACGGACGCGCCGCAGCGTCTCGTCCCGGCCGAGGATGGCGCAGATCTCCACAGCGCCGCCGGGCGTGACGGCCTTGCCCGCCACGGCGATACGCACCGGCCACAGGAGCGTGGCGTTCTTCACGTTCAGCCGCGCGGCAAGTTCCGTCAGGGTGTCACGCACCGTATCGTCCGTCCAGTCGCCGATAGCGGCGAGGGCGGGTTCCGCCTGGCGGAGCATATTGAGCGACACGTCGCGGGTGGTCTTGGACTTCTTGTTGACGAACAGTTCCGGGTCGTAGTCCGGCAGCTTGTCGAAGAAGTCCAGCTTTTCGGGAATGTCGGTCAGTCGCTCCGTTCTGGGCTGGAGCAGCGGGGCGATGGCGGCGGCGCTGTACCGCTCATCCGTCACCGCCTTGCGTATCCACGGCTCGGCGACGGCGGCGAACCGCTCCGGCGGCATATCGCGTATATACAGACTGTTGAAATGCGTCAGCTTGGCGATGTCGAAGATGGCGGTGGACTTGGATATGCCGGACACGTCGAATATCTCCGCCAGTTCGGACAGCGAATATATCTCCCGTTCGCCGCCGGGGGACCAGCCCAGGAGCGCCACGTAGTTCACTATCGCCTCGGTCAGGTAGCCCTGATCGCGCAGATCCTCGTAGGAGGGGTCGCCGTGGCGCTTGGACATCTTGTTGTGCTGGTCGCGCATGACCGGCGGGCAGTGGATGTACACGGGTATGTCCCAGCCGAAGGCGTCGTATAACAGATTGTACTTGGGCGCGGAGGACAGGTACTCGGAGCCGCGCACCACGTGGGTTATGCCCATCAGGTGGTCGTCGACGACGTTGGCGAAGTTGTAGGTGGGCAGGCCGTCCCGCTTGAGCAGTATCTGGTCGTCCAAGTCCCGGTTGGGGACGGTTATGCTGCCGTAGATCTCGTCCCGGATCGTGGTCTCGCCGCTGTCCGGTATGCGCTGGCGCACCACGTAGGGTTCACCGGCGGCGGCGCGGCTGTCCGACTCCCGACGGCTCATGCTCCGGCAGGGGTCGGCGGTCTTTGTGAACCCGTCCTCCTGCTCCGTCCTGTCGCAGAAGCAGCGGTAGGCGTGGCCGCGCTCGATGAGCAGCTCGGCGTAGTCGCCGTACAGGTCCCGCCGTTCCGTCTGCACGTATGGCCCGGCGGGGCCGCCCTTGTCGGGGCCTTCGTCGTGGTCAAGTCCGCACTCCGCCAGCGTCTTATATATCAGTTCCACGGAGCCGTCCACGAGACGGCCCTGATCCGTGTCCTCGATACGCAGTATGAATGTTCCGTTGTTCCGTCTGGCCAAGAGCCAGGCGTAGAGGGCCGTGCGCAGGTTGCCCACGTGCATATAGCCTGTGGGACTGGGGGCGAACCGCGTCCGCACGCCGCTTCTTGGTACCCGGTTCTCAAGCCGGGTTATCTTCTCCATATCTGGAGCCATGCCGCACCTCCGGTTGTACAGTATAATTATGACATTGCCCGGAAGAGGATTCCCCCTCGGGCAATGTCATTATATCACATCGTTATTCCGATTGCAACAGTCGTTACTCGGTTCTCAGCGCCTCCACCGGGTTCTTGCGGGCGGCAATCTTAGACGGCAGCAGCCCGGCTATGATAGTCAGGAACACGCTTATCGCCACAAGTATTACAGCCGCCACGCCGGGCAGCACGGCGCTCAGGTCCTGTATGCCGGTCAGGTTGTGGACTATTATATTTATCGGTATGGTCAGCAGCAGCGTGACGCCGATACCGATAAGTCCGGCGGCCAGACCGATAATGAGCGTCTCGGCGTTGAACACGCGGGAGATGTCCCGCTTGGACGCGCCCACGGCGCGGAGAATGCCGATCTCCTTGGTGCGCTCCAGCACGGAGATGTACGTTATGACGCCTATCATGATCGACGACACCACAAGGGAGATGGCCACGAACCCGATCAGCAGATAGCTTATGGCGTTCAGAATGTCGGTTATGGAACTCATCAGCAGGGCGATATAGTCCGTGTACGTTATCTCGTCGTCCTCGCTGTCCACACCGTCGTTGTAATCCTGTATCAGGTCGGCTATCTTGTCCTTATCGGAGAAGGTGCTGGCGTAGATGGCTATGGACGCGGGGCTGTCCTTGTCCACGTAGCCCAGCAGCTCCATGTTGTCCTCGTAGGTGGAACCGGAGCGCGTTGGCGGCATGAACGTGTCGTACAGGTACACGTACTGTTCGTCCGTGACGGTGCCGTCGGATAAGGCGGCGTCAAGCATCATGGCCAGCGTGTCGGCGGGGACGGAACCCATCTGTTCCTCCACCTCCCGGGCGTACTGGGAACGGATGTTCTCGGCCATGGCGTCCTCTATCTGGGCGAACAGTTCCTCGTCGCTCATGCTCTCGATGAACGACAGTATCGTCTCGGCGTCCACGCCCATGCTGTCCGAGTACTGCTGAACTATCATCGTCTCTATCGTCTCACGGTCGTACTGGGCCATCTGCATATCCACAAGACTGTCCACGTCCTCGTCGGTCATCTGGGACATCATGGACACGTAGGCGTCCGCGCGGAAGGACGTGTCCTCGCCGGACAGGTACTCCGTGATGGCGGCCGCCTTATCGGACGGGGACGGCTCCTCGTCGTCCTCCGTGGGGAACGGCAGCCCGGTCAGCGCGTCCGTGTCCGGGGAGGCCAACTGGGCGGCGACGACGGCGGAACCGTTGCTCTTGTCGATGGCGTAATCGGTCAGGGCGGAGGTGTAGCCCATGGCGGCGACGCTGGTAGTGTTCTCAGAGGGGCTGACGATGCCCACCACGCGCAGTTCCAGCCCCACGTCGTCGCTGTCGTACAACAGCTTCATGCCGTAGTCCGTGGCGCCTATGTCCACGTAGGAGCCGCTGGTGGCGTCGTACTGGTACCGTTCCGCCGGCAGGATAAGCTTGAAGGTCTTGCCGCACAGCTCCTCGTAGGTCCAGCTGTGCTCCGTGTAATCCACGGTCGTGCCGTTCAGCATGGCGTCCTGCATATCCGACAGCATCTTGTCCATGTCCTCCTGAGGCAGCAGACCGAGGGCGTAGACCATCATGTCGGCTATCTCGTTATGGCTGTCCACGAACAGCACCACCTCGTCGTAACTCTCCGGCCAGCGGCCGTAACGCAGGTCGTACTGGTTCTTCGCGTCCTGGGAGATAAGTTCCCCGTCGCTGCCGGGCAGCAGCTCCGTCCAGATGCTCATCGCGTCGAACATGGAACTCATGGAGTCGAACACGGCGCTGTAGCTGCCGCCGTACAGCGTGGTCATGGCGGAGTTCATCATGGACTCCAGATCGCTCTTTATCACGGTGCCGTTCTCGTCGGCGTTGTACACGTCGAAGGGGAGGTTGTAGCTATATTGGATGGTCGCCAGATCCGCGATGCCGCTGTCGGTGTCCAAGTACTCCTTGAACGGCACCAGATTGTTCTTGGTCGTCTCCGTGCTGACCATGGAGTTCATCAGGTCGAACATGACGCTGGAGGAGTAGACCCTGTCCTCGTCGTGTTCGTCCTCCTCCGATTCCAACTGCAGATCCATCAGCGACGACAGCATCGCGGACATATCCACCGTCTCGGCCTCTATGGTTATCGGGTAGCTGGACAGCGTTTCCTCCTGCACCTGATTGATATAGTTGTTTATGCCGGTGGACAGGGACAGGATCAGCGCTATGCCGATTATGCCGATGCTGCCGGCGAAGCTGGTGAGGAAGGTGCGCCCCTTCTTGGTCATCAGGTTGTTCAGCGACAGCGACAGGGCGGTGGTCAGGGACATGGAGCGCTTCTTCTTATCGCCGCTCCTCCGGGGCGTCTCCGGCTCGTTGACGTCGTACTCGCAGGGGTCGGAGTCGGATATGACGCGGCCGTCCAGCAGCTTCACTATCCGGGTGGAGTACGCCTCCGCCAACTCCGGGTTGTGCGTCACCATGATGACAAGCCTGTCCTCGGCTATCTTCTTCAGCAGCTCCATGACTTGGACGCTGGTCTCCGAATCAAGCGCGCCGGTGGGTTCGTCGGCGAGGACGATGTCGGGGTCGTTGATGAGGGCGCGGGCGATGGACACCCGCTGCATCTGGCCGCCGGATAGCTGGTTGGGGCGCTTATGTATGTGCTCCTCCAGACCCACGGCCTTAAGCGCGTCTACGGCTCTGGCGCGGCGCTCCGATTTGCTCACGCCCGACAGCGTCAGCGCAAGCTCCACGTTGCTCAGCACGCTCTGGTGGGGTATCAGATTGTAGTTCTGGAACACGAAGCCGATGGAGTGGTTGCGGTAGGTGTCCCAGCTGCGGTCGTTGTACTCCCGTGTGCTCCTCCCGTTGATGATAAGGTCGCCGGTGGTGTACTGGTCAAGACCGCCGATTATGTTCAGCAGCGTGGTCTTGCCCGATCCGCTCGGCCCCAGCACCGACACGAACTCGCTCTTCCGGAAGGTGATGGAGATCCCGTCCAGCGCCTGCTGGCGCAGATCCCCGGTGACGTATGTCTTGGTGATGTTTACAAGTTTCAGCATATTTTCGCTCCATTCCCGAAACGCGGCATTTACATTCGCTAACAACAAACAACGGCTATTCTACCCGCAATAAATGAATTTACGGCAAACTGCGGATGAACAAATTGTTAATTTGTCCCGCCGACACGCGCAATCAGCGGCACATTGCCTATGCCGCTGATTGATGGGTATTTCCATGTAACTGTGCCGCCACTACGACACGTAGTTTACGGGGTTGACGCGGGTGCCGTTCACCCAGACCTCAAGGTGGATGTGCGCGCCGTTGGCGATGCCGGTAGCGCCCACAAGACCGATGACCTGTCCCTTGGACACGGTGTCGCCCTTGGACACGAGCAGCTTGCTCATGTGGGCGTACAGGGTGGTGATGCCGTTGCCGTGGCTGATGGTTATGTAGTTGCCGTAGGAGCTGCTGTACTGGGCGGTGAGGACGGTGCCGCTGTCACAGGCCAGCACGTTGGAGCCGTAGGCCGCGCCGATGTCGATGCCCTTGTGGTTGGTGGACGCGCCGGCTATGCCGGTGTTGCGCGGACCGAAGCCGCTGGTGATGGTGTAGTACGAGTCGGACGGCCAGCCGAGAATACCGGTGCCGACGGTGGTGGCGCGGGACGCCTCCTCCAGCGCCTTCTCCATGGCCGTTATCTCGTCCTTTATCTTGTCCTCCTCCTCGCTCTTCTCGTTATACAGTTCCCGCTGCTCGTCTATGGTCAGGTTCAGTTCGCTGATGAGGGCGACGGCCTCCTCCACCTGCGTCTCCAGCAGCGCCTGCTGTTCCTCCAACTCGGCGCGGGTGTCCTCCATGGCGGAGACGGTGTCCTCCAAATCCTGTTTGGCCTGACTGGTGGCCTCGCGGGCGTCTATCAGATTGTTATATAGCTGCTTGTCATAGTCCATTATGCTCTCCACCACGTCCATGCGCGAGAGCATATCGGAGAAGTCGCGCGCCTCGAACAGGATCGCGTAGTAGGAGATGGTGCCGTTCTCCTCCATGGCGCGGATGCGCACCTTGAACAGGTCCCACTGCTCCGCCTCCTCGCGCTCGTACTCCTCCACCTCGTCCTGCTTCTCCACTATCAGATTGCCGTACTCGGTTATCTGGTCGTTCAGATTGTCTATGCCGCGCTCCGTCAGGGCGATCTGCTGGTCAAGCACCTGCTTCTTGCCCTGGGCGGCGGCCTCCTCGTATTGCAGCGAGTTTATCTGCGCCTCTATCTCCCGCATCTCCTGCTGAATGGCCTCGTGCTGCTTCTCCAGCGCGTCAAGGGCGCTCTGGGACGCGGTGGCGCTGGCAGTGGACGCGATTATCGTCAGCATGACCGACAGCGCCATCAGCACCGCAAGCCCTATGGCCACTATCCGTACAAACAGTTTTCTCTTCATGTTCTCATCAGACCTTCAAATAGTTTTTAATCGCGATAAGGCTCCCTATCACGCCCACGCCCAAGCCGACGGCGGCGAACGCGATCAGCAGCGGCAGCGCCACCGCCGAAAACGGCAGCACCGTCAGGATCGCTATGCCGGAGTGGGACAGCGGCCCGTCCAGCAGCAGCTCGTACACGCCCCACTGCAGCAGATACGCCGTCATGGAACCTACAACGCCCAGCAGCAGACCCTCCACTACGAAGGGCCACCGTATGAACGCGCCCGTGGCTCCCACCATCTTCATTATGGCTATCTCGTCCTTGCGCTCAAAGGTCGTAAGCTTGACAGTGTTGGACATGATGAAGAGCGAGACGATGAACAGTATCACCGTCAGCACCAGCGACACTATCGTCACGATCTTGCGGATGGTGACGAAGCCGCTGCTTATCTCAAGCTGGGCGCTGACGCTGGCTATGCCCGGCAGATGGTGCACCGCCTCCTGCGTCTCGCTCATCAGCGCGATGTCGTACACGTATATGACGTAGCGGTGACGGAGAATGGTGGAGTCCAGTCCGTCAAAGAGGGAGGAGTAGTCGCTCTCGTAAGTCTCCACGAAACTCTCCATGGCCTCGTCGCGGGAGACGAAGGTGGCGCTCTCCACGTTGTCCAGAGCCTCGATGTTGCTCTGGAGCGACCGCGCCTGCGCCTCCGACAGGGAGTCGTCGATGAACGCCATGAGCACGTTCTGGCTCTCCATCGTCCCGATTATCGACTCCACGTTCAGCGCCAGCAGCGTGAAGCTGCCCATTATCAACAGACACGCCACTATCACGCACACGGACGCGAAGGACATGAACCCGTGAGTGAATATGCTGCTGATCCCCTCCCGCAGATAGTAGACCAGCGCGCTGCCTTTATTTCTTCTCATAGCTGTAATATCCGTCCATTCCGTCGCTTATGATACGCCCGGCGTCGATGGCTATGACGCGCTTGTTGAAGGAATCCACAAGCTCCTTCTCGTGAGTGACCACGATAACGGTGGTCTGAAGCTCGTTTATCTTCTCAAGCAGCATCATTATCTCCAGACTCCGGGACGGGTCAAGGTTGCCCGTAGGCTCGTCGGCGATTATGAGGCTGGGGTTGTTGACCAGCGCGCGGGCGATGGCTACGCGCTGCTGTTCGCCGCCGGACAGCTCATGGGGCTTGCGCTTGAGCCGCGTGTCAAGCCCCACCAGCTCCAGCACGTAGGGCACCCGGCGGCGTATCTCCTTGGCGGAAGCGCCCACTACGCGCATGGCAAACGCCACGTTCTCGTAAACCGTCTTGTCGTCTATCAGCCGGAAATCCTGGAACACCACGCCCAGCGTCCGGCGCATATACGGCATCTTGGAGAAGCGTATGCTGCCCATGTCGTAACCGTTCACGTTCACCTCGCCGTCCGTGGGCGCTATCTCCCCGGTCAGCAGCTTGATTATCGTCGTCTTGCCGGAGCCGGACGGCCCCACCAGGAACGCGAACTCGCCGTCATCCACCCGGAAGCTTATGCCGCGCAGCGCCTTCGTGCCGTTCTCGTATGTCTTGAATACATCCGTAAACTGTACCATCTAAAACCGACTCCTCCGGGGGGCGCGCTGGGAGTCAAGGTACTTCTTGACCATCAGCGCCACCTTGAACACTATCGCCTCGTCAAACTCACGCAGGTCAAGCCCCGTCAGCTTCTTTATCTTCCCGAGACGGTACACCAGCGTGTTCCGGTGCACGAACAGCTTCCGGGACGTCTCGGATATGTTCAGATTGTTGTCGAAAAACTCGTTTATTATGCTCAGCGTCTCGTTGTCAAGGGCGTCAATGGGGCTTTTCTTGAACACCTCGTTCAGGAACATCTCGCACATGGTGGTGGGAAGCTGGTAGATTAAGCGGCCGATACCCAGACTCTCGTAACAGACGATGGTCTGCTCCGGCTCGAACACCTTGCCCACCTCAAGGGCGGTCTGCGCCTCCTTGTAACGGCTGGCAAGTTCCCGGATGTGGTTGGCCAGCGTGCCGACGCCTATGAGCGTGGCGACGCGCAGCTCCTCCATCAGCGTCCGCTCCATCTCGCTCGCCATGCGCCGCAGATCCGCCTCCTCCGTGGCGGCGGGGACCTCCTTGACGACGCAGATCTCCTTCTCGCTCATGGATATGACAAAATCCCGGTCCCTGTCCGGGTACATCCGCCTCAGCACCTCCAGCGACATGGGGTCGCGCCGGTCGAACTGGCGTATGAAGAACACGGCGCGGGGCATATCGGAGACGAAATGCAGTTCCCGCGCGTGGACGTAGATGTCCCCCGGCAGAATATTCTCGGTGATTATGTTCTTGACAAGCGTGGTGCGGTCAAACTTCTCCTCGTAATACGTCTTAGCCTGTATCGCGGCGATGGCGACGATGGTGCAGAACCCGGCGGCCACGTCGTCGATGCCCTCCACGAACACGGCGTAGTCGAAATCCTGATCGCCGCTGGGCACGACGCGGAACGTCTTGCCGCCCGACATGGTAAGTTCCTCGTCCTCCTCCGGCATTATGCTGGCGGGGTTCACTATCTTCAGCCCCATTATCGACAGGTCAGTCGTGGCTATCACGGTGCCTGTGTCGTTTACGATCCCTATCGTTCGCGGAGTCGCTTCCTTCATCTGGACTATCATGCTCTGGAATATTCTGCTTGACATCAGTACGCCTCCTTTATAATTTCGGTCGGACTAAAAACTCTCCTGCGCAATTTCGCGATTTTTTAATATCATAACTGTTTTTCGTCACTTTTTCAACTTTTTTTCACGAAAAAGATATGAAAAAAATGGTAATTTTTTGTTTTCCCGCTATTTTTACCCGAAATTTCCATATTTTCGACAAAATTCTACGTTTTCAATTTTCGTGAAAAAGACAAAACATTAGCGCCGAAAGGGAGGTTCTACGGGAGAGCGGCGCGTCATAAAATTGACAGGAAAGCGGAGGTGAGCATTCATATGTTTGTGATAACGGCGAAGGTCAGCGGAAGGAAGCTGACGGCGGCGGCGCTGGCGCTGATAGTGGTCGCGGCCATACTTGTTCTGGCGCTGGGCGGGAGAGGAGACGCGGAGGAGGCGTCGTCCATGACGGCGGTGGTCGCCAACCGGGAGGAGAGGATGGAGTACCTGCGCTCCCTTGGCTGGGAGGTGGGCGAGGAATTAGAGGAGCAGTCCATCACCATACCCCGCAAGTTCGGGCAGGTGTACGGCGACTACAACGAACTGCAGCGGAGCCAGGGGTTCGACCTTGCGAACTACGCCGGGCTGTCCGCCACGCGCTACACCTACAGTATTCTGAATTACCCCGGCGCGGCGGAAACGGTGGTGGCGGACATCATCGTCTACCGCAATCAGGTCATAGCCGGCGACGTGCAGTCCGTCGCCGCCGACGGCTTCATGTCCGGCTTAGCCTATCCCCGCTGACGCGCGCGGCGGCGTGTGGCGGCGGGTTACGTCGAACCGTGGCGCGTTACGTGGAACCGTGTCGAGTTGAGACGAATTGTGTCGTGTTGCGGCGTAACGTGTCGAGTTATGGCGAACCATCGCGAAACGTGTCGCGTTATGGCGTTCCGTGTCGTGTCGCGGCGAATTGCGTCGCGTAACTGTGTTCCGTGTCGAACCGCGTCGCGTGACGTCATAACGTGTCGGGTTATAGCGGGTTACGTCGCTTTGCGTCGAACCGTGTCGCGGCGTGTCGTGTCGCCG
>CAYQWH010000046.1:0-11591 GCA_964421265.1 uncultured Oscillospiraceae bacterium | reverse complement strand
AGTATTATACCAAGCCGGCAGACAGGAAGCCCCACAACATTGAAGTAGTCACCTGTCACGCCAGACACGAACAGCGCGCCCAACTTCTGGATCCCATAGGCGCCGGCCTTGTCCATCGGTTCCCCGCTCTGGACATATCGCTCTATTTCATCCGCCGCAAGATCCCGGAAACGGACCTTCGTTACCTCCACGTGGGAAACAAGCGTATTGGAGCAAGTTACCGCAAGGCCCGTCATGACCTCATGCTCACGTCCGGAGAGCTTCGACAGCATTTCAGCCGCCTCCCGCAGGCTGCGCGGTTTACCCATTATCTCACCATCCAGATACACGAGCGTGTCGGCGGCAATTACGAGCGCGTCAGGGTTCCGGGACGCGGCGGCTCCCGCCTTGCCCTCCGCTGTAAGACGTACTCGTACGCGCGGATCACGCTCTGTTATAGCGCTCTCGTCAAAATCCGTCGGACACACAGTAAAGCTTTTTATGCCAATATTTTCCAAAAGCTCACGTCTGCGCGGCGAACCTGATGCCAGTATAATGTGCATAAACGTCCCGTCCTCTCAGAAAAGTCCCGTGTCATATGCCACAGGTTCGTAATCATTAAGTTCCAGGTACCTGGCGGCAACAGTGGCGCACTCATCCTCGTCCTCAGTCGTAAACACAAGACGAACGCCCCAGAGCCCTGAAGACATATACTCCTGACTGCGTTTTGCCAAAAATGTCTTCCTGCTGCTCCATACCGTCGTCCGGCAAAGACCGTCGTGTGTGACGGGAAACACGAATCCGCTCCTGTCCGCGATGCCCGTGAACCCGTCGCAGGAGCACGCGCCCGTTACTGTCCTGATAACGCAGTCTCCGGTCGGCATGAGAGGCACACGGCCATAGACGATAAGCTCCACGGGGAGGTTTTTGGATATGGCGCGCGCTCTCGGCGCACTCATATCCGGCGGCAGCGTGACAGATTTTAAATAAAAGGCGGACATGGCATAGAGCGAGACAGAGTTCCGTATGTTCAGTGAGTAATCGCCGCGCACTTCAAACCCCAGTTTTTTTAGCGGCACAATATGTCCGATATTGCCCACCAGCACCTCCCTGACGCCAAGCTCCCGCGCGCGTAACAGCTTTTCCATGACCGCGCCCATCTCGCTGTCGCGTATAAAAGCGGGCAGTGCGGGGCAGACGCTTATATCCTCGGACTCTAAAAACGGCTCCAGCTCCGCGTTCCCGCTAACTACCTCGTTGAGCGGGAGATAGACGACAGGCGGCGCAAGTTCGAGAAGGCGCTTCGATAACTGTGAACAGCGCAGCAGCGAAATCGTCAGAACCGGTGGCTCCGGGCTGTTCGGCTCGCGGGGCGGCATATTGAGATCGCCTTCGCCGCGTATTTCAAATTCCGCGCGTTTCTCCAGAAGCTCTGCCAAAAGCTTGTCCCGCACCGGCGCTATTTGACGGGGGTGCAGGAAAAGCCCTTTCTCAATATTAAAACGCACGTCGGTACAAGTAAACGGTGTGCCACCTGTTTTCGATAATTCCGTAAGCAAATACGCGCTGTCAGCCTCCTGGTGAAACGCAAGCTCCGGAACCGCGCCTTCGGCAAATAAAGTGAATCCTCTGTCATCCGACACGGCCAGCTTAAACGGCTCGCCTCTGGTGACAATACCCGCGAATCTGATGTTCACCCGCTGGAACTCATGGCTCAGATAATCGCGGCGCACGGTTTCGTAGAACGCGTCACTGTTCTGATTGGGAGCGGATATTTTAATCTCCTGGTCTGATCCGTCAAAGCGGCCGGTACTTAGCCCAGACACCGGGTTAGCGGCCAGGAGCACCGAATAATCCTCTTCCGACGGGTGCGCCCCGGTGCTCATGAGCTTCGCGTAGACGCCTGTCACGGCCGCCACATATTCCGGGCGGCGGTGCCTGCCAATGATACTCAGCGCGGCAACGCCCATATCCCGCAGCACGCCCACGTAATCCGCAAGGCACAGGTCAGCTCTGTCGAAGGGCGCGCACTTTCTGGAGGATTCACAGGGAAAGTAATCCCGACAGAACTCCGGACACACATCCCGCCACATCCCAATATCACCGTTAAACGCCGGAAGCAGGCATTGGCCAGGTATCGAAGGGCATACCGGGCCGTGTACGGCGACTTCAATCTCCACCGGTGACTTGGCGCAGATGTCGCCAATGTCGCGTCTCTCCAGATCCGGTGAGAGCGCAACTCTTGTGGCCCCCATAGCCGCCGCCAGCCGAACACCATAGAGATTATGTATACCAAGCTTCGAGCCAGCGTGAACTGGCAGTTCCGGTGTGGCCTGTCGCAGCGCCCATATAAGTCCCATGTCATTTACAATAATCCCGTCGGCGCCCATGCGGGAGGCCCGGCGCCCCGTCTCAACAGCGGACGCAAAGTCATCATCGAACGGTACACGCTCAATAATCGCGTATACCTTCACGCCGCGCGCGCGGCAGAACCTGCAGCCCCGGGCAAATTCATCCTCAGTTATATCATATCCGGACGCGGCAGGAGTCCCACCGAAGCTGACACATACCGCATCCGCGCCGCTCTGTACCGCGGCCGAGATGCCCTCCGCGCTCCCGACCGGAGCGACAAGTTCTGACATACTGTCACCACCTCATATAACAAGATTCTATAATAAATTTCAGCGTTCACAGATCCGGAGGCGCCCGCTGGCTCCGGCCTTAGACGTCCGCGTCCGGGCGCGTCGATCCTGTCTGAATACGGCGCCAGTCCAATAATGTCGATGTTCAGCACAGCACCCTCATCAAATTCAACAATTTCTATCAAGATTACCGCCTGCCGGATGCCGCCAGCACATGCCCCGCGCCAAAAAGCTCACGGTGCGGTCTTGTCTTGTGCCGCTTTTCCGCTCCGCGCCGCTGCTTTTGCCGTCTGCCCATGTGAATTTTCAAATCGCCCCCGACTTTCGCCGCAGGGCCTGCGTTTCGTCCGCTATTAACGCATCGTCTTATTATTATAGCACCACTCCGCAGAAAATAAAAGAGTAAAAAACAAATTCAAAATGAATTTGTTTTTTAAGCCAGACGGCGGATTACCGACATTTAAAAAGCGCCGCCTGGCGTAACAAGTCCGTTAGACTGTACGTGAAGGTTAATGCGCGCCCGATATGGTATCGCCTCTTGTCGGACGCGCATCATGTCTGGCGGATTTTTGCAAAGTTGGTCTTACCGGAAAACTGTCTTATTTCTCTTGACAGTTGGAAATAGCTGTGATATTATTCAGGTGGTCATGGCAATCTGATCGGGTTCAATCTCTGTACCCGCTATTTTTAAACAGGACGGTGCGATAGCATGGATATATTCATTACGGTTATTCTGTTTGTCATAGGCATAGCGCTGATAGTCAAGGGCGGCGACTTTTTCGTGGACGCGGCGGCATGGATAGCGGAGGTCAGCGGCATACCCAAATTGATTGTCGGGGCGACAATAGTCAGTATTGCGACAACACTCCCTGAAATGCTGGTATCTGTTATGGCGGCGCTTGAGGGAAAAGTGGATATGTCCATTGGCAACGCCGTTGGCAGCGTTACAGCAAATCTTGGGCTTATTCTGGCGATATCGGTATTCTTTATACCGGGGGCCATCAAGCGGAGCGATTACTGGCTGAAATCGGCGTTAATGCTAAGCGCGTCTATCATCATTGTCATATGCGGGTTTCAGGGCGAAATCGGGACGGTTCCGGTGATAGCGCTTCTGATTGTGTTCGCGATTTTTATCTACGATAACGTGACCGGCGCCGTGCGGGACAGCCGGAGGAGCAGCGAACCGAAACACCAGACAAACGGCAAGGAGATCACCGTCAATATAGTCAAATTTATCCTCGGCGCGGCGGGGATTGTAGTTGGCGCGGATCTGCTTGTGGATAACGGCAGTGAGCTTGCGAAGCTCATGGGGGTGTCGGAACGTATAATCGGCGTGACTATGGTCGCGATCGGGACTTCGCTCCCGGAACTTGTCACCACCATAACCGCCGTGGCGAAGAAGCAATCCTCGCTGTCTGTAGGTAATATTCTCGGCGCAAACATTATTGATCTCACTCTGATAATGCCTCTGGCATCTATCATATCCGGGAAAACGCTTCCAATATCAGAAGTGTCCGGAGCGCTGGATCTTCCCGCGTGCCTGTGCGTCGGAATCATATCGGTTGCTCCCGCGCTCATCACATCCAAGTTCCAGCGATGGCAGGGCGTTGTGCTTATAGCTGTATATGGCGTTTACGTTTTTCTGACAGTGACAAATAACGCGGTGGCTTGACTGCGGCTGGCAGGGATAAAGATATGGAAAGAACGATTAATAAAATACCATACGCCGACAGGATACGGAATATTAATTTTCGAATACTGCTCACGTGTTCAGCCGTGGTCTCACTTGTATACAATATGCAGTGCGGCGTTGTGCCGCTGTACCTTTTGGAACTGGGAGGCACACCGACAGACATAGGCGTGCTCTCCGGCATAAGCTCCATCGTGGCCATGTTCTTCCGGATCCCCGTAGGACGTATGCTGGACAGGCGCGGAAGACAGCCTGTATATCTGGCGGGCGCGCTGCTCTATATTGTCGGAACCGCGGGGTTCCTGATGTTCCCGGGTGTATTGCCAATACTTGTATGTAAGGCGCTTTGCGGCGTAGCAATGTGCGGCACAAGTCTCGCGATTGGCGCGATCGTGTCCGATCTGCGGCCAACGAATGTTACTAATGGTCTGTACTCCATAATGCTTGTGCAAAACATCGGCAACCTCTTTGCCACCAGCGTGGGAATCTCTATATCCGAGAGATGGGGATACAACTCCATGTTCATTGTGACCGGCATAGGCTTTGCCATCGCTGTCGTCCTCGTGTTCAGTATGCGCTATGAAAAGCAGCTGCGCACGGTTCATCCCGGCCCGAAGGTGGCGCAGGAGCTGAAAAACGGCGGTATAAAAAATATGATAGAACCAACCGCTCTCGTGCCGGCCGTCTGTATGATCTTCCATGGCGCCGCCCACAGCGGGATCACCGGGTTTATTGCCGCTTATGGTGTCACATTAGGCATAGACAACATCGGTTTCTTCTACATAATTTACGGTGTCGTATCGCTCGCTCTGCGCCCTCTGCTTGGCAAGTATTCCGCAAGACGCTATGACAACGCGGTCTTCTACATCGGCGTTCTGTTTTTCGCGTTATCGATCCTTCTGCTGCTTATGTCTACCGGTCCTGTTCTGATAGGCATCTGCGCGGCATCGTGGGCAGTGGCTTACTCCTGCACCCAGCCTATACTCAATTCTCAAGCCATGTCAAGAGCGTCATTGGACAGAATAGGTGCGGCAAACGCCACGTATTACATACTTTGGGACTTCGGATTCGGCGCCGGTTCCATACTTCTCGGAATGGTGGCCACGCGCTTCTCGTACGCGGCAGTTTACATCATCAGCCTTGTCTGTGTCGCGGCGTTGTGCCTGACATATACAGTCTTCCATGTTTTTAAACGTGGTAATAATTGAGAATCCGTTACTAAGCTGGAGGAGCCATGAAGCAAATAATTGACAATATATCCGCATTTTTTGGGCAAAACCAGTGGGCACTGACATTGGTGAAAGTGCTTAGTATCATAATTATCACACATCTTGTTGTATTGCTGTCCCAGAGAATTTGGAACAGAAGAAAGAACGACGATCATTTCCTCTTCCGACATTTCTTATACAAAATTGTACACAGCGCCATATACATAATTGGTATACTGCTGGCGATAGGGCAAATCCCATATCTGTCTGAAGTCGCGTCCACCATACTGGTTGGCTCCGGTATCCTCACGCTCGCTATATCCCTGTCGGCCCAGGAATCCCTTAACAACATAATAAGCGGGCTTTTTATTACCTTGTTCCGTCCGTTTGAGGTAGGCGACCGCGTGACGCTGATAAGCAGCAGCATAACAGGGATCGTTGAGGACATAACCCTGCGGCACACCATAATCAAGACATTCACCAACACGCGGATAGTTGTGCCAAACTCCACGATGAACAAGGAAATTGTGGAGAACAGCAATCTCATTGACTCCCGCGCCTCAGCGTTCGTGGATGTGATAGTGGCATACGAGTCGGATATCGACAACGCGATAAAGATCATGGCGGATGTTATCGGCAATCACCCGCTTTATCTGGACATACGTACAGAGGAGCAGAAGAAAACAGTTCCGAAAGTGAGCGTTTTTGTCCGTGACCTAAATGAACGCGGCGTCGCGCTGAGAGCTAATATGTGGACACGCACTGTGAACGAGAATTTTCAGGCGTGCAGTGACGCCAGACTGCTTATCAAGAAAAGCTTTGACGCAGCCGGTATAGAGATTCCGTACACGAAATATACAATTCTCCAACAGGACGAGCGCTCCTGCGACATCCACTCCATCGAGGTCACAAAGTAAAACCTGTCTCAAACTTTTAATTATTTATGAAAATCGCGATTAAACCCTTTGCGCGCAGTTTGGCGGCGTCTTTTTCCATCCTGCGACGTATAAGAGCCGAAAGTATACAAAGTATTCCGGCGCTTTTATGTCCGACCTGTCAGGTGAAAACGTATGCTCTCCAATTCCGCGCGTTCTTTATTTAATCAGCGTTTCCCGTATCTGGTACCAATCACAAATTAAAAGATTCTGTTTCGGATACGCACAAAGTGAACTCCGACAAATTGAGGCCTGTCTTTTCAGACAAGCCTCAATATTTCTTTCGGACTGTCCACAATTGTCGCCGCTCCCGCCGCGCGCAGCATCTCACTGGTGCGGTACCCCCAGCTCACGGAAATACAGGGTATTCCGGCATTTGCGGCTGTCTCCAGGTCAGTCTCCGAATCGCCGATGTACACCGCCTCATAAGACATACTGAAAAGCTGCCGCAGCGCGGCGTTCACCGTGTCAGGCGCGGGCTTGCGGCGAACGCCGGATGTCTCACCGATCGCCACAGAAATCACCCCGCCAAAGAAATGGTTTACTAATTTCTTCGTGTTCACGTCCGGCTTGTTTGACACAACCGCAAGCTTGTACTCGCCCTTTACAAGCTCCCGCAACATATCAAGCACGCCCTCATAAGGCGCGGTTTTTATAACATTGTGTTCAAGGTACCATGTCCGGTACTCCTCAAGAATCGCGTCAAAGCCCGCCGTGTCCAGACCATCCGGCAATGACCGCTCCATAAGATAGCCGCTGCCGTTACCTACCGCGCTCATAATCTGCTGGCGGGAACGCTCCGGGTACCCGTGAGCTGACAGCACATGGTTCACACTGTCACGTATGTCGTCGAGCGTATCCAGCAGCGTGCCATCCAAGTCAAAGACAAGTGTCGTATATTTCATTCTCTTATATCAATTCCCCAGTCGGACACAACTTTATTCAGGAGACGCGCAAGCGCTATTGTGCCTTCGCGGGTTAAAAGTATACTTGCGACCTCGTTCGCAACCTGTGCGGATACGTCCGTCAGTCCGCCGTCTTTTGCGCTGAAGCTGTGCTCCGTATAAATATGCGCGAAAGACAGCGCCACCTCTGATTTGCTCTTATTGTGGGTAATGTTGAATGTATTGGCAAAAACCGGTCTCATAATGCCGCACCTCTCTCCTCGTCAAGAGCTTCCTGAAGGGCACGGGCAATCTGATCCGGGCAGGACGTGGGCTTCATGCCGCAGCGTGTACCCTTAAGGCGCTCTATTACGTCCTCGGCTTTCTGATCTTTTACAAGGGCGCAGATTCCCTTCAGATTGCCGTTGCAGCCACCGACAACTTTAAGATCCTTTATAATACCGTTTTCAACAACTACATGCATGGAACGCGAACATACACCGTGAGGAATATAAGTCTTTTCCATTTTGAAAGTACCTCCATTTGCTTAAGGAAGCGCTTATTAAACCAGGGCGTGCGGTAAAACGATTTAATCATCGCTTCCTTAGAATCTTTTATCATTATAATACGTTTCTCCATGATTTGCAACCGCATAACGAAATTTTTCGCGGCATATTATAGAGCAAAAACTTTTACGAAAGCCAACTGGGAGGTCTGTCGGGAAATGTTCAGAGGAAATGCAAACGGGGGTAAGATAACAGGTCTTGCGTTGACGCGCCGTCTCGCTGTTGTAGTCGCGGTGTGTCTGGCGATACGCTGCGCGTCGGAGCTGGGAGAAAGGCGGATCACGCTGCCGGACTGGTTCGCTGTCGCGGCTTTGGCCCTGAAGCTTCCGGTGTGTGAAAGCGAATCCCCTGATATATCAACTCTGGTTCTGGCTCTTGAGCTGCCCGGCGCTATGTCCTCCGCCGCTGTTGACCCGTCAGAACCCGTAAATGATAATATATCGGAGCCGGAAACCGGGGATGAGCCCATCGAACCTCCTCAGGAGTACATAGAGGACACGCCCGCAGCCTCGGAGCCTAAAAACACCACAATAACCGGTGACAGCGCCGGATACGAAGGACTTGCGGATGGCATATATATACAGAACCGAACTGGTTATGACATTGATGTGGAGGCGCTGCTGCGGGAACCTCTGACATTCTCAGCTTCCACCGGCGCCGAGGTGCTGATAATACACACCCACGGCAGCGAGGCGTATACCATGAGCGGGGAGGACGTGTATGAGGAGTCTGATCCCTACAGGACCGAGGACCCAACGCAGAATGTCATACGAGTAGGGGATGAACTGGAACGCATTCTGACAGCACACGGCATAACAGTCATACATGATCGTGAAACTTATGACTACCCCAGTTACAACGGCTCCTATACCCGCGCCTGGGAATCCATCACGGAGTATCTGGCGGCGAACGAGAATATAAAGGTTGTTATTGACCTGCACCGGGACGCGTTGGTAGGGGACGATGGGACGGTGTATAAAACAGTAGCGGATGTTGGCGACTTGCCCTGCGCGCAAGTGATGCTCATATCCGGCAGTGACTATTCGGGGCTTAACCATCCTGAGTGGCGGAAGAACTTAAGCTTTGCCCTAAAGCTGCAGGCGGAAATGGTAAAGAACTACCCAACACTTGCGCGACCGCTATCTATCTCTGAGTACCGCTACAACCAGAACGCCACCACCGGATCGCTGATCGTAGAAGTCGGCACCAACGGCAACACACTCCAGGAGGCCCTGACAGCGGTTGGCTACTTTGGCGAGTGCCTCGCTGAAGTGTTGAACGGATAAAGAATCCCTGTACAACGCAAGCGCTCGGACAGCAAACCCCATATGCAAAAACAGCGCGATAAGTTATCCACCCGGGCGGCGTAATCACTTTGCCAAATGGACAAAACGGATGAAAAACAGCAGAAGATGTAATATTTATCGTGATTTGCTTGACAGCCGCGAATTATCCGATTATAATATAAACGTATTCATATAAACGCATTTGCAGAATTGAGGAAAAACTATGCCGCCAAAAGTACAGATACCGAGAGAACAGATACTGGATACCGCGCTGCAGCTTGTGATCCGCGAGGGGCCGGACGCGGTCAACATTAAACGTGTGGCCAGAGAGCTTGGCTGCTCAACCCAGCCGATTTCCTGGACATTCGGGAACATGGACGGGTTCCGCAACGAGTTGGCAGCTCATGCCCTGCGCTATTTCAATGAAAAGGTCAGCGACAATACCGGAACCGGGAAAAATCCGGTATCGGGGTTTGCCGTGGTAGGGGAGAGCTACCTGCAAGTCGCTTTCAACGAACCGAATCTGATTCATTTCGTAAGAGCCAACAGCAAACGAATTGTAGCAAAAGGCGGTCTTGGATTTGTGTTTGATCCGGAGAAGTCAAGAAATTTGCGTATGGCGCTGGAAAATTATCTCGGTATAAGCAGCGAGTACGCGGCAGGCTTTTTGCAGACTGTAGTGGTCTACACTCAGGGGCTTGTCTCCATGATAGTGGATGGCACGATACACATCACCTATGACGACGCTGTAAGCATGATGCGGGAAGCGGGAATTGTCTACTTGATCTACGCGGGTGTCCCGGCGGAAAAGGCGCGGGCGCTGTTCTGATCAGTAGCCTCTTTGCAGAACACACCCGGATCTATGCATTTCACCCCCGTTTTCCCGCAGGTCGCTTCCAAAGGGCTTTATTTGTCAAAAGCAAGGTATTATAATATGGGAAAGGATGTGTTAGGGCTTGCATATCACAATTGTGGAGATTGACAATTCCGAGGAAGAAGAGCTGATCCTGCGCTGCCATGAGGCAAGCGCGGAGATGCTTGAGATAGCTCGCAGGTTCAAGACCGCGCAGACGAAACTTGTGGGATACCAGGACAGAGAAATACACCGTCTATCCCTTGACGAATTGTATTATTTTGAAGTGCTGGAAAACAGGGCATTCTTTTATTGCAGAAACAACGTATATGAGAGCAAGATGAAGCTGTATGAATTTGAAGAAGCCACAAAGGGGACAAGCTTTTTCCGCGCCTCCAGATCAATGCTGTTAAACGCGGACAAAATTGATTTCATCGCTCCATCCTTTTCCGGCCGATTTGAGGTGACTTTGTTGAACAAGGAGAAGGTAATAGTCTCAAGGCAATATGTAAGTCTGCTGAAAAAGAAAATGGGATTGTGAGGTGTTCGCGGGGTGAAAAGAAAAGAATTGTTTCGGATGCTATTGCTTCAATTCTTCATATGCTATACCTGCACAATTCTGGCGTCCGTTGTTTTCACAAGCCTCAGCACACCGAAGATCACGGAAATACCGGTAAGTTTTTTGTGGGAGGCGGCCATTTTTTCCATGTGCGCCGGCATTCCCTCTCTCATATACTACTCCAAAGAAGAACTGAGCCGAAAGCAGTGGCGGATACGCACAGCGCTCCACACGCTGCTTATTGAGGCGATCCTGATGACCGCCGGGCGCATAATAGGGATGTACCATGGAACTGGAGGCGCGATAGCGTTCTTCGTTACCATTCTTGTAGTTGACCTTCTGGTACGTCTGTTTATTTTCCTTGGCGATATGTCAACTACGGACGCGATTAACCGGAAACTTAAGGAAAGACGGGAGGCGGCGGAAAAAGATGAGCCTTAATGATACGAAATGGGTATTTTGTCCCGTGTGCGGCGGGAAAACCCGCATTCGGGTCCTTAAGCGCACCGTGCTGATTGATTTTCCTCTCTATTGTCCCAAATGCAGGAGGGAGAATCTGATCAGTATACGTAATATGGTCATCACCGAGTCGGAAGAGCTGCGGACAAATTATCTGTAGAGACTTCGACGGATCCCGCTTTATTGCCCACGCAGCAAGCTTCCAATTCAGCGGCGCACATCACACCGCTTATTCATCTCCGCGTTTCCGAGAAGCGGTCGGTGATGGCAGACATTTCCGCAAGAGATATGCCTCTGATGCGCATCACACGACCTTTGCTTATTCTTATCTTTACTTATTACCATAACCGTATATATAGAATAAGCTTACCGCTTATCACAACAGAATAATCACAGGAGCCAGACGCTAAGACGCAGAGCCGATGAACCCGAAAGGGGTTGAACACGGCTCCGCGTTTTGCTTTTTAACAGGACAGTAAATATGGAATGTATGGGAGGATATCAAAATGCGGGATGATGAAAAACTTTAT
>CAYQWH010000045.1:12085-12558 GCA_964421265.1 uncultured Oscillospiraceae bacterium | reverse complement strand
TTCCGGAACAGCCTTTGCAGCTTCCTCTCCTCAGGCGCGTTGCCCTTCTGCACCTCCGCGCCGCACTCGTCCACCGAGTGGGTGGTGTGCGCTTTCGAGGAACCGGTCGCGCCGCCGATCCCGTCGCGTCCCGTGCGCCCGCCGAGGAGTATAACCGCGTCGCCGGGAACCGGCGCCTCACGGCGCACATTCTCCGCCGGTGCCGCGCCGATTACCGCGCCGATCTCCATGTGCTTCGCGGCGTAGCCGGGATTGTATATCTCATCGACTATGCCGGTGGCAAGACCGATCTGGTTGCCATAGGAGCTGTAGCCCGCAGCGGCGGTGGTGACAATTTTTCTCTGAGGCAGCTTGCCCTTAAGGGTTTCCTCCACAGGAACCAGAGGATCGGAAGCGCCGGTCACGCGCATTGCCTGGTAGACATAACTGCGCCCGGACAGAGGATCACGGATAGCGCCGCCCAGGCAGGTAGC
>CAYQWH010000045.1:0-12075 GCA_964421265.1 uncultured Oscillospiraceae bacterium | reverse complement strand
CAGCTTGCCCGGGATCGTCTCGGACACGGGAACGGTGGGGTCAGCCGCGCCTGTTACGCGCATCGCGCCGTACACATACGCTCTGCCGGACAGCGGGTCCCGTATCGCGCCGCCTATGCACGTTGCCGCCCCGCCGAACGGCTCTATCTCCGTCGGATGGTTGTGCGTCTCGTTTTTAAAGAGCAGCAGGTAGTCCCGCGCCTCGCCGTCCACTTCCACGTTTATCCTGACCGTGCACGCGTTTACCTCATCCGTCTCTTCCAGCTTTTCAAGCAGTCCCTGCTTTTTCAGGTACTTCATTCCCACCGTCGCCACGTCCATAAGACATACGCGCTTCGTGTCGCCAACAGCCTCACGCATTTTGAGGTACTCCCGGAACTCCCGTTCCGCCTCCGGGTCCTCGAATGTCACATTCTCTATCCCCGTCAGGAACGTGGTGTGGCGGCAGTGGTCGGACCAGTACGTGTCAATCACGCGGATCTCCGTGATGGTCGGGTCGCGTCCCTCGCGCCTGAAGTAATCGCGGCAGAAAACCAGATCATCGGCGTCCATGGCCAGTTCATACTTCCGGACAAACTCATCAATACCGTCCCGCTCAAGCGCCGTGAACCCACGGAGCGTCTCCACTTCCGTCGGGATGTCGTACTGAACCTTCAGCGTCCTGAGCGCGTCGTTGGACGTCTCCCGCGCCTCCACCGGGTTTATTACATATTTTTTGACGCGTTCAATATCGTCGTCACTCACGTCGCCGTAGAGGATATACACCTTCGCGGAGCGCACGGTGGGTTTTTCGCCCCGGGAGATAATCTGTATACACTGCGCCGCGGAATCCGCCCGCTGGTCAAATTGCCCCGGCAGGTACTCCACCGTAAACGCGGTGCCGCCAAGCTCGTCAATACTCTCATAGATGTTGTCCAACTGCGGTTCCGCGAAAATATCACGGCAGCAGCGCTCAAACAGCGCGTCGTCAATGTCCTCCGCGTCGTAACGGTTCAGAATCCTCAGTTCCTCAAGAGGTATGTTCAAAAGCTCCCGTATATCCTGTAGAAGTGACGCGGCTTCAAGCCTCAGTCCATCTTTTTTCTCAACATATATTCTGTGAACCATCAGTTCCCTCCCAACGCCAGCGCCCTGGCGCCAATATCACGCCTACAGAATCCGTTTTCAAATGTCACCCTGTCGGCGTAATCGTAAGCTCCGTCAACCGCGCCACGCAGCGTGTCCTCAACTGCCACGACGCCCAGCACGCGTCCGCCGTGGCTGAATAGCTGTCCGTCCTTCAGCGCCGCTCCCGCGACGTATATCTCGCGGTTCTCCTCCGGCGGCGGCAGCGTAATCGGGAACCCGCTCTCATATTTGACCGGGTACCCCTTCGAGGCGAGGACTACACAGCAGGCTCGCTTTGACGAGAACTTCACATCGACGTCGCTGAGAGTGCCGTCAGTGACGGCCCGCATGACCGTCAGCAGATCCGTCTCCATAAGGGGCAGAACCACCTGCGTCTCAGGGTCGCCAAAGCGACAGTTGTATTCAATGACCTTGACGCCGTCGGATGTGACCATAAGCCCGAAGTAGAGGCAGCCTTTGAACGTCCTGCCCTCGGCGTTCATGGCGTTCATTGTGGGGATGAATATGCGCTCCATGCACTCCCGCTCCACATCCTTTGTGAAATATGGATTCGGCGCGATTGTCCCCATGCCGCCTGTGTTCGGTCCGAGGTCGTTGTCATATGCCCTCTTGTGATCCATGCTGGAAACCATGGGGATGATGGTTTTGCCGTCGGTGAAGGATAGCACAGAGACTTCCGGCCCTTCCAGGTATTCCTCAATGACGACGGTTTTGCCGCTGTCGCCGAACGCCAGATCCTCCATCGCCGCGCGGACGGCTCTCCTCGCGTCGTCGCGCGTCCGGGCTATGGTCACGCCCTTACCGAGAGCAAGACCGTCAGCCTTGATAACCGTAGGCAGCGGCGCGGTGTCAACATAGCTGAGCGCGGACTTCATATCGGTAAATACCTCGTATTTCGCCGTAGGTATTCCGTATTTCTTCATAAGATTTTTGGCGAAAGCTTTGCTGCTCTCAATTATCGCCGCGTTCCTGCGCGGGCCGAAGCACGGCACGCCCACGTCCTCAAGGGCGTCCACCGCGCCCAAGGCGAGCGGGTCATCCGGCGCGACAACCGCGTAGTCCACACCGTTCGACTTCGCGAAATTGACTATACCCTCAATGTCCACGGCTTTAATGTCCACGCACTCCGCGTCGGCGGATATGCCGCCGTTGCCGGGAAGGGCGTATATCTTCCCTACGTCCGCGTTTTTTCTGAGTGCCTTTATTATGGCGTGCTCGCGCCCGCCGCCACCTACTACCAAAAGCTTCATCTGTCTCTCCTTATTTTAATACTGCTTCCCGATTAAAGAATTTAATCAGGGGATCCGCGCGCCGCGCGGTCTGCCCGTCAGGTACCCTACGGCCATCACGCCATACAGAACCTGACGGGCTTTACCCTGCTTATAAGACTTTTAAAGGCTTTTATCAGGTTCCGGTATCAGTGATGGAACAGCCTCATTCCGGTGAACGCCATGACAATGCCGTACTTATCGCAGACGCTTATGACGTTATCGTCTCTCACGGAACCGCCCGGCTCCGCGATATAACTGACGCCGCTGCGCCGCGCCCGCTCCACGTTGTCGCCAAAGGGGAAGAACGCGTCGGATCCCAGCGATACGCCATGTATCCCGTCAAGGTACGCTCTCTCTTCCTCGAAGGTGTACTTGCGCGGTTTCTCGGAGAAATATCTCTCCCACACCCCGTCGGCTGTCACGTCCTCCTCGTTTTTGTTTATGAACCCGTCAATAACGTTGTCCCGGTCGGCTCTGGATAATCCCGGCTTGAAGGGCAGCTCCAGTACCCTCGGGCTTTGACGCAGGTGCCACGTATCCGCCTTGCCCCCGGCAAGACGCGTGCAGTGTATGCGCGACTGCTGTCCCGCGCCGACGCCGATCGCCTGGCCATCCTCCGCGTAGCAGACGGAGTTGGACTGGGTGTACTTTAGCGTTATAAGGGAAATTATCAGGTCGCGCTTCGCGTGCTCCGGTATTTCACGGTTCTCCGTGACTATGTTGTCAAGGAGCGCAAGATCAATTTTAAAGTCGTTCCTCCCCTGAGAGAACGTTACGCCGAACACGTCCTTAGTCTCCTCATGAGCCGGGACGTAATCGCTGTCGATTTTTACGACGTTGTAATTCCCCTTCTTCTTGCCCCGCAATATCTCAAGGGCGCTGTCGGTGTAACCGGGAGCGATTACCCCGTCGGACACCTCGCGTTTAATCACCCTTGCCGTAACCTCGTCGCAGACATCTGACAGGGCGATCCAGTCGCCGAAGGAACTCATGCGGTCAGTTCCCCTCGCCCTCGCGTACGCGCAGGCCAACGGGGAGTCGTCCAGCCCGTCTATATCATCCACAAAACACGCCTTTTTGAGCGTCTCGGAGAGGGGCAGACCAATTGACGCTCCCGCCGGGGACACGTGCTTAAAGCTTGCCGCCGCCGGAAGCTTCAGCGCGGATTTCAGTTCACGGACAAGCTGCCATGAGTTCAGCGCGTCCAGGAAATTGATATATCCGGGCCGCCCGTTCAGCACCTCCACGGGCAGCTCACCGCCGCCGCGCATGAATATCTTCGCCGGCTTCTGATTTGGGTTACAACCGTATTTAAGCTCAAACTCCCGCATTTTCGCCCTCCGAATCGTTCTGTTCCTCAGTGTCCGGAACCGCGCTATCACCCTCGGTACCGCGCTGTTCCTCGGTGTCGGGAACCGCGCTCTCGTCCTCAGCACCGCGCTGCTCCTCGGTATCGGGAACCGCATCATCATCCTCCTCCGTATCGCGCTGTTCCGCCGCGTCGGGAACCGCGTTTTCTTCGCCGCCGCCGATCGTTACGTCCGCCGCCGCGTCGGGCGTTTCCCGCACGTTTACGTTGAATATGCGCTCCTTTTTCTCGCCGGTTTTGAGATCCATATCAACGGCGTAAAGCGAGACTTTGTTGTCGGGGTCCAGAGCGTCCCAGACGCTCTGGGCGAACTCGTCAAAATCACCCTCCAACGACACCGCCACAGGGTCGCCGTCAAAGGACGGCAGCGGCTCGCCATCACCCTTGTATGTGCTGATAAAACGTCCCGTGCCGGGTCTTGGCGTGTCGTAACGGTAAAAATTCCAGCAGCAGCAGGACGGATCGCCGTTATCGGTCTTTATAATCGACAGCTCAATGGAGCCGTTCTTCTTGGCGTAGCCGGAAATCCTCGGCGTCCAGTTGGGGGCGTCCGGCTCAAATGTCTGCTTCTTCAGCGTCTCCCTGAACCCGCTGCCGTTCTTTATGGCGTCGCGGATAGCGTCAGTCTGGCTGCCGTTGGTGACGATTATCCTGCGCCCGACGAACCGCACCGGATTATATATAATGAGACTGGGGTCGGACACCTTGGACGGGTCAAACGCCTCTGTCTTTATGCCGTCGTCAGTATACTCAAATACCCTGTTGCGGCTGTTCTCACTCCTGCCCATGATAAAGTAAAGGCACCGCACACTTTTCCCGTCAAGCGTCCTGCCCAGAACAATCCCGCGACCGGGATAACTGTTGGAGCGCAGAATTTCCGGTAAACTTTGCACTTTCTTTCTCCTTTCTAATATATCCGCCGACACTTTCTCCACGGCCTCCGGGAGTATCTTCCACTCGGCCTCCTCCATAACGCGTCTCTGCAGGACCTTTGGCGTGTCGCCGTCGTGGACCATCACGGCGCGCTGGTCGATTATCTCCCCACCGTCGGGCACCTCGTTCACGAAATGCACCGTCGCGCCGGTCACCTTGACGCCGCGCTCCAGGGCCGCCCTGTGAACCTTCAGCCCATAATACCCCTTTCCGCAGAACGACGGTATGAGCGCGGGATGGATATTGATAATGCGCTTCGGGTACCTGGCGGTAAACTCCTCCGACAGGATACCCAAAAACCCCGCCAGAACAATAAGATCGACATTATACTCCTTGAAAACCTTGAGGACAGCGCTCTCAAAGCCCTCCCGTGTGCCGCCGTTCTCCTTGCGGGACAAATAGAAGGACGGGATACCCGCCGCTTGCGCCCTCTCAAGCGCGTAGGCGGTCCTCACATTCGATATTACGACAACAATCTCGCCGCTCTTGATTACACCGTTTTTCGTGCTGTCGATAAGCGATTGCAGATTTGTTCCGCCGCCGGAAACCATCACAGCGATTCTGACCTTCATTCTATCGTCACCCCCACATCTGATTTTTTTACATACCCGCAGACATAAGCGCCGACGCCGAAGCTCTTCAGGGTATCTACAGCCTTTTCCGCGTCCCGCGCTCCTGTGATTACCGTCATGCCGACGCCCATATTGAACACGTTAAACATTTCCCGTTCCGGTATATCTCCCAGCTTCCCGAGGACGTCAAATATGGGCGGCGTCCTGATGGACTGCCGGTCAATGAACGCGCCCAGACCCTCTGGCAGCGCCCGCGGGATGTTCTCATAGAACCCGCCGCCGGTTATGTTCGCGACGGACTTGACCTTTACGCGGTCCAGCAGTTCAAGCACCGGTTTTACATAGATAGCCGTCGGAGTGAGCAGCGTCTCGCCAATAGTCCTGCCGCCAAGCTCCGGAAATTCCCGGGACAGTTCCACGCCGTTATCGGCAAGAACCTTGCGGACAAGGGAGAAGCCGTTCGAGTGTACACCGGTGGACGGCAGAGCTATTATACTGTCACCCTCCGCCACGTCGTTCGGATCGAGCACGCGGGACTTGTCCACTATTCCTACGGAGAACCCGGCCAGGTCATACTCATCCTCCGGCATCATGCCCGGATGCTCCGCCGTCTCACCGCCGATAAGCGCGCACCCGGCTCTCACGCACCCCTCGGCTACGCCGCTTACTATTGACGCGATCTTCTCCGGCGTGTTCTTCCCGCAGGCGATGTAGTCCAGGAAGAACAGCGGCTTTGCCCCGCAGCAGATTATGTCGTTGACGCACATGGCCACACAGTCTATCCCGATCGTATCGTGCCTGTCAAGGTCAAAGGCGATCTTCAGCTTCGTGCCCACACCGTCGGTTCCGGATACCAGCACAGGCGTCTCGTACCCGCCAAGCTCCGGTACAAACGTACCGCCAAATCCGCCGATACTCTCCTCCGCGCCGGGCACGACAGTCCTCTTCACATATTGCCGCATAAGCTCCACTGACTTGTACCCGGCGGTTATGTCAACACCAGCTGACGCGTACCGTTCTGATTTTGATATGTCCATAAGTTCCCTCCCCGTTGTCTACCGTTATTCTTTTCCGTTCCAGCAGTAGGTACAGAGCTTGCACGGGTCAATTCCCACAGACTTGACTGTGCCCTCTAATGTCTGGTACTCAAGAGAGTCGAAATTCATCTGCTTCGCCATGTGCTCACGCAGGGCTTTTCCTCTGTCGGTAGTGCCGTCCACGTACTCGTCACGGTGCTCCTGTCCCGCAGGTCCCTCCAGGTCGTCAATGGCGCGTCTCGCGATCAGATCCATCTCCGAGGTGCTCCTGGAGAAATTGAGGTACTTGCAGCCGTATAGGATCGGCGGGCAGGAGGAACGCATATGCAGCGCCTCCGCGCCGTTCCTGCGCAGGACATCAACAGTGCCGTGGAGCTGCGTCCCTCGGACGATTGAGTCATCGACGAACAGCAGCTTTCTGCCCCTGATGAGTTCCGGAACCGGCACGAGCTTCATCTTCGCGATACGGTCACGAGCCGCCTGGTTCTGGGGCATAAAGCTCCGGGGCCATGTGGGGGTGTACTTGATGAGCGGCCTTGCGTAGGGTATTCCGCTGCTGTTGGCGTAGCCCAGCGCGTGGGCCGTACCGGAGTCGGGTATGCCGCAGACAAAATCCACATCCGGTATGCCGTTGTTAGCCCGCTCGTACTCCGCCATCAGGACGCCGTTGCGGTTCCGCGCCGCCTCCACGTTGCGCCCCTCGTATGTGGAATTCGGGTACCCATAGTATGTCCAGAGGAACGTGCATATCCGCATCTCGTCAAGCGGTTCGGAGGTAGTCTCGTACCCATCCGCCGTTATGCGCACTATCTCTCCCGGGCCGAGATCTCTTATGTGCCGGTACCCCATTTTCTCAAAGGCGAAGGACTCGAAGGACACACAGTAACCGTCGCCGTCCTGCCCAAGGATAATCGGGAGCCTCCCCAAGCGGTCACGCGCGGCGATAATCTCTCCGTTATCCCGCAGTATCAGGACGGACGCGGTGCCCTCAATCTCCCGCTGGGCGTATCTGATGCCCTCCTCGAAGGTCGCCTGACGGTTTATGAGCGTCGCCAGAATCTCCACCTGGCTCACCTTTCCGCCGCCCATCGCCTCAAAATGCGCGTGCTCCCGTTCCAAGTAACGCCTGGTCAGCTCGTCGGCGTTGCGGATGATGCCGACCATACAGATAGCGTATACGCCCAGGTGAGAGCGGATGAGAATCGGCTGCGGGTCTGTATCGCTGATGCAGCCTATGGAGCTTGTCCCGTCAAGCTCGTCCAACTCGCCCTCGAACTTTGTGCGGAACGGCGTGTTCTCTATGTTGTGTATCTCCCGCTGAATACCGTGTTCATTGGTCACGGAGGCGATACCGCCCCTCTTAGTGCCGAGGTGCGAGTGGTAATCTGTCCCGAAGAACACATCCAACGTACAGTTGCGCCTGGACGCTATACCAAAAAATCCGCCCATTACAGTATCCTCCCAGTAGTGTAGTACAAGCCGCGGTAACCGGACGGCATTGATTTATAAAGACTCAAAGTTTCTCCCTCATGTCGGCGTCGGCTTTGAGAACCTTTTCGGATCCGGCGCGCCGACCTTTTTCCAATTTATCCTCCAGCTCCCCGTCCGTAACGGCGAGTATCTCGACAGCCAGCAGCGCCGCGTTCACCGCGCCGTTGACCGCCACCGTCGCCACGGGAATACCGGACGGCATCTGGACGGTTGACAGCAGCGCGTCAAGACCGTCAAGCACGCCGCCGCTGCACGGGATTCCGATAACCGGGAGCGTGGTATTGGACGCGATTACTCCCGCCAGATGAGCCGCCATACCCGCTGCCGCTATTATCACGCCATATCCATTCTCACGCGCCGTCAGCGCGAACTGCCGCGCCTCGTCCGGCGTGCGGTGCGCCGAATATACGTGAACCTCATATGGCACACCATATTCCTTTAACGTATTGACCGCCTTCTCAACCACAGGCGCGTCGCTGGCGCTGCCCATAAGGATACCTGCTTTTTTCATAGGTTTTCTCTCCAATCAGTAGTCTATCCACCATTCCGGCGTTATCTCACCGAGGGTAACAACCCTCTCTATTTCGTAGTCGAGCAATATCTCTATAGTCTTGTAGCTGTCCGGCATAAGCTGAACCATCAGTTCACGGCAGGCTCCGCAGGGCGCGCCTGACGACCCGTCGGGCAAAATGGCGAGCACCCTCCTGATGACGGATTCACCATTTGTCAGCATATTAAAAATCGCGTTTCTCTCCGCGCATATCCCTAAAGTGGAACAGGTATCGACGCAGACCCCGGTGTAGATCTTACCCGAACCCGAGAGCACGGCTGCGGAGACTTCACCGCAGGTGACGTAATCGGAAATCTTCCTTCCGTTCAGAACAGACCTTGCCGCTTCGTACATATCCTTCCATATTTTGTCCATGAACCGCTCCTTGAATTATCAGCGGGTGCCACGGATTTATCCGTCCATGGCGCGGCGCCGCCGGTAAATTACCGATATTTCATTTTACATTATATGTTAATTGCGGTCTTGCGTCAAGCAATTTTGAGAAAACATGAAAGATTCCGCCTTTTTGTTCAATTTCCCGCGGATTTGAGCGATGTATTTTGCCGCTTTGAGCGAAATAAGTTTGCTTAAACAGAAAGAAAATGTTTGACAAATGCTTATTTATATTGTAGCATAAAGAGAGGCGGGAGTTTTAAGGAAGTACTGATTAAATCGGCAAGAGCCGGCGGAAAAGACGATCCGGCCGCAGACGATTTATTCAGGGGTTCCTTAAGGATAACCTGTAACAGTTTTTTACTTGCGCATTTCAGGATTACACGGCGGGTCTGTGTAAGAAAGGCGCGTACCGGTAATTTTGAGGCAGGGACAAAATAACCTTATTCAAGGTAAGGGAGACATATGCGGAAGAGAATTGTAAGAGTAGTAACAAACAGGCTGCGCGAAATGCGCAACAGCGTGGAACTTAACCAGTCCCAGATAGCGGCATACCTCGGTATGTCCCAGACGGGTTACTCCAAGTATGAGACTGGTGAGAACGACATCCCAACGGCGGTGCTGATAAAGCTGTCGGATTACTATAATACAAGCGTGGACTACCTTCTGGGACTGACGACCGTAGTGGAGGCGTATCCACGCATCAACGTCAGGCCAAAGTGGGACAATGAGGAGCCGATATAACGGCAGCCGCGCGCTGACTGACAACAAGATTCGGGGAAGCTCTGATTAAATCCTCCCACGGCGGATAGTTCCGTCGGCGATGGAGGGTTTTATCAGAGCTTCCCTAAGAAAAGCGGCGCGGCAGTCTGAGCTTCGGCGGGAGCGGTGAAACGCCATGCCGTCAGGAAGTACACGGTTAGGCGGTTATTTCTGACTTGGCGCCCAGTTTTTTCCACGCCGCCACAAAAAGCGCGCATGAAATACAGACGGAAAGAATGTCGCTGGCCAAATGAGCCGCGCCGATTCCGGTCAGACCCAGAAGCTTGTGGAACAGGTACAGGCAGGGGATGAGCAGCGCTCCCTGGCGAAGCACGGAGATCAGCGTCGCCATGAACGCGTTGCCGGCGGCCTGGAAATAGTTGCTGCTCAGATAGAACAGGCCGAGCAAGGGGCTTGCCAGAAGCAGATATGTCAGAAATCCGCGACTGATTTCCATATTGGCCGCGTCCTCCAGGAACAGGCCGATAAGAGAGTTCTGGAAGGTGAAGCACAGCCCGGTGGAGACAAGCCCAAAGACCGTTGTCATGATAGAGGTCTTGACCAGAATCTCCTTAAGCCGTGGCAGATTGCCCGCGCCGTAGTTATAAGCCATCATGGGGGAGACGCCCATGCAGATACCCATCTGCACCATGGATATGACCATGCTTGCCCGACTCGCCGCAGCCATGGCAGCGATGGCTCCGGAGCCGTAGAGCTTCAGGAGCTGGTTACTGAATGTGCTGGTCAGGCCGGAGAGAACGCTGCTCAGCGCGTTGGGCAGTCCCACGGCCATGGTGTGGGGCAGAAGCGCGAGATGGCGGATAGCGGGTTTTGGAGAGAGCGTCAGAACACGGGTCTTTGTTTTTATGACCACTCCCAGAAGGATTGAGGCAACCAGGTTGCCAAGCACGGTGGCGAGAGCCGCGCCGCCGACTCCCATGCGCAGCGCTAAAATAAACAGAGGATCCAGAACCAGATTGGTCACGGTTCCGGCGATGTTGCAGAGCATCCCCGGAATAATGGCTCCCTCCGCCCGGATAACTGAGCCAATGGTGGTGCTGAACAGCATGAACGGCGCGCCCAACGCCAGGATCCGCAGATAGGTGCCGGAATATCCATACAGATCCTCAGTGGCGCCCAGTATGCGCAGAATAACAGACGCGCCCGGAATGACTGCCACGGCAAAGATCACGCCGAACAGCAGGCTGCCCCAGATGCACAGGCTCCCCACGGCTCGCGCCTCCGCCTCCCGTTTCGCGCCCAGCATACTTGCGATTACCGTACAGCCGCCCGCGCCCAGCATGGTGCCCACGGCGGTTGCCACGCTGAACACCGGACTGACCACGGAAACGGCGGCAATCTGGGCGTCGTCTTTCAGCATGGCGATAAAGAACATATCGACCATGTTGTATATGACCATGATCAGAATTGTGAAAACAGCGGGAACCGCCAGAGCAAAAACGCTCCTCCAGACCGGCTTATCCCGAAACAACGCTTCGTTACTCATGATATGAACCTCCTGTACAAATGATATATTCATCAACATCTGTTGATTTATATCTGACATTATAATTGGTTAAAGAGCGCGAAGCAATAATCAATATGGCGCGGTTGTGACATTTTGCGGACACTGTTTGAAAATCTGTTGACGAAAGGGACATCTACATGAAAACTGATCTCCGTTCTCGCTATACACAGTCGGTTATCCAGGAGGCTTTTCGCAAGCTTTTAAGTGAAAAGCCGCTGGCGAAGATCACGGTCAAGGAGATCTGTGACCGGGCACAGATAAACCGCGGAACCTTTTACCGGCACTATATGGACTGCTATGATCTTATGGACAAGCTTCAGGATGAGGCCGTTGGTAAATTTGAACAGCTTCTTGACTCGGTGGAGGCAAACGGCGCCCGGAATATGATTGTGACGATTTTGAAAGCGCTGCGCGATAACGAGGGGACGGTCGCTCAGTTTCAGGCCCAGGGCCAGGGAGACAGTTTTCTTCATAAGATTATCCGCTGCTGCTACAGATGCATGGAAAAACGGATAGCCGGTTTTCCGGGTATGGATCGGAAGAATGAGGATTGGCGGGTGAATTATACGTTTCTTATCAGCGGCTGCTGTGGGGTGATTGCGTACTGGGTGCACAGCGGTATGCTGCAGCCGCCGGAGGAGATCGCGGATCGGATCCTGCGGCTCTCCGAGGACTTCCTGCGGAGCCTGAAGCGGTAAAAAGACAGACGGTATTACAGCAAGCCCTGATTGAGCCGACCGTCACTGTTTGCCGGAGGCGCGGACGGAGAAGCGGAAAACAACCCGCGCCCCGTTCCCGCCGATTTAAAGAAGACGCCCGGACGGTTAACCGGTCATGTACCAGACGGCTGAGAATCGCTGCCGGGGACGCGCCTTTTCCGGACAGCGAAAAAAATCTGACGAAATTCAAAAAAACTCTTGACAAATCAAAAAGAATCTGTTATTATATCTAATGCTGATGCGCGGAACGCGGGATGTTCCGGGAGGTGCTGGTGTAGCTCAGCTGGTAGAGCAGCTGATTTGTAATCAGCAGGTCGGGGGT
>CAYQWH010000044.1:4316-12717 GCA_964421265.1 uncultured Oscillospiraceae bacterium | reverse complement strand
TACGCCATAACGGAGGCAAAAACAAGAGCAAATTACAAATTCGCTTTGTGTTTTTCCGCACCTTGGCAGCCGGAAGAGAGCCTCCGCGCCCGGCAGAGAAGGCGCGGATGCGTCAGGCAATCTGCCGCGGCGGTAAGCTCCGTCAGGCGCGCCAACGCCGTCTTCCGCGAAGCGGACACATTGTCCCCGCCGGAGCGGATGCCGGTTCGCGTCCGCGTCCGTCCCTCCGCCGTAATCGCGTCGTGACCGCGCAGGCGCAAAGCCCCGAAAGCGTCGGATACGCCCTGGCGCGGCAGGCTTCTTTTCGTCCCTTCACGTTTGCGGAAAAGTCTGTATATTTTCTGCGTCTCTTTTTGATACGTATTTCGCATAGCGGTTTTGCATTTTGTCGAAGCGGCTTGCCGCGTGGGGCTGGCTTCACGAAAAATCGTGGAGCAGCAAGAAAACGCGACTGTGGGATATTCCCAAATGTTTTGTGGTGCCGCGGGTGAGTACCGGTTCATTGGCAAGACTTTAATCTGACAGACCCGGAGCGGGATACTGTTGACAAAGAGAAATCTCTGACCGTTATCCGATTCTATCCCAAATGCGCGAAACGCGAAACAGTAACAGGAGGATTTTTTACCATTTAAGAATTCATTGCAAACCGCCGTTTCCGCAAGCAATTCATCAGCAGAAACACGGTTAGGGATATTCCTTAAATAGACATCGTTCGTATCTTCAGCGCAGTCTGATATACGAAGCGCTGAAGTTCCTCATCGCTGTCCCGCTCGCGCTTATACGTATAAAGCCAACGCTGTGTATCTTTAATGTTCGCAGTCATACGCTTTCCTCTTTGCTGCCTTATGCGATGAGCGGCAGGATGGCTTGAATCCATCCTGTCGCGCATATTATTCATAAAAGCCATATTTCCGCGTCTCCTCCGGGTAGTAGCTATCAGCGGTTACTCGTAATAGTCATAATCGTACCAACCGAAAGTGTGAAGGATATCCATTGAGTTCTGGCTCCAGAACCAATCTACATCGCTCCGCACCATATTCTTTTCCTTGCCGTTGTAGGAATACAGATCGTCATCAGAGATATACAGCAGTGTAGACTTATCGACCCGGATATACTGGGTGATATTATCTCCAATAAGAGTTACCTCACCATTGGAGTCAATCATGGTCAACTCATATCCATAATAACTTCTGTAACCAGTATAGGCTAGGATTACCCCGTCACTGTAGAGATTGAGGCCATCGAGGATCACATCCCTTGCCAGACGAGTACTGGTTCCGTTGCTATAGGAATACAAATCGCAGTAGGTCATATCGCTGTTCAGATAGGAGCCACTTGCATAATACAAGGTGGAGCCATCCATAGTCAGAACATCGGCATCATCAGTAATAAACGTGAAGTCACCGACAACGCCGCCGTTGATTGCGGCTATGGACAAGGCGCCGTTACTTTCACTCAAATAGACTTCTTCATTCGTGAAGTAGAGGGTAGCAAAACCATTATCATAGGCCTCCGCAAAATTTTCTGCGGCGCTAACAGACATTCGGCAGGATGTGCCATCCGATAGGACAATGTAATTCTCAGCTTCGTTATTGATACTAAACAGGCTACTGACATCGTAAGTAGAGGATACATTTTCAAGCTCAACGGTTTCGGAGACAAGATCCGTAGTGTTAAAAACTACTGCTCCTGTATAGGTTCTGGTATTCAGTACGTTTTCATTAATTGTTGTCAGAGAGCCATTATCAAAACAGTATAGCGTATGAACCGAGTAGTCGTTTTCTTTGTTCTGCAAAGTTTCACGCATTTCAATCCTGCTTCTTGCTTCATCCCATATGTCCGATGCGGCATTGTACGCGTCATAATCAATAGTTGTGCCGGATTGGTATTTATTGTAGCAAAGCCACAGCCACTGCCACTCCTGCTCAGGGTTATCAGCGCATTTCTGAATTTCTTGCAGAGCGGTTTTTACTTCATCAGTAACCAAAATATAACCATTTTCGTCGGCAGTGCCGGCGAATCTGTCGATAAAGCTCTGGGTAGCCGCATGGATTTGATCAGTGTTATCGCCCCAATTCCTATCGAGCGCTTCCTCCATGGAGTAAGACCACCACGTGCTCTCTCCATACCAATACAGATCCTTGCTGCAGGTAGTATAGAGTTCATCAAAGTCACTTTCAGACAAATCGGATCCATGCACCATCTCGTAGCTGTACTCAGGAATTCTAAAATTATCAGTATCAGGTTCAGTAATTCCGGCGTCAGAATCTGCGTAGGCATCTTCTACAAAATCATAGAGATTGAGCATGGCACCGTTCTCCGCTGTAAAATATGTCTTCCCATCAATAGTAGTCAGGATATTAACCTTTTCTTTAAGCTTCTCGGCCTCTTTATTAAATCCAACCACATATAGAGTTGCGGAACCGTCATCCTCACTCTTAGTGTACAGGATATTGTCAAAATCAGTGGCGTTGCTGATATAAGCGAAATTAGAAGCGAGTTTTATCTTATTGTCGGTGTCACTGAGTACCACGCCATAAAGAGTATATCCATCAGTATAATTCCCTGTAACATACGCAATGCGCTCAGATCCGTAGGTATAGTAGTAACTTACATCCTTAGCAAGCTGGGTTGCTTCTTTACCATTAACATTAAAGTAATACAGTGTGCCATCGCCGATTTCGTAAGTCAGAGAACCGTCATCAAGGAAGCGGAACCCTAAAGCAACATTAGTAGCGATGATCTCAATATACTTGTCGTTTTTACTGGTATCCTCCTTCAGCTTGCCATACTCTGCCCGGCAGAGAGAGCCGGTTCCGGAATAGCTATCGTACTTTGTATAGTAATAGATATACTTTCCGTCAGGGCTAAACGCCAGCAGATTAGCTCTGGTGCTATCAGACTTGCTCGAAGCGATTTCAATTGTCTGATTTTTGCTGAGATTTGTAATCAGTTCGTATTTCCCATCGGAGAGGTAAGCATAAGCGTTATCACTGTCGGAGCCGGAAAACAGAGTTTTCACTCCAATAATAGCGATAATGACGACGATGACCGCAATGGCGATACCGATGATCTTCTTGCCGGTAGATTTTTTCTTGGGCTGGACGAGGTCAGGCTTCGTGATACTGACAGAGGGTACAACAGGCATCGACGTCCAAGCGGCGCCCACCTGCCGCTCGGCTTGAGCTTCTGGAGCCTTATCGGTCAGTTTTGTACCGCATACGCTACAGAATTTACTGCTATCAGGTAATTGACTACCGCACTTAGGACAAAACATTTTTCTTCCTCCTTGTAAGGTTTATAGGGGGGTCGCAGTTATTGCAGAACTTCATGCTTGTGCTATATTTACCGCAATTGGGGCAGTGAATATCTTCTTTTGGTTTGCTTGAAAGAGCCTTAACGGCCGCTTCGGCGCATTGTGCCGCCTTGCTAAATGCAGATTCTTGAGTTGCGCCCAATGAGAACTGTATTTTGTTGCCGCGATAAAGAGACCGGCAATTAAGCTATAAAACGCGATATTAGCAATTCGATTCAGGTTAATTCCGTACTGAAGATGAGACAAATAGTTGATTGCCATTCAGTAGTACGCAATGTCAAGGGGGAACCAGGTTATTTTTCGCAAAACAAAGCACTGTCCCTGCGAGGTAGACGATATACAAGACTGCAGAAACCGTGCTGATATATTTCCAGAGAAAGTAAATGGGAGTAATCCTCGATACAAGCAAATAAACGTGGTAAATAATTGCCATCGTGCTTGAAAACTTTAAAAATGGAGAAAGATATTTGTTGCTACGAGTACAATCTGACGACGCGGTTTAAACAGCTCATATGATTACGCCTCCTTCCATCGCTTACTTAATCAAAAAGTGTACTTTTTCGCAAATGGGCGAACACTTCAACTTTAAGGAAGTTCTGATTAAATAGGCAAGAGCGTGGGTTTCGCGTCAGAAAAAAGGCGCGAGAACGCGGGAATACTTTGTGTATTTCAAGTTCGAGCAACGCATTTCTGGCGGAAAATACCCGCCGCCAGCCGCAGGCGATTTAATCAGAGATTCCTTAACAATAATAACACGTATTCGCCCGGAACGCAACATAATTTTCAACAAATTTTTCCCTGTCCGCGAAGGGTAAGCTAAGCCGAACGGCCTAGCGAAGCAGTACCGATTCCTGACCACCACCACGCTCGAAGCACCAGCGCTCCTCTGTAACAGCACGGCCGAATAGTCGCGATCCGTCCCACGCGGAACGGCGCGATCTGTCCGCGCGAGAAATCCTGTTTCCCTTGCCCGCCTTGCGCAAACTCATCGCGCAGGGCGGGCATACTTGTTTGCTTATTTATGAGAACATTATGTCAACCTTTAGCTTGGTTTGCATTATGCGGTGTTTCCATAACGCTTTTTTGAAATATATGGTGAATAAAGACGAAAAATGTGTATAAATTGCAATGTCTTCTAATAGAATGGTAATGGTGTCGGATGGCGCCGCATGATAAAATGATCACAAAACCGGTAAAGGTGCGAAAGACCTGTTTTTTGAAAAACACACAGGGGAATTTCTGGACA
Source organism: uncultured Oscillospiraceae bacterium (assembly GCA_964421265.1). Classification (GTDB taxonomy): domain Bacteria; phylum Bacillota; class Clostridia; order Oscillospirales; family Oscillospiraceae; genus RUG626. The sequence goes on along the minus strand of CAYQWH010000044.1, from coordinate 8,155 downwards.
AATCGCCCGCGGCTGGACGGTGGGTTTTTCCGCCGGAAACGCGCTGCTCACGCAAAGTATACATACGCCTTTTCTGACGGGAAATCCATCGCGCCAGCTCTTGCCGATTTAATCAGAGCTTCCCAAAAAAAGGAGGATTACAAAATGAAAAGAAAAGCAAAAAAACTGTGTACCCTGTTACTGGCGGCCGCTATGGTGGTGTCCATGCTGACCGGCTGCGGCTCGTCCTCCCAGGACGAGGATCTGGAGTTCTATTTTATCGCTCTGATGACAGGCGGCGCCGCCTGGAGCCGCGCGGAAAAGGGCTTCAATGACGCCTGCGAGGAGTTGGGAATTTCAGGCCAGTACCTGGCGCCCGTGGAGCGCAACAGCGTCACGGAGATGGCGTCTCTGCTGGATCAGGCGATCACGCAGGAGGCTGACGCCATCATCGGCTGCTTCCCGTCTGAGGAGATGTTCGGGCCGTCCCTGACCAAAGCCCAGGAGAACGGGATCGTGACGGCTGCCGTCCAGATGGATCTTGACGAGGCGTATGTGGATTTCAATATCGGCACGAATCAGACGAACATAGGCAAAACGTTTGGCGAGACACTCGCGGAACTGGCGGATGGCGGCGAGTACACGGTGATGTTCCTGTGCTCCAACGCCAGCGAGGTTACCAACCTGACGTATAACGCGTTTATAGAAGTTCTTGATGGTTATGATAATCTTACCTGCTTAGGAATGTACTTCGACGAGGGCTCCGCCTCCACCGCCAATCAGGTCATCAGCGATACGGCCACCGCGTGTCCGGAGCTGAACGCCGTGGTGTGCCTGGACTCCTCTGCGGCCACTATCGGCGCGGCTTCCTATGTGGACGAAAAGGGCCTTGAGGACGAATGGCTGACCATCGGCATCGACGCCTCCGCGGATATTCTGAACTATGTCAAGGCCGGCGCTCTGGACGGCACTATCAATCAGGACTTCTACGCCATGGGATATAAGTCCGTGAAGATGGCCTATGAGTTAATCGTCAACGGCACCCAGCCTGATTTCACCAATGACACCGGAAGCTATCTGATCCGTCCTGAAGAGGTGGACGCTTACGCGGAGGAGAACGATATAGATCTGGGCTGAGTCCCCGGAACGCGATAACCTGACAAATTGCCTATCGGGGCCGATAGAGACGCGGTATTCCGTTTACCGGCCCCGATTTCTTGGAGGAGAGACAAATATGAAAGATAAACCCAAAGGCCCATCCTTACTCAATAGGGCGGTGAGCATACCCGAATCCGCAGTCGTTATGGTGCTGGTGATTCTGATTGTCATCGTTGGCATTGTCGAACCTAAGTTTTTCCGCGTTTCCAATCTCATGGATGTGCTGCGGAATTCTTCCTATTCATTTATTATTGCCGCGCCTCTGACACTGAACATGATGTCCGGAGGCATGGATCTGACTATCGGCGCGGTCACCAGTCTGGGCGGCGTCGTGGCGGCGGCCTTGATGCTGGGCGGCGCTCCGGTTCCTGTCGCTATCCTTGGCGCTATCGTGGCCGGGGTCCTGTGCGGCATCCTCAAAGCCTTCGTGACCGTTACCATCGGCCTGCAGGCCTTCATCGCCACGTTGGGTCTGCGCTATGTCATTGACGGCGCTCTGCTGGTCTATACACGCGGCGATCCCACCCTGATTGGCAACGCCAGCAACGCGTTCAAGGCGCTGGGGCAGGGAGATATAGGCGGCGTATACTGGTCTGTTATCATCGCTGTTATTTTTGCCGTTGTCTTTCAGATTATTCTGAAAAATACCCGCTATGGGCGCGAACTTTGCGCCGTAGGAGGCAACGAGGAGACCGCCCGCCTGGCCGGTATCAACGTTCACAAGGTGCGCTATATTATCAGCATCCTGCTGTCCGCCACAGCCGCGTTCGTTGGCGTTATCTACTGTTCCCGTTACAATTCCGCACAGCCTACCATAGGCACGGGCACTGAGATGACCATTATGGCGGCTGTGATTATCGGCGGCGCGTCTGTCGGCGGCGGTTCCGGGTCCCTGATCGGCTCCTTCCTTGGCTGCGTCCTGATCGCTGTCATCAAGAACGGACTGGTTCTGATGCAGGTCTCCAGCTATTGGCAGAACCTGGTCTTCGGGGCTATCCTGGTTCTGTCACTGTATATAGACAAGGTACGCCGCGCCAGGATCGGCGGCCAGTGACGGGCCTCGCTGATATAGCGGAAAAGCGAGGATATTGATATGAGTATGCTTCTTGAAGTAAAAAATGTGACTAAACGGTTCCCCGGCGTCGTTGCCCTGAAGGATGTTAATATCGTGCTGAATGAGGGGGAGATCCTCGGTGTCTGCGGCGAGAACGGAGCGGGTAAATCCACGCTGATGAAGGTTCTCTCCGGGGCCTACCCCGCCGGTACCTACGAGGGTGAACTGTACATAAAGGGCCAGCCCGTCGTGTTCGGCAAGGTTGCCGATTCCCAGGCCGCCGGGATTGAGATGATCTATCAGGAAATCAATGTGATGCTGGACAGCTCCATCGCGGAGAATATTTTTGTGGGCAACCTGCCCATGAAAAAAGGATTTGTGGATTACAAAAAGCTCTATGCCGACACGGAAGAGCTGCTGAAGCTGGCGAAGATGGAGTATCTGTCGCCAAAGCAGCACGTCCGTCACCTGAACTCCGGCCAGATGCAGATGATCTCGCTGCTCCGGGCTTATGTGAAGAAGCCGCAGATCCTGATCCTGGACGAGCCGACATCCTCCCTGACCGACAACGAGGTGGATACGCTGATGGATATTCTGGACGGCTTGCGCAAGAGCGGTACCTCCAGCCTGTACATCTCCCATAAGCTGGATGAGATATACCGGATCTGTGACCGCGTGCAGGTCATCCGGGACGGGCAGACCATATCCTGCTATTCCGTCCATGAGGTGGATCAGAATACGCTGGTGGAGGACATGGTTGGCCGTAAGGTGGAGAATCTGTACCCCAAAAAGGAGGTCGCCATCGGGGATGAGGTTCTCCGTGTGGAGCATCTGTCCATGCCCCATCCCACTAAGCCCGGCAAGATGATCGTCAACGACGTCTCATTCTCCGTCCACAAGGGGGAGATTCTGGGCATCGGCGGCCTGGTTGGCGCGGGCCGCTCCGAGGCCATCGGCGCTATATTCGGCCAGTATGACAAGGGAGTCACCAAGGAAGTCTACATCAAAGGCGAAAAAGTGGAGATTCACAAGCCCACCGACGCCATCCGGCACGGCATCGGCATGATCACGGAGGAGCGGAAGCTGAGCGGCATTGTTTCCATGCTGTCTATCCGGGAAAATATTTCTCTGGCGTCCCTGCACCAGCTCTCCGGCAAGATATTCATGCGCGCCGCGAAGGAGAAGGAGGAAGTGCGCAAGCAGTTCGACTCTTTGCTCATCAAGGCGCCGTCCATGGAGAGCAAGCTGTTTACGCTGTCCGGCGGCAACCAGCAGAAGGTCATTCTTGGCAAATGGCTGCTGAACAACCCGGAGATCCTGTTCGTGGATGAGCCGACCAAGGGCATTGATGTGGGGACTAAGGCTGACTTCTATACACTGCTCAGCGATCTGGCCGCCAGGGGCGTGGCGATTGTCATGGTCTCCTCCGATATGCCGGAGCTTATCTCTATGTCCGACCGCTGCCTGGTTCTCAGCGAAGGCCGGCTGACTGCCGAACTGAAGAAGGGTGAGATCAGCGAGACCGCCGTCATGAAGGCCGCTATTCTCTGACCGGTTGAGGTTACATAGTCCGGCGCGGCCGCTGACAGCGACTGTCGGACGCGGCGCGGATTGTGCGCCATGACGGAGTTTGTACAGCGCGGCAATG